>QHXZ01000075.1 GCA_003223165.1 Acidobacteriota bacterium
GGACCGGCAGCCAGCGGTTGTTGGCGGCCCCCTTCCACGGGTCGGTGACCACGGTCTTGTTCTCGACCGGGTGCAGGCGGGCGGGAGCGTACCCGTCCTCCAGCATCGCCTTGACCACCCCTTCGACCTGCCACGGCTGGCTGGAGCAGGCGGGAAAGTATTTCGTCCAGGACAGGTTCAGCTTGATGAGGGTGTGGCCGGAGGGATCCACGCTGTCCTGGTAGCGGGCCAGCCGCATGAGGCGACCGTAATCGTCGATCACCCGGCCGGGGTCCGTCCTCAGGGCGGCGATGCGGGGTCTGGGCATGCGGCTTCCTCACCTGTCGCGCCGGACGGCTCGTCCGGGGAGTGGGAATTATACGTCGCCCGCGTGCCGCGGGCCACGCCGGGTGGGCGCAAACGGGCCGCCCGCGCGCCTTTTCCCCGCCCGGACAGAAGCCCCTAGCCGGCCGGGCCCATGTAGAGCAGGGCGACCACGGTGAGCGCCCAGAGGCCGACGCAGAGCAGGAGCGGGCGGTCGGTGAGCAGGGCCTGCGCCGGGTTGCCGCCGTGCCCCTTCTGGTGCACCAGGTACAGGTAGCGGAAGATGCCGTACAGGACGAACGGGACCGTCAGGTAGAGGTAGTGCGTGCCCAGCTTCTGCTCCACGTCCGGGGAGACCGTGTACAGCACGTAGGCCACCAGGGTCGAGGAGGTGACCACGCTGATCATCTGGTCGAGGAAATCGATCGAGTACTCGCGCAGGATGGCGCGATGGGCGTGCGCCTCCTCGAGCTTCTCCAGCTCCTGCCGCCGCTTGCAGAAGGCCAGGAAGAGCGACAGCAGGATGGTGCACAGGATCAGCCACTCCGAGATCGCGACGTCGATGACCAGGGCCCCACCCACCGCCCGCAGCACGAAGCCGGCCGCGATCACCATCACGTCGATGATGACGACCTCCTTGAGCCACAGGGAGTAGACCAGGTTGAGCGCCGCGTAGGCGAGGAGGACGGCGCCGAACGGCGGCGAGAGCATGAATCCGGACATCAGCGAGCCGGTGAGGAGCAGCACCACCGCGGCGAGGGCCGGCGCGACGCCGAGGCTGCGCGCCGCGAGGGGGCGCCGGGACTTGACGGGGTGCTTGCGGTCCCGGTCGGCGTCGAAGAGGTCGTTGACGATGTAGACCGCCCCGCTCGTGGCGCAGAACAGCAGAAAGGCGATCCCCGCCCGGCCCAGGAGCGCCGGGTCGGCGAGCCGCTTGGCGAAGATGAGGGCCGCGAAGACGATGAGGTTCTTGATCCATTGACGCGGGCGCATGGAGACGACGATGCCGACGAGCGTCCCGGCGCGTCTGAACCAGGTGCTGTCGGCCGTCTTCATCCGGCGACCCTCCGCGGGGCGGCTCCGGGCCGTGCGACGGGGCCCGGTCGGGCGGCGCATCTTAGCACCCGCTCTCGCGCCCGGTCAAAACGGCGGCCGTCGCGGGCGCCCCGCTATAATGCCGGACATGCGGATCGCGGTCCTGATCCCCGCGCATAACGAGTCAGCGGCCCTGCCGCGCGTGCTGGACGCCATTCCGAAGGATCTCGTCGAGGAGGTCGTCGTGGTGGACAATGCCAGCACGGACGGGACGGCGGGCGTCGCCCGAGCCGGCGGCGCCACGCTGCTCGAGGAGCCGCGCCTGGGCTACGGCGCCGCCTGCCTGCGCGGCATCGACTACCTCAAGGTGAAGCGGCCGGACGTCGTGGTCTTCCTGGATGGAGACTTCAGCGACCACCCGGAAGAGATGCCGGCGCTCGTCGAACCGATCCGGCGGGGGGCGTGCGACCTGGTAATCGGATCCCGCGTGCTGGGCCGCCGGGAGCCCGGGGCCCTCCTGCCGCACGCCCGCCTCGGAAACATCCTGGCGACCGGGCTGATCCGCCTGCTCCACGGGGCGCGCTTCACCGACCTCGGGCCGTTCCGGGCCATCCGTTTCGATCGGCTCCTGGAGCTGGAGATGCGGGACCAGGGCTTCGGCTGGACGGTCGAGATGCAGGTCAAGGCGGTCCGGCGCGGGCTCGTCGCGCTGGAGGTCCCGGTCTCCTACCGGAAACGGCTGGGCGTCTCGAAGATCTCGGGGACGCTCGGGGGAAGCCTGAGGGCGGGCTACACGATCCTGCGGACCGTCCTGCGGAACCGGGCGTGATGCAGCCGGCCCGCGCCCGCCCGGCCCGGAAGGGCCGCCGTGGCCGAACCGCGGCGCACGGCGATCATCTCGGCGACGATGCTGACCGCGATCTCCTCCGGCGTCTCGGCGGCGATCGGGAGGCCGATCGGCGCGCGCACCTCGGCGAGCGCCGCGGCAGGCGTCCCCTGATCGCGCGCCCGCGCCAGCACCGTCGCCACCTTGCGGCGGCTGCCGATCAGGCCCACGTAGCCGGCCTCCCGCCCGACGGCGTGCCGCAGCGCCACGAGATCGGTGCGGTGGCAGCGGGTCAGAACGGCGACGAACGCCCCGCGCGGCACCTCCGGCAGGACGCCCGAGAAATCGTGCGCGACGCGCACGCGCCTCACGCCCGCCGGGAAGCGGGCGGGCTCGAGGTAGCGCGGCCGGTCGTCCACCATGGTCACCTCGAATCCCAGCCTCGCGCCGAGGTGGGCCACCTCGCGGCCCACGTGCCCCGCGCCGAACACCAGCAAGGGATCGGGCGGACGGACCACCTCGATGAGGACGCGGGCGCTGCCGCCGCACACCATCCCCAGGGCGTTCGCGCCCTGTTCGGTGAAGCGGTATTCCTTCTCGATCCCCCGGCGCTCGCGGATCGCCTCGCGGGCGTCCTCGATGACCAGGGCCTCGAAGGCGCCCCCCCCGATGCTGAAGACCGTCTCGCCCTCCTCGGTGACGATCATCTTGGCCCCGAAGTCACGCGGCGTCGAGCCCTGGCGGCCGACGACCGTCGCCACGGCGACGGGGCGGCCGGCGCGCAGCAGCCTGACCATCTCTTCGTGGAAGACGAGGTTCATCGCGCCGCCTGGTGCGCTCCGTTGCGGGCCCACCAGCGCGACCAGGCGTCGGCGCTCGGACCGAGCGACTGCCCGGTGAGCATCCGCAGCGCCTGCAGGGCGGCCTCGCGCGGCGCCTGATCGCGTCTTTTGAGCTGCTCGATCAGCACGGGCGTCGCCGTCGGATCCTTGAACCGGGGGAGCTTCGCGATGGCCTCGGCCCGGACCTCGGGCGAGGGATCTGACGCCGCCACGGCCTTCAGCAGGTCCACGACCTCCGGCCCCTCCTGAAAGTCCAGCGACGAGAGGACGTCGCTGCGCACGACCGGCTCCCGATGCGTCGAGGCGGCGCGCAGGCTCTCCATCACCCGAGGATCGTGAAAATGCCCCAGTGACTGGATCGCCGCCCGGACCACCTCGACGTCCGGGTGCCGGGCCGCGGCGACCAGGAACGGGATCCCTTTCGGGTCGCGCAGCGCGCCGACGGCGAAGCAGGTCCCGATGACGATCTCCGGGGCCTGGTCCTCCCCCACCCCTTGCAGCAGGACCCCGGCGGCTTCCGGGTCGCCCCCGTTCGCGTCGATGAGGTGGGCCACCAGGATACGGCTGTCGGTCTCCATGCTCTGCGGCTTGAGGCGGATCGGGTTGTACGGCAGCGTGGTGCGTTGCTCCAGTCGCAGCAGCTCGCGCAGCGCGGCGCGCGGCGCGGGCTGCGGCATGCGGGCCAGGAAGAGGATCGACTCGACCTGGTACATCCGGTTGGGACTCTTGAGCCCCCGCAGGAAGACCTGGTAATCCCCCTTCCTGATGACCCCATCGAGCTCCTCCGCCGCGTCCTGGCGCACCTCGGTGTCGGGGCTCTTCATGCGCGTGAAGAGGCTCTCCGCGTCGTGCGCCGGGGCGCACGCGGCGAGCAGCAGCGCGACGACGAAGGGGGCGCCTCTAAGGGCCGTCCTCGGAAACCAGGCGGGGGATCTCATTTCTTCGCCTTGTCGTGCAGCGTCTGGAGCTTGACGATCTCGTAGGAGCGCGTCCCGGCGGGCAGCCGGACGGTCACCTGGTCGCCCACCCCGTGTCCGAGGAGCGACTTGCCGATCGGCGAGTTGACCGAGACGAGCCCTTTCGAGAAGTCCGCGTCGTCGGGAATCACCAGCTCGTAAACCAGCGTCCGGTCGGACTCCGACTCGTACACGCTGACCGACGAGCCGAGCGCCACGCGATCCTTCGGGAGGGCGTCCAGGTCGACCATCGCCAGGTCCTTGAGCTGCGTCTGCACCTGTTGGATGCGGGCCTTGACGAACTTCTGCCGGTCGAGGGCGGCATGGTACTCGGCGTTCTCCCTCAGGTCGCCCATCTGCAGGGCCCGCTGGATCTCCTTGGGAAGGTCCTGGCGGTACTCCTTCTCGAGCGCCTTCAACTCCTTCTCCAGCTTGTCCCGCGTGCGCTCGAGCATGGGCCACCTTCATGGAAGAACGACTGTGGGGTTCGTCGGCAGACTGTACCATCCGATCCCGGTGAAGTCAAAACGAAGGCCGGCCCTGAAGAAGGCGGGTGGGGGGCCTTTCGGCCCCCGCGTCTCGGGTTGGTTGATGGGAAGGGTTCGGGATTCGGGCTAAATATTTATATATATGCTCTCGTGCATTAACATCTCTACTCCTCTGAAAGCATATATATAAACTAGTTGGTGGGTAATGTATGCCTGGCGGGCCGCTAGTCAAGTGGCAGGAGGGTCCGGCCTCGTACCGCTCCAGCAAATCACGAATCTGTCATCGCTTCGGCCTGCCCGTCGGATTGACTCGGGTGGGACCCTCGACTATCATCGAACTCTCTTCCTCGGTGGACGTCCTGAGGGGCTGCTCACCATGCCACGACCGTTGTCCGTCAAGATCGCCATCGCCGTCGCCTTCCTCGTGGCCGGTTTCGTCGTCCTGTTCGGCGTCGGATTGAAGGGATCGCTGGTCTATTACCTGACCGTCGGCGAGTTCCTCGAGCGCAGCGGTCACGAGGACCTGGGGGAGAACTACCGGATCAATGGCAACGTGGTGCCGGGGTCGATCCAGAAGGACCCGCGCGTTCCGGGCGCCCGCTTCCTGATGACCGACGGCGCCAGGCAGCTGGCCGTGGTGTACGGCAAGGAGACACCGGACACCTTCGTCGACGGTTCGGAAGTGGTGGTCGAGGGATCCCCGCGACCCGACGGGATCTTCATGGCCAGCACCCTCCTGGCGAAGTGCCCCTCCAAGTACGAGGCGCAGAACCGCAAAGGCGACAGCTACAAGAAGCCCGCCGGACAGGGAGGGCCCCCCGCGTCACCGGGGCCGGTCCCCACCCCGCGGTGAGGCGTCTCGCCGCGTAGCCCGGGGTGGAGATGGCCGACTTCGGGACCTTCTGCCTGCTCCTGGCCCTGGTGGCCTCGTCCTGGGCCATCATCGCCTCCTATAACGGCTGGCGGGTGCAGTCGGGCGAGCTCGTCCTGAGCGGCGAGCGGGCCGTGTACGCCGCCTGGGCGCTGGTGCTCCTCGGTGTCCTGGCCCTCGAATACTGCATTCACACCGATCGGTTCGATCTGGAGTACGTCGCGTCCTACTCGAACCGCGCCTTGCCGCGCATGTACAAGGTCGCGGCCCTCTGGGCGGGGCAGTCCGGCTCGATCCTGTTCTGGCTCTTCATCCTGCTCTCCTACTCGGCCATCGTCGTCCTGCTGAACCGGCGGAAGAACCGCCCGCTGATGCCGATCGTCGTCACGACCCTGTCGGTGGTCTCGACCTTCTTCCTGGTGCTGGTCAACTTCATGACCCGGCCGTTCGTCCGCCTGAGCTTCACGCCGGTCGACGGCAACGGCATGAACCCGCAGCTGCAGAATCCCTTCATGGCGATCCACCCCCCCTGCCTGTACACCGGCTACGTGGGCCTGACGATCCCGTTCGCCTTCGCCGTGGCGGCCCTGGTGACCGGGCAGCTCGGGGACACCTGGTTCCGCACCACGCGGCGCTTCACGATCCTGTCCTGGTTCGTGCTCGGAACGGGGATCCTCCTGGGGGGCTGGTGGGCCTACGTCGAGCTGGGATGGGGCGGCTACTGGGCCTGGGATCCGGTGGAGAATGCTTCCCTCATTCCCTGGCTGACGGCCACCGCCTTCCTGCACTCGGTCATGATCGAGGAGCGCAAGAAGATGCTGCGCGTCTGGAACCTCTCCCTGGTGATCATGACCTTCCTGCTCTCGATCCTGGGGACCTTCATCACCCGCAGCGGCGTCATCTCCTCGGTCCACTCGTTCACCAAGTCGGAGATCGGGCCGGTGTTCGCCGGCTTCCTGGGCTTCTGCGTGGTGGTCGCGGTCGGCCTGCTCCTGTACCGCCTGCCCGACCTCAAGAGCGAGGCCCGTCTCGACTCCTTCGTGTCGCGCGAGAGCACCTTCCTGTTCAACAACCTGCTGCTGGTCGGCGCCGCCTTCGCCATCCTCTGGGGCACCCTCTTCCCGATCCTCTCCGAAGCGGTGCGCGGGGTGAAGATCACCGTCGGCGCGCCGTTCTTCAACCAGGTGACCGTGCCGATCGCCTTCGGCCTGATCACCCTGGCCGGGATCTGCCCGGTGATCGCCTGGCGGCGCGCCAGCGCCCGCAAGCTCCTGGAGAAGATCCAGATCCCCTTCTGGGCCCTGGTGGGAAGCGCCGCCGCGCTGCTCATCGCGGGGGTACGAGACCCGTACGCCATCGTGGCCTTCTCCCTGTCGGTGTTCGTCATCAGCACGACCGTCATGGAGTTCTACTGGGGCACGCGGGCGCGCCAGAAGGTCGCGGGGCAGGCCCCGGCGGCCGCCTTCCTCAGCCTGGTCGATCGCAACAAGAGGCGCTACGGCGGCTTCACCGTCCATCTCGGCTTCATGCTGATCGTCGTCGGCGTCACCGGGTCGATGGTCTTCAAGCAGGAGGCCACCGCGTCCCTCAAGCGCGGCCAGGGCTTCGCCCTGGGCCGCTACACGATGCGCTTCGACGCGATCGTGCGGCAGGACGACCCCAACCGCGAATTCATGGGGGGGCGCCTGGCGATCTTCGAGGGCACGCGGCAGGTCGGCACCCTGACGCCCGGACAGAACTTTTACAAGGCGGGGCAAAATCCATCGACCGAGGTGGACATCCGTTCGACGCTGCGCGACGACCTGTACCTGATCCTGACCGGCTTCGATCCGCAGGAAGGGGTCTACACCTTCAAGGCCTACCTCAACCCCCTGGTGAACTGGATCTGGATCGGCGGCGCCGTGCTGATCGCCGGGGCGTGGTTCGCCATGTTGCCGGACCTGCGGGACCGCAAGCGAGACGTGGAGGCCCGGCTGCGGGAGATCGAGGCGCATGCCGCGTAGCGGGACGTGGCTCCTGCCGGCGGCGCTGCTCTGCGCCGCCCTGGGCGGTCCTCCCTCGCGCGCCGCCGACCTGACGCCCCAGCGGCAGGTCGAGGGGCGCCTGATGTGCTACTGCGGCTGCGCCGATCTCACCGTCCGCCTCTGCACCTGCGGCACCGCGGACGGCATCCGCGGCGAGATCACCCGCCGGCTGGCCACAGGCGAGACGCCGGACCAGGTCGTGGCCGCCTTCGTCGCGCAGTACGGCGAGCAGATCCGTTCGGCCCCGTCGACCTCGGGCTTCGACCTGGTGGCCTGGGTGACGCCGTTCGCGGTTCTCGTGGCCGCCGGGTCGGCGCTGCTGTTCACCCTGCGCCGGTGGGAAGCGCGCGGCGCGCGTCCCGCCCCCTCCGCCGCCGGCCAGGCCGCTGCCCGCCAGGTCGATGCCGCGCCGCTGACCGAGGCCGAGCGCGAGGTCATGCGGCGGGTCGAGCGCGAGATCAAGGAGGGTCTCTGATGCTCCTCCTGGCCGGCATCCTCGTCACCCTGGCCACCGTCTGCGCGGTCGCCGCGCCGCTCGTCACCCACCGCAAGGCCCGCCTGACGGACGGCCCCGACCTGGTGGCCGAGCTGCGGGAGCTCTACGCCCTCAAGGATGTCACCTACGAGACCCTCCGCGACCTGGAGCTCGACTTCCACGCCGGCAAGATCGCCGAGCAGGACTACCGCGACCTGAGCGAGCGCTACAGGCGCGAGGCCTTGCGCGCCGTGCAGCGCATCGACGGAATCGAGGCGAGGCTGCCCGACGTCCCCGGCGGCGGCCGGGGCGCGCGATGACGGCGGAGGCCGGCCCAGGCCCCGGCGCCGGCCCGGACGGGGCGCCTCCTCCCGCGCTTCTCGCCCGCGGCCTCGGCAAGCGCTACGGCGCGCTTGTGGCTCTCCACGGCCTGGACCTCGCCGTGCGCCGCGGCGAGTGCGTCCTCCTCCTCGGTCCCAACGGCGCCGGCAAGTCGACCTTGCTGGGGATCTTCGCCACGATCATCCGCCCGAACGAGGGACGGATCGCCATCTTCGGCGCCTCCCCCCGCGAGGGCGACCCCGCGGCGCTGCGGCGCCGGATCGGCTTGCTGTCGCACCAGACCTTCCTCTACGACCACCTGACGGCGTTCGAAAACCTGCGCTTCTACGCGCGGCTGTATTCCCTTCCGGACCCGGACCGCGCGGCCGCCTCCGCGCTGCGTTCGGCGCGCCTGCTGGAGCGCGCCCACGACCTCGTGCGGACTTACTCGCGCGGCATGCAGCAGCGGCTGGCTATCGCCCGGGCCCTCCTGCACGCTCCCGACATCCTGCTGCTCGACGAGCCGTTCAGCGGCCTCGACCGCGAATCGATCGACCGCCTGCAGGAGTGCCTGCGCGAGGAGCGCCGCGCCGGGCGCACCTGCCTCCTGGCGACGCACGACTTCGCGGCGGCGCGACCGCTCGCCGACCGCGTCGTGGTGCTGCGCGCCGGGCGCCTGGTCGCCGACCGGCAGGCCCGCGGCCTCGACGACGCCTCTCTCGAGGGCCTGTTCCGCGACGCCACCCTCCCGCCGGCCACGGGAGCGCAGGCCCCGTGAGCTTCCTGCGCGCCGTGGCGCTGGTCGCCCGCAAGGATCTCCTGTCCGAGCTCAGGAGCCGGGAGCAGGCGGTCACGCTTTTCTTCTTCGCCCTCCTGGTGCTGGTGGTGTTCAACTTCGCCTTCGATTTCACGGTCATCGAGTTCGTGAGCCTCGGTCCGGGCATCCTGTGGGTCGCCTTCATCTTCTCCGGTGTCCTGGCGCTCAGCCATTCCTTCCAGATCGAGCGCGAGAAGGATCGCATCCTGGGGATCCTGATGTCGCCCATCGACCGCAGCGCCTTCTACCTGGGAAAGGTGCTGGCCACCAGCCTCTTCATGGCTGCGGTGGAGGCGGTGATCGTGCCGGTCTCGGTGCTGATGTTCAATTACCGCTTCAGCGGCCGCATCGGCGCGGCGATCCTGGTCTTCGTCCTCAACACGGTCGGCTTCGCCGCCGTCGGCACGCTGTTCTCGGCCATGACCACGCGCACGCGGCGCGGCGAGCTGCTCCTGCCGCTGCTGCTCTTCCCGGCGGCGGTGCCGATCGCCCTGGCGGCGGTCAAGACCACGTCTCACGTGCTGGCGGGCCGGCCGTTCCGGCTCTATGCCTCCTGGGTCGCCCTGACTTCCGCCTACGACGTGATCTTCCTGGCCGCCGCCGTGCTGCTCTTCGACTCCGTGCTCGAGGAGTAAGGTGGTATCATCGCGCCCCGCGCGAACGCGGCGGCGCGGCCGCGGGAGGACCGGCGGGCATGGAACGACCCTCTTCGACCTTCGCGCAGGCCCTCCTGTTCGTCCTGCTGCTGGCGCTTTTTCCCGCCTGCCTGTACATGGTGTTCGCGGTCGTGCCGACCGAGCAGAAAATGGGCGTCGTGCAGCGCATCTTCTACTTCCACGTCCCGTCGGCGTTTATGGCGTTCGCGGGCGTCGGGGCCTGCGCCGTCTTCTCCGCCTTCTACCTTTGGACGCGGGACCTGCGCTACGACGTCGTGGCGCACGCCGCCGCGGAGCTCGGCGTGGTGTTCTGCACCATCGTGCTGGTCACCGGCCCGATCTGGGCCCGCCCCGTCTGGGGGGTGTGGTGGACGGGCGAGGTGCGCCTGACCTCGACGCTCGTCCTGTGGCTCATCTACGTCGGGTACCTCGCCCTCAGGGAGAACGCCGAGAACCGCGAGCAGGCGGCCCGCTGGGGGGCCGTGGTCGGCATCGTGGGCGCGCTCGACGTGCCGATCATCTACAAGTCGGTCGAGTGGTGGCGCGGGCTGCACCCCAAGGTCCTCAAGATGTCGGGGGGCGGCGGTCTCGAGCCCTCGATGGAGAAGGCCCTCCTGCTCTGCTCGCTCACCTTCCTGCTGCTTTTCATCTATTTGTTGATGCAGCGCTGCCAGCTCGGCCGCCTGCAGATCGAGATCGAGTCGCTGGCCCATGCCGCGCGGCGCCCGGCGGCTTCGCCCGCGGCGCCGCCTTCCAGGGGAGCTCGCGCATGAACCTGCCTGCGTTCGCACATCTGGCGACGACCGTCCTGGCGTCCGTCCAGGAGTCGCTCGCCCCCGCCGCCTCGGGGCCGACCGCGGACACCGTCGCCGCCCAGCCCGCGGTGGCGGCGCGCGGTTTCCGCTTCCTGATCGGCGCCTACACCGCTGTCTGGATGATCCTGGCCCTCTACCTGCTCAGCCTCTCGGTGCGGCTGCGCGCCCTGTCGCGGCAGGTGCGGCGGCTGAAGGAGCAGCCCTGAGCCGCGTGCCGCGCGGCGTCCGTTGTGCTAGCGTGTCTGTGGCATGGCGCGTGACGAGCCACACGACGGCGAGGGTCGCAGCCCGGGGCGGGCGGTGGCGGTCTTCGGCGGCTCGGACTCCCTTCCGGGCAGCCCCGAGTACCGCGACGCCTACGAGGTCGGCCGGCTCCTGGCGATCGCCGGGATCGCCGTCGTGAACGGCGGGTACGGCGGGGTCATGGAGGCCTCGGCGCGCGGGGCGCGCGAGGCCGGCGGCCACTCGATCGGCGTGACCACGCGCGCCTTCCGCGCCCGGCCCTCCGCCAACCCGTTCATCGAGACCGAACACAGCGAAGACGACCTCTTCCTTCGGACCCGTAGGTTGATCGAGACCGCCCGCGCCTTTATAATCCTGCCCGGAAAAGCCGGGACCCTGGCCGAACTCTCGTTCCTCTGGGCGTTGCAGAAGGCCGACCTTCTCGGCCCCAAGCCGATCCTGGTGCTCGGCAAGGTCTGGGAGGATCTCCTCCGCGTGCTGCGGACGGCGAACCTCCTCGAAGAGGAGGCGGCCGCCGCCACCCGTGTGGCCGGCAGCCCTCAGGAGGCCGTGGAGGCCGTGACGCTCTCGCTGCAGGGATCCCGATGACCCCCGCCGACACCCCCAAGGGGATCCTGCGCGACTACTTCGAGACGATCGTCACCTGCGTGATCTTCGTCCTGTTCGCGCGCACCTACGTCTTCCAGCAGTCGAAGATCCCGACCGGCTCGATGATTCCGACGCTCCTCGTGGGCGACTACATCATGGTGAACAAGTTCGCCTACGCCCCCACCACCTCGCTCGTCCCCTTCCTCGGCCGGGTCGAGAAGGCCCTGCTGCCGATGCGGGACCTGGCGCGCGGCGACATCGTCGTCTTCAAGTTCCCCGAGGAGCCGGAGAAGGATTACATCAAGCGGGTGATCGGCCTGCCGGGCGAGATGATCGAGATCCGCGACCGCCAGGTCTACATCGACGGCCGGCCCCTCGCCGAACCGTACAAGATCCACCGCAACCCGAAGGGCCTGAACTTCGACCAGGACGACTACCCGCCGACCCGCATCCCCGAGGGCTCGCTGTTCTGCATGGGCGACAATCGCGACAACAGCCGGGATAGCCGTTCCTGGGGCTTCGTGCCGCGCGACTACATCAAGGGGCGGGCGTTCATGATCTGGTGGTCCTACGAGGAGGACCGCGACGCCTACCTGCGCACGGGGATGGCGGACCGCCTGGCCGGAATCTGGGGAAAGATCACCCACCTGATCCGCTGACGCCGGGGCCGGCCCGGCGCGCCGGCGGCCTCCCCTCCGGCAGGTCCTCCGGCAGGTCGACCGGCGCGGGAGAACGGCCTTCACCGCACCAGGCGCGATAGCTCGAGTAGCGCCAGAGACGTGGATGCTCGGCCAGGCGCGCCATCACCGGGCTGCGGTGCAGGTATTCGGCGCGGCGGGCGATCTCCCCCGGCGCCTCGAGCGGCACGCGCTGCTCCGCGTCCTGCCACACCAGCCCCAGGCGGCCCCAGCGGGCGTTCGCCTCCCGCGCGAAGCGCGACTTGAGGCGCTGCACGACGACCTGCGTCGAGCGCGGGTCGGCGTCGTTCACGGCCAGGATCATCCGGACCCGGTCGGGCAGGACCACGAAGGCGTGCAGGCGGAAACCGATCCTGTGGCGCAGACTTCCGAGGACCCGGCAGAACAGGGCCGCCGTCGCCGGATCGGCGAAGATCGCCCTGCCGCCGAACGTCCAGAGCGTGACGAGATAGGCCGTGCCGTGGCTTGGCTCGGAGCGCATGCGTGTCCCCCGCTCGGTGCGCCGGGTCCCCCCGGCGGACGGCTCCCCTCCACCGGCCCTCCTAGCAATCCGGATGCTGGACGGCGGCCCGGTCGCGGCGCGGGTCCGGAAGGCGATGGCGGGGACGGGCGTCCGCCCCCGGACGGAGGGAGCGGGACAGATCGCGCCGGGTGACGCCAGGAGCCTGTCCGGGAAATGGCAACGACCATTGCGATTTCCCGGACAGGCTCCTAGATGAAGTCGTGGACCTCGACGCGCGGCAAGTCGGGGGCGGGCGCCCCGGGCGCGATGATCGAGTGCCGGCCGCGGCCCGGTTCCGGCCCGGGGAAGTCCTCGCGGTAATGACTGCCGCGGCTCTCCTCGCGGCGCAGGGCCGACTCGGCGATGAGCCGGCCGGCGAACAGCAGGTTGCGGGCCTCCACTCCCTCCCGCGACACCGGCCTCTCCCCCAGGCCTCCCTCCAGATCGAGGATGCCGCGCACGGCCCGCGCCAGGCCCGCCGCGTTCCTCAAGATCCCCGCCTCTGCCGACATCAGCCGCCGCAGCCCCGCGACGACGGCGGCCGAGGAGGCGCGGTCGATCGAGCGCACGCTCTCCGCGCCCCCCGCCGCCACGTCCGCCGCGATCGCCACCGGCCGGTCTCCGAGCACGGCACGGCCCGCCCGCGCTCCGAAGACCAGCCCCTCCAGGAGCGAGTTGCTGGCCAGGCGGTTGGCGCCGTGGACCCCCGTGCAGGCCGCCTCGCCGGCGGCGTACAGGCCCGGGATGGAGGTGCGGCCCCAGAGATCGGTCTTCACGCCTCCCATGATGTAGTGCGCGCAGGGGGCCACCGGCACCCTGTCCCGCGCGATGTCCAGGCCGTAGCGCGCGCAGGTGGCCGCGATGTTGGGAAAGCGCTCCCGCACGAAGGCCGCGTCGCGCGCCGTCATGTCGAGGTAGACGCAGGCATGCCCGCTCCGGCGCATCTCGGCCACGATGCCGCGCGCCACCACGTCCCGCGGGGCCAGCTCGGCGCGCTCGTCGACACGGACCATGAAGCGCTCTCCGGAGGCGTTCAGCAGCCGGCCGCCCTCACCGCGCATCGCCTCCGACAGCAGGAAGCGGGGTACGCCCGGCAGGCAGAGCGCCGTGGGATGGAACTGGACGAACTCCATGTCCATCATCTCGGCCCCCGCGCGGTAGGCCATCACCATGCCGTCTCCGGTCGCCTGGGGGGGGTTGGTCGTCTCGGCGTACACCTGCCCGACGCCTCCCGTGGCCAGCACCAGCGCGGGCGCCGACAGCGCCACCGGCGTGTCCGTGCGCTCGTCCAGGGCCAGAAGGCCCGCGCAGCGGCCTCCCGCCAGGATCAGGTCGATCGAGAACATGCGCGGCAGCAGGACGATCCCCGGTGTCTGGCGCACCTTCTCGACCAGCGCCCGCACGATCTCGCGCCCGGTGGAGTCGCCGTGGGCGTGCAGGATGCGCCGCTTGCTGTGCGCCCCCTCGCGCCCCAGGGCCAGCCGCGCCCCTTCATGATCGAAGCGCGCGCCCCATTCGATCAGCTCCAGCGCCAGGGCCGGCCCTTCCTCGACGAGCACCCGCACGGCCGCCTCGTGGCACAGGCCGTCGCCGGCGCGCAGCGTGTCCTCGTAATGCAGGGACACTTCGTCGTCGTCCGACAGGACCGCGGCCAGCCCGCCCTGGGCCTTGTCGGAGGACGAGTCGGTGGGGCCGTCCTTGGTCAGGATCGCCAGGCGCGCGCCGCCCCGCGCCATCTCGATGCTGGCGCGCAGGCCGGCGATGCCGCTGCCGATGACGATCGCGTCGAACCTCGTGTCGCTCATGGGAGATCTAGTCTAGCGGAAATCGCCGCGCTGCGCCTTCGCGCCCGCCGGCAGAGGCTTTCCTTGACACCCCCGGGCGCGGCCCCTATGATGGGGCGGATTCGAGAGCCGAAGCCGGGACCGCCCGGACACCCGATGCAGGACCTCCCGCAGCAGGGATCGATCGCCGACACCTTCTTTCCCCGCCTCGTCTCCCGCCTGCACCTGGAGGGGTTCGAAGGCGCGGTGCGCGTCAGCCTGGGCCCCACGACCAAGGTGATCTATTTCAAGCGCGGCGAGATCGCCTCGGCCGCCAGCAATGCCGAGTCGGACCGGCTGGCGAACATCCTGATCGCCGCCGAGCGCCTGAGCCAGGCCCAGCTCGACATGGCGAAATCGCGCCTGCAGCCGGGGGGCTCGCTGGGCAAGACGCTCATCGAGATGGGCTTCCTCTCGCCCAACGAGCTCCTGCTCGGCGCCCGGCAGCAGGTGCGCGAGATCCTGGGGTCGTGCTTCGCCCTGTCGCGCGGCGACTACCAGGTCGAGCCGGGCGCGCTGCCGCGCGAGGTGACCGTCCTCGGCCTGCAGACCAAGCGCCTCATCTTCGACTCGCTCCTGCAGCTCAAGGACCGACAATCCGTCATCCGCGAGATGGGCTCGATGGAGTCGACGTACGGCCCGACCGGGGATCTCACCCCCGGCCTGAACGCCTTGAGGCTCGACGTCGAGATGGACCGCATCGGCCGGATGCTCGACGGCCTCTCGACCCTGCGCGAAATCAGCGGACGGACCTCCCTCGACGATTTCACCGTCAGCAAAGTCGTCCTGGCCCTGGATCTCCTGGGGCTGGCGGACCGGTTGGGGACGGAAGCGGCCTCCCCGGCGCCGGCCTCGGGCGGGCGGTCAATCCCGATCGCCGTGGAGGATCCGGCCGCGGAGCCCGAGCCGGCCCTGGCCGGCGCCTCGGAACCCGAGTTCGGGACGCAGGAGGACGAGGCGGCGCCGGGAACCGAAATCCTCCCCGCCGCACAGCAGGCGGAGGGAGACTCCGGCGCCTCGATCGGCGAGGCCGACGGCGCTCCCCCAAGCGAGGACGCGACGCCGGCGGACGAGCCGCCCGCGCCTGCCGGGTACGATCGCTCCGATCCCCCTCCGATCCCGCGGGAGGAGCTGCCCCCTTTCGCCTTCCAGCCTGGCGACGAGCCCCAGTGGACCATCGACCCTCGTACGGGGGAGCGGGTGCACGAGGGGCCGGTGGAGATGACCTTCGACGGCACGATCTCGTCGCGCTCCGGATCGCGCCGCCGTCTCGGCGGCATCCTTGCCCTGGCCGGGGGCCTGGCGCTCGTCCTGACCGTATCCTTCTTTTACTTCCACCTGCGCCGCGTGAGCGGCGCCACCAGCGCCGCGGGGATCGATGGCACGCCTGGGGCCGGCGCCTCCGGCGCCGCCGCCGCGCCGCTTCCCGGCCCCACCCCTCCGGCGGCCCCGGCGACCCCCGGAGAGGGACAGACGGCGGCGATGACCGAGGACGGCCCCGCCACGGCGACCGCGCCGCCCGAGCATGCGGCCGCGCCGGCGCCGGCGGCGCTCGCGACGACCCCGCCGGCCGTCGCCACCACTCCTCCGGCGGCCCCGGCGCCCGCGCCGGCCGGGCCGGCGCGCTCCCAGCCGCCGCCGGGACCGCCGCCCCACGGCTCGATCTCTCCCTTCGGGGACTCCACCCGCTACCTCGCCGCGCTGCGCTCCTTCGACACCGGAGATCCGGTGCGCGCGGCACAGATCTTTCGCGACCTCGTCGCCTCGGAGGATCCGTCGCGCTACACCCTGCAGCTGATGATCGCCTGCGAGGTGGACACGCTCAAGACCGCGCGCGCCGATTCGGGGGAGCGCGGCTCGCTGTACTTCCTGCCCTACTCCTTGAAAGGGCGCGACTGCTACCGCGCCTGCTGGGGCGCATATCCCGGCAAGGGGGAGGCGGCGGCCGCCATCGCCACGCTCCCCGAGGCGTTCACGCGCTCGGGCAGCCCGGTCGCCGTACCGCTCGCGCGGCTGAGGCGGCACGCGCCCTGAGGGGCGGCCCCCCCGCAGGAGCGCCGACGCCCGACCCGACTTGAAGTTCCTCGACCGATCCCCCACATTAGAAGGCGCCATGCCACGCTCCCCCATCCGCCGCGCCCTGATGGCGATTCTGGCCCTGAGCCTGCCGTTCGCGGGCTCCTGCAGGGCGGACGTGGTCCGGCTCAAGAATGGCGCCACCATCGTGGCCGACACCCTCGAAGAGCGGGGGGACGACCTCCTGATTCACCAGGCGCAGGGCACGATCGTCGTGCCGCGCTCCGAGGTGGCGAGCATCGAGCGCGCGCCGGCCGCCGCGCCGGGCCGCCCGGGCGCCCCGGGCCCGCCGGGCGGCGGGGGGCCGTCCGGTCCCGCGACGTCGCCGGACGCCGCCCCGGATGGGAGCGCGCCAGGCGCCGCGGCGCCCCCGCGGATTCCCTCGCGGGAGGAGATCCTCAAGCGCATCGACGAGCTCGACCGGCGCATCCGCGACTACCCCATGGCGCGCGCCGAGAACGGGAAGCAGATTGTCTCCCTGCTGAACCTCCTGGGCATGCAGGCGCTCCAGGGGCGCAACGACGACGAGGCGCTGCAGCGCTTCCTGCAGGCCCTGGGCTACGATCCGCACAACGCCCGTTCGCAGCTCGGCCTGTCCGCGACCTACGTGGCGCAGGGACAGGACGTTCAGGCTCGTGCCACGCTCGAGCTGGCGGTGCTGGAACACCCCGAGGACGCCGATCTGCGCACCCTGCTCGGAGACGTCTACGACAGCCAGGAGCGGCCCGAGGACGCCCTCGCGGCCTGGAAGAAGGCCTACGCCCTGAAGCCGACGCCCGCCCTGCAGCGGCGCATCGACAAGCTGGAGCGCGAGCACGGCATCGACGCCGGCTACCGCCAGTCCGAGGCGGCGCATTTCACGCTCAAATACGATGGGGAGCGCGCCGGCCCCGACCTGGACGCCGGGATCACGGCGTATCTGGAGGAACAGTTCACCGGCCTCGTGACCCGCTTCGAATACTACCCGCGCCAGCCAATCGTCGTCATCGTCTACCCGAAGCGCCAGTTCTACGAGGCAACCCTGGCGGAGTCGAACGTCGCGGGGCTGTTCGACGGCAAGATCCGCGTGCCCATCGGAGGGCTGCAGCAGCTGAACGGCGAGGCGCGCAAGGTTCTGCTGCACGAGCTGACCCACGCCTTCGTGGCCGGCAAGAGCCACGGCACCGCCCCCCGCTGGCTGCAGGAGGGGCTGGCCCAGCAGGCTGAAGGCAAGGCCACCTCCACGGTGGCGGGCCTGGCGCTCGCCCGGCAGTACGAAGCGCTCTCCGAAAAGGAGGGGTGGGGGCAAGGGTTCTCCTACGAATCCGCCCTGTCGTTCGTGGAGTTCCTCATCGAGCGGGAAGGGTTCCCGCACCTGGTCGACGTGCTGGAGGCGATGGGGACGGGCGCGACCATCGAGGACGCCTTCCAGCGGGTCACCCGGTACTCCCTGCGCGAGCTGCGGGACGCCTGGGGGCAGGCTCTCGCCGCCAAATACTTGAAATAGTCCTCCGCGGACCACAACTTATAAGCCGGACCGGCGATCGCGGGCCGGGACCCGGCCTGCCCGCCGCCCCGAGGAGCCCCCCGGGATGAAGGGCCGCATCTCCGAGCGCTCTCCCTTCGACGTCCTGCGCGACGTCCAGAGCCGGCAGGCGTCGGGCATCCTGCGCCTGCAGCATCTCGAGACCGTGCGCCAGATCTTCATCGACGCCGGGGTGATGATCCGCTTCGCCGCCAGCAGCCTGCCGACCGAAAGCATGACCGCCCTGTTCAGGGAGAAGGGAGGGATCAGCGACGAGCAGGCGCGCCAGGCGACGGCCGCGAAGCAGCCGCACGAGCTGCTCGGCACGACCCTCGTGCGCCTCGGCTACCTCGGCCGCCAGGCCCTCGCCGAGCTGACGCAGACCCATATCCGCCGCGTCCTGCGCGGGGTTGGGGCGCTGCGCGACGGCGAGTACGAGTTCCAGCAGGGAGCCCTGCCGTTCCGCGAGCAGCTGGACGGCGGGTTGAGCACGGCCGGGGTCCTGCTCGAATGGGCGCGCGGAGTCGCCGATCTCGGCTGGGTCCGTCGCCGGCTCGGTCCCGACGACGCCAAGGTGCGCCTGGCCCACCGCCCTCCGGAGGGATACCAGCAGATCGCGCTGAGTCCGGCGGAGGGGTACACGATGTCCCGGGTCGACGGCCAGGCGACGTTGCGCGAAATCTGCATGGTGAGCCCGATGGGCGAGGAGACGACGCTGCGGGCACTGTTCGGCCTGTCGATGGCGGGCATCCTCGAGGCGTCGCAGACGGTCTCCGACCCGCCGCCCGGCGCTCCCCCGCCGTCCGCGCAGGCGCGGCCCCCGGCGCCGTCGCCGCCCGCGTCCGCCAAGCCCGTCCCCGTCAAGCCTGCCCCCGCCGTGGTCCCGGGCCGCACGCCCGGAAACGGCGGGGCGCCCAAGCCGGCGAGAGCGCCCTCGGCGCGCCCGCGCCCGGCGGCACCCGTCGAGAGGGCGCGCCGGATGGCCGGCCCCGACCTGGAGGGCGAGATGCTGCAGCGCTTCGACCAGATGCGCGAGCAGGACCTCTATCAGGTCCTGGGCGTGGCACCCGCCTCCTCGATGGACGAGATCCGCCGCGCCTACTACGGCCTGGCCAAGAGGTTCCACCCCGACAAGTTCACGCGCGAAGAAATCAAGGCCAAGGCCGAGAAGTCCTTCGGCCATATCACCGAGGCCTATGCCACCCTGAGCAACGCCGCTGCGCGCAAGAAATACGACGAAGACATCATGACGCGGCGCGGCCCCAAGCCCCACGAGCACGCCGCCGACACCGGCGATCTGGCCCGGCTCAACTTCCGGCACGGCAAGGATCAGTTCGACAAGGGGAAGTTCGGCGAGGCGCTGTCGTTCTTCCAGAACGCCTGCGACCAGGATCCTTCGAAAGCGGAGTTCTGGCACTACCTGGCGATGACCCAGTCGAAGAACCCGCGCTGGAAGAAGGACGCCGAGACGAACTTCCTCAAGGCGCTCGAGATCGACCCGACCAACGCCGACATGTATGCCCAGCTGGGCGCGCTCTACGCCAGGGGAGGGTTGCACTCGAAGGCACGCGACATGTTCAAGAGGGCGCTGGAGTGGGACCCGGCCCACGCGCTCGCTCTCGAAGGGATGGAAGCCGAGGAGGCGGGCAAGAAGGGCCTCCTCGGCATGTTCAAGAAGTGATCTCGCGGAGGAGCCTGGATGAAGATCAAAGGGCTGGACGGCATGACCGCGGAGCGGCTGAGGTTCGAGGTGCAGCATGGCGGCCGGTTCGTGATCTTCGAGTACTGCATCTCGGTGCTGGTCATGACCTTCAAGCGCCCGTCCGACATCTACTTCGTGCGGCAGGGCGAGAGCGCGTTCGGCAGGGGGATCGGCTTCTCGCTCCTATCGCTCGTGCTCGGGTGGTGGGGGATCCCCTGGGGGCCGATCTGGACCGTGGGCGCGCTGATCACCAACAGCCGTGGAGGGCGGGACGTAACGCGGGAGGTGCTGCAGTCGCTCTCGCCGCAGGCCACGTAGGAAGGCCTTGACGGTCGCCGCGCGAGGCGTGGCCCCGGGACCCCGCGAGCGTTGACTTTGCGTTCCGGGTCGATAGATTTCAAGGGGGGCGTCCCGCCGGACGACATTTCTGTGATCGGTGCCGGCGCGGATCGGACGAGCCCCCGGCGGGAGCAGGATGAGCGAGGGCGCGAACCAGGGGGGAGGGAGCGCGAGCGGGAGCCTTCCCGCCCGCTTCGGCGCCTACCGGGTCGAAGCGCTGATCGGCGCCGGCGGCATGGGGATCGTCTACCGCGCGCTCGACGAGGACCTGCAGCGCCACGTCGCGCTCAAGACCCTTCTGCCGGCCCTGGCCGCCGATCCGGAGTTCGTGGCGCGCTTCAAGCGCGAGGCGCAGTCGGCGGCGGCGCTCAACCATCCCAACATCACGCAGATCTACAGCATCGGGCAGGAGGGTGCCATCCCCTTCTTCGCGATGGAGATGATCCACGGCCGCTCGCTCGAGGCGCTGGTCAAGGAGCGCGGCGCCCTGGACGCGATCGAGGCGACCGGCTACATCGTCCAGGCCGCCAAAGGCCTGCGGCACGCGGCCCAGAAGAAGCTGATCCACCGCGACGTCAAGCCCTCCAACCTGATGCTCGCCGAGGACGGCGTCGTCAAGATCACCGACTTCGGGCTGGCCAAGGCGGCCAAGTCGGACACGCAGCTCACGGCGACCGGCCAAGTCCTGGGATCCCCCGGCTACATCTCCCCCGAGCAGGCGCAGGGCGGCGAAATCGACGCGCGCTCGGACCTCTACTCGCTCGGGGCGACCTTCTACCACCTGGTGACCGGCCGCCTGCCATTCGAGGCCCCCACCCCGGTGGCGATGATCATCAAGCACATGAACGAGCCGTTGCGCTCGCCGCGCGCGGCCAACCCCGCCATCCCCTACCCGATCGCCTCCGCCATCCAGAAGATGATGGCCAAGAGGCCCGGCGAGCGCTTCCAGGACTACGACGCGCTGATCCGCGAGCTGGAGAGGGCCCTGGCCACCGCCCGGCCGGCCGAAGCCACCCAGCCGGCCCCCGGGGCCGGCGCGTCGGCGCCGGCCTGGACCGGGATGACCGGGATGGAGGCGCGCGGCGCCCGTCCGCGTGGAGCCGCGGCGCGCCCGTCCGCGGGGGCACTCCCCACGCCGGGTCATGGCGGGGCCTGGCTGCCGGCGGCGCTGGTGGTAGCACTCGGCGCGATGATCGTGGCCGGAATCGTCCACCACCGGCAAGCGCAGGTCGCATCCGTCGCCCCGACCGAAGCCTCCGGCATGTCGCAGGCCGGCCTCTCCACCCCGCTGCCCACCACGGGAGCCGTCACGGCCGACGCCTGGAACGGCGGCGTCGAGGTGTCGGAGAGCTTCCGGATCCGTCCCGGCGCCGCGCCGCTGCGCCCCGGCGGACGCGATGGCCGCCTGCTCGAGGAGCGGCTGCGCGATCGCCCCCCCGCGCAGCAGGGCAAGGCCAGCCTCACCTTCGTCAGCAAGGACCGCCAGATCCTCCCCGATGGGCGCATCAAGGTCATGGGCCAGGTCCGCAATTCCGGCATC
>QHXZ01000180.1 GCA_003223165.1 Acidobacteriota bacterium
TTACAGGGCGGAGGACGACTATCCCGACCTCAGCGGGGGGAACATCAGCAACAAGGCGGTCGACCAGTCGATCCAGCCGGGGGACGGCGGCTGGGGCCTCCTGGTGAGCCTGCAGGCGTACAAGCAGGCCGGCCATGCCACCCTGTTCGGCGCCGGCACCTACCTGGCTAACCCGCGCGACACCAACGGCACCCCTTCGATCATCGCGGGGCTCGGCCTCTCGGGCAACCCGGCGTTCGCGGACCTGCTCGTGAACTCCGTACCCGACCAGTACCTGGTCCGCGTCGGCCTGTCGGCGCCGCTGCTCAAGAACAGGCTGTCGGGAAGCGTCGCGTTCCGCGCGGAGGGGGTGCCGCGCTACGACCTGATCGGCGACAGCCATGGCTGGCGCCGGCCGGGCTACGAGACCTACGCCGAGCCGGGGCTGACCTACACGTCCGGGCGCTCGAGCTGGTCGATCTACGTGCCGATCGGCCTGGTGCGCAACCGCCGCCCGAACCCCTACACCGGCAATCCCGGCGACGCCACCTTCCCGAGCTACGTCGTCCTGATCGGCTATTCCTACCGCTTCCAGGGACAGGCCGCGCCGCCGATGGCGAACTAGGAGCCGAGCCGGCCCTAACTCGACAGGCCGATCCCCATGGCGTCGAGCAGGCGCAGCAGCAGGCCGGGCTTACCGCCGGCGTCCACCCGGCGCAGCGCCCTGCTGACCAGGCGCACGGCCAGACCGCGCAGCGGCTCGGGCGGGTAGGGGAACGGCTTCCTGCGCACCATCTTGAGGTCGAGGAGCGGGCTCGGCTTCTCGAGCGTCAGGTGCGCCAGGATCTGCCCCGCCAGGTGGGTGCTGGCGATGCCGTGGCCGGTGTAGCCGAGCCCGTACAGGACGCGGCCCCGGTGCGCCGTCCCGAAGAAGGGCGTGAAGCGGGTGGTGGAGCAGATCGCCCCGCCCCAGGCGTAAGGGAAGCGCAGATCGCCCAGGGCGGGGAAGTGGCGGCGGAAGCTCGCGCGCAGCTCCGCGTAGTGCCGCTCGGAGTGATCGCACGACCTGTCGACGCGGTTGCCGGGATAGTAGGCCGCCTCGCTCGTCCCCCACAGGATCCGGTTGTCGGCGGTCAGGCGGTAGTACTTGAAGAAGGCACGCGCGTCGGTCACGCTCTGCCGGTTCCGCCAGCCGATGCGCCCCTGCTGCTCGGCCGTCAGGGGCTCGCTCACCAGGATGTAGTCGTACAGCGGGATGTAGCGCTTCAGGAGGCGCGGGAAGATCAGGTGCGTGTGGGCGTTGGTGGCCAGCACCACACGGCGCGCCGCGATCTCGCCGCGCAGGGGCGCCCCCGCCTCGGCCTCGCCCCCGGGAGCGCTCGACAGCGTGCGCAGGCGGACCAGGTCCCGGCCCGGCTCGAGGGCGGTGACGCGGGTGCGCTCGAAGAAGGCAACGCCCCGCCGCTCCGCCTCGCGTTTCAGCCCTTCCACCAGCTTGACCGGGTTCAGGATGCCGCAGTGCGGGTTGTAGAGCGCGCCGTGGTACCGCTCGCAGCGCAGCTCGGCGCGCACCGCCTCGCGGTCGAGCAGGCGGTAGTGCGGCATCCCGAGGCTCCAGGCCGCTTCGGCGGCTTCGCGCAGCTCGTCGAACTGCCCGGCCGACAGCGCCACGTACAGCTGCCCCGTGCGCTCGACGTCGCAGTCGACGCCGTGCCGGGTGAGGAAGCGCAGCAGCCCGTCGGTGTTCTCCCGCCCGAGGGCGGCCAGGCGCCGCGCCTCCTCGCGCCCGAAGTGCGCCACCGCCAGGGCGTGCGAGTGGTCGAGGCACTCGCCGAGCATGCCGGCGTTGCGTCCGCTGGCCCCGTAGGCCGCCATGCCCTGCTCGAGGACGGTGACCTCCCGCCCGGGGTCGAGCGCCTTGAGGAAGAGGGCGGTCCAGAGGCCGGTGAAGCCGGCGCCGACGATCGCGACGTCGGCCTCGCGCCGGCCGCTCAGGGGAGGATCGGCCGGGCGCCGGCGGGTGGCCATCCAGAAGCAGGCCTGCTCGACCGGACGCCGTTCGGCCGGCGCGGCCGCGGGCGGGCCCGCGTTGGGCGCGGGGGAGGCGTCGGATGCGGAAGGCATCGCGCGGGCGGGCCTCAGGAGGCGACGCGCGCCAGGGCGCGGTCGAGGCCCGCCAGGGCGCGATCGATCTCCTCGTCGGCGATGACCAGCGGCGGTTGGAGGCGCAGCACGTTGCCGTAGTAGCCGCCCACGCCGATCAGGAAGCCGTCCTCGAGGAGCAGGTCCTGGACGCGCCCCGCCGCTTCGGCGGCCGGCGTCTTGCGGTCGCGATCGAAGACCAGCTCGATCCCGGCCATCAGGCCGAGCCCGCGCACGTCGCCGACGAGGGCATGGCGCACCTGAAGCCTTCGCAGCGCCTCGAGCAGCCGGAGGCCCTTCGCCTCCGAGCGTTCGGCCAGCTTCTCCTTCCGGAAGACCTGCAGGTTGGCCAGCGCCGCGGCGCACGACACCGGGTTGCCGCCGAACGTGGAGAGGTGGTCCCCGGGGGTGAACGCCCGGGCGATCTCCTCGCGCGTGGTGAAGGCGGAGAGCGGGAAGCCGTCGGCGATCCCCTTGGCCGTCACCACGATGTCCGGGACGACCCCGTAGTGCTCGATCGCCAGCATCCGCCCGGTGCGCCCGAAGCCGCTCTGCACCTCGTCGCAGATGAACAGGATGCCGCGCCGCTCGAGGA
>QHXZ01000009.1 GCA_003223165.1 Acidobacteriota bacterium
GCGATGACCGCCATGGTGGAAAGAGCGAGGACGCCGAGGACGAAGTAGGACCGCTTCGCGGTTTGCGCCATGGCCCGGGCCTCCCTTGAGGAGCGTGGACCGAAGGTATGTGAAGGATACTCACAACGTGCCGATTGCCAGGTATATACGCCCAAATCTCCGCTGCGGCAACCACGACCACCCCGGCGTGTTCGTCGCGGCGCTCATTTCGGCGGCTGCCCGCGGCTCCCGCCTCGGCTAGAATGGCCCCCGCTGCCTCCGCCGGAGAGACGCCATGAAGAGCCTGGTCCTCGTCAAGCAGGTCCCGAGCGCCGACTCGCCCTTCCGCCTCAACAGCTCAGGCACCTGGATCGAGGAGGGGAACCTCACCTTCGGCCTGAACGACTACGATCGCTACGCCCTCGAGGCGCTGCTCAAGCTGAAGGACGCGGGGAAGGTCGCCGAGGTGGTGGCGCTGACCGTGGGGCCGGAGCGGGCAGCCACGGTCCTGCGCACCTGCCTGGCGACCGGCGCCGACCGGGCGATCCACGTCAAGGATGCGGCGCTCGAGGGGAGCGACCCGCTGTCGCTGGCGAAGGTCATCAAGGCGGCGATTCAAGGCGAGGGCTTCTCCCTGATCATGGCCGGCCTGCAGGCGGACGACGACAACTACGGGCAGATCGGGCCGCTCCTGGCGCGGCTGCTCGACCGGCCGAGCGCCACGGCGGCCATGGGCCTGGAGCTGCGCGACGGGACGACGGTGCGCGTCGAGCGGGAGATGGAGAACAACCGGCTCCTGGTGGTGGATCTCACCCTGCCGGCCGTGATCACCGTCCAGACGGGGATCAATGAGCCACGCTACGCCAGCCTGAAGGGAATCATGGCGGCCAAGAAGAAGGAGATCAGGACGGTGGCCCTCAAAGACCTCGGCCTCGACGCGGCGGAGGTCGGCGGGCGCGCCGCGCGCCTGCGCACCGTGCGGCTCGCCTCGCCGCCGAAAGGGAAGGGGGCCGAGATCCTGAAGGGCCCCGCGGACGAGATCGCCCGCGAGCTGGTGAAGCGGATCCGCGAGAAGACGGGGGTCATCTGAGCATGCCCTGCAAGGTCCTGGTCCTGGCGGAGCATGAGGGGGGCGCGGTCGCGGGGATCACCTACGAGCTTTTGGGGATGGCGCACCGCGTGGCGGGCGAGATGGGGTGGGCGCCGGCGGAGATCAAGGCGCTCCTGATCGGCAGCGGCATCGCGGGCGCGGCGGCGGAGATCGCCGCGCGCGGCGCGGCGGAGGTGATCGTCGCCGAGGGCCCCGCGGTCCAGGGCTACACCGGGGACGCCTGGCACCGCGTCGTCGAGGCGGTCGCGAAGTCCGAGTCGCCCGAGATGGTGCTCTTCGGCCACACCCCCAACGGCTGGGACGTCGCCCCCCTGGTGGCCGCCGGCCTGGGCGTGCCGCTGGCCACCGAATGCTCGGCGATCGCGCGCGAGTCGGGCGCTTTCCGCTTCTCGCGCAAGGCGTTCAACGGCAAGTTCGTGCAGGTCATCGACCTGGGGACGGCGCGCCCGCTCCTGGCGACCATGCAGAAGGGGGCCGCCCCGGCCTTCTCAGCCGCGACCCGGGGCCGGGTCCGACCGGTCCCGGCCGGGGTCGGCGAGGCCGACCTGCGCGCCCGCTTCGTTGAGATCAAAAAGGGTCAGGCCGGCGCGGTCGACCTGACCCAGGCCGCGATCATCGTCTCGGGAGGGCGCGGCCTGGGCGGGGCGGACAAGTTCGCGGTGATCCGCGATCTGGCCCAGGCGCTCGGCGGGCAGGTGGGCGCCTCGCGACCGGTCACCGACATGGGCTGGCTGCCGCACGAGCACCAGGTCGGCAGCAGCGGCGTGACGGTGAGCCCCAAGCTCTACATCGCCTGCGGCATCTCCGGGGCGATCCAGCACATCGTGGGGATGCGCGGCTCGGGGTACATCGTAGCGATCAACAAGGACGCGGAGGCCCCGATCTTCGGCGTCGCCGACGTCGGGGTGGTCGGCGACCTGTTCGAGATCGTCCCGGCCCTGACGAAGGCGGTGAAGGAAGCGAAGGGCTAGGAGCCTGTCCGGAAGGCTAGGCCCCGAGCGCCTTGGCCGCCGCCGCGAAATCCTGCGGCTTCACCCAGAGGATGCAGCCGAAGCCGCCTCCCGAGGCGCACGCGGCGTTGGTGGAGTGCACGTTGACCTTCGCGTCCGCCAGCTTCTTGAAGATCTCCCCCATCGCCCCCGCGCGGTCGCTCCCCTGGATGAACAGGGCCTGCTTCTTCGGGCTGAGGCTCAGGCCCGCCGCCTTGGCCGCCTTGACGAAGGCGTCCGGGCTCTCGGGCACGAAGTCGATCTGCGACTTGCCGCCCTCGATCGGGAAGGCGGTGAGCGACAGGAGGTTCACCCCCGATTCCTTCAGCCGGGCAGTGATGCGGGCCCCCTCGCCGGGCTTGTCGGGCACCACGACATAGTAATAGTCGACGCGACGGACCTTGTCGGACATCGGTCTGCCTCCCTCTATTTGACCCGCGAATCCGGGGCGCGATCATACACCTTCCGGGGGAGGCGGGGACCCGGAGGGGGTGCCCGGCATGCTATCCTGATGGCTCGCGCGCGCCGCCCGATCCCCCGGCGGGCCGCGCGGCGCCGACCGAGGAGGAGCGTCCGACGATGTCCAAGCAGAACCAGCAAGGGATGGGAGGCCGGCAGATCCAGGGACCCGCGCGCCCGCCGTTCCTGTCGCCGGGGACGATGCAGTTCCTGACCCTGGCCGGGCTCGCGATCCTCATCTTCATGTGCGCCACCATGTGGAGCGAGATGCGGCGCTCGCAGAGCGACCTGAACGAGCGCCTGGCCCATTTCGACACGCGCCTGGCGGCCCTGGCGACCAAGGTCGACGCGGGTGGCCGGGCGGCGCAGGTCCGGCCGTCGGGGCCCGACCCGAACAAGGTCTACACGGTCAAGACCGATGGGGCCCCCTTCGTGGGCCCCAAGGCCGCCCCGGTCACCATCGTCGAGTTCTCCGACTTCCAGTGACCCTACTGCGCGAGGGTCGGTCCGACCCTCAAGCAGATCGAGAAGGTGTACGGCGACAAGGTGCGCGTCGTCTGGAAGCATTTCCCGCTCGACTTCCACCCCGACGCGCCGCTCGCCGCCCTGGCCGGGGCCGCGGCCTACGAGCAGGGCAGGTTCTGGGAGTTCCACGACAAGATCTTCGGCAACCAGCCGAAGATCCAGCGTGATTTCCTGCTGCAGTACGCGCGCGAGGTCGGCCTCGACATGAAGCGCTTCCAGGACGCGCTCAACACCGCGCGCGGCAAGGCGGCGATCGACGCCGACAAGAACGAAGGGAAGGCTCTGGGCGTCACCGGCACCCCGGCCTTCTTCGTCAACGGCCGCTTCCTGTCGGGGGCCCAGCCGTTCGACGCCTTCGCGCAGGCGATCAACGCCGAGCTGGCCCGGCTAAACCTGCCGGTCCCGGCCGCGGCCGGCGCCCCGCCGCCGGCGGCCGCCCCGCCGCCCGCGGCCGGACGGGCGCCCGCGGCCACGCCGGCCCCCGGGGGGCGAAATTGAAGGAGCCCCGCAAGGTCGACATCGTGGAGGATGGCGCCCTGTCGATCCACTGGAACGACGGGCACCGCGCCGTCTACGGCGCGCGCCACCTGCGCCTGGCCTGCCGCTGCGCCAATTGCGAGGACGAGTGGTCCGGCGACCGGCGCCTGCGGCCGGAGGACATTCCCGCCGACCTCCGCATCCTCGACGTGAAGCCGGTGGGGCGCTACGGGCTGCAGATCGGCTTCAGCGACGGTCACAACACCGGTATCTTCACCTTCCAGCGCCTCCCGGAACTGTGCGAGTGCGAGATCTGTAAGGGACCCGCCCCCAGGTGAGCGGCGTTGCGCCGCTCAGGCACCTGGGACGGATCCGCCTGGTCGCCGTCGGGATCAATTCGGTCATCGGCGGCGGCATCTTCATCCTGCCGGCCACCGTCACGGCGCTGATCGGCGCCGCCGGTCTTCCCGCCTACGCCGTCGCCGGCGTCGTGGTGGTCGGCATCGGCCTGACGCTGGCTTCCCTGGCCGCCCGCCACGAAGCGTCCGGCGGGCCGTATCTGTACGTGCATCGCGCCTTCGGCAGCTTCGCCGGATTCCAGGTCGGCTGGCTCTTCTGCCTCGCGCGGCTGACCGCCATGGCCGGCTTGATGAACGGCTTCGCCCAGTACCTGGGCGCTCTCGCGCCGTGGGGGACGGGGCTCCTCCCCCGGACCGCGATGGTCCTGTGCTGCGCCGGGGCGGTCGTCGGCCTCAACGTCGCCGGCATCCGCCACACCTCGGGCGCCGCGAACCTGCTCGCGGTGGTGAAGGTCGTGCCGCTCGTGGCGCTCGGGCTCGCCGGCCTCTGCTTCATCCGCGCCGAGCGCCTGGTCCCGACGCCCTTCGCCCCGATGGACTTCCTGCGCGCCGTGCTGCTGCTCCTGTATGCCTTCTCGGGTTTCGAGATCCTGACCGTGCCGGCCGAGGAGTCGCTGCGGCCGCGCCGCGACCTTCCGTTCGCCCTCATCGCCACGATCCTCTGCGTGTGCGCCGTCTACGTCCTGGTCCATACGGCGGCCCTCGGCATGCTGCCGGGGCTCGGATCCGACCGCGCGCCCCTGGCCAGCGCCGCGGGCCTCATCGCCGGGTCCGCGGGGCGCTACGCCATGACGGCGATCGCCGCCGTCTCGATGGCGGGCTGCAGCCTGGTCAGCCTGGTGGGCGCCACGCGCCTGCTGTACGCCATGTCCTCCGCCGGGCAGATCCCCGCCTGGATGGGAGCGCTGCACGCGGCGCGGCGCACCCCCGTGGCGGCCTCGCTCCTGGTCGGCGGCCTGGCGACGGTCATGGCGATCGCCGGGGGATACGCGGAGCTGGCCGCGGTCAGCGCCGGGACGCGCCTGCTGGTCTTCCTGGCCTGCTGCCTGGCGTGCCTGCGCCCGGAGCGGGAGGGCCCCGGGCTGCCGGGCCTCGGGCCGCGGGATCCGCGGGCGCAGGGTCCGGAGCGCTGGGGAAGGATCGTCGCGCTGCCCAGCGCCGTGGCCATCGTGGCCCTTCTCTCAGGGGTGGAACCCCGGGAGGCCGCAGCGGGTATGATCGGCGTCGGGACCGGACTGATCCTCTATCTGGCGGCCAGGAGGGGGCGCCGGGCGGACAAGGGCGAGGAGGCTCGATGAGCAAGATCGCGAAGCGGGTACTGATCGTGGTGGGGGCGGTGATGTTGCTGCTGGTGGCGTTGGCCTTCATGGCGCGCGCCGGCATGCAGCCGGGGAAGGGGAGCGTGCTCGAGATGGCGATCGAGGGGGAGATCCCCGAGGAGATTCCGCCCGACGCGCTGGCCCAGATCCTGGGGACGAAGAGGCTGGCGCTCATGGACTACGTCGAAGCGCTGCGCCGGGCACGCGACGACGGGCGCATCAATGGCGCGCTGGTGATCGTGGACCGCTCGTCCCTGGGCTTCGCGCAGGCGCAGGAGCTGCGGGACGCCCTGCTCGACTTCCAGAAGAAGGGGAAGTGGGCCGTGGCCTACATGGAGACCGCGGGGGAGTTCTCGCCGGGCAACAAGGAGTATTACCTGGCGAGCGCCTGCAAATCGATCTGGCTGGCCCCCCCGGGCGACATCAACCTCACCGGCCTGCGCGCCGACGTGCCGTTCGTGCGCGGCACGACAAGACGGCCATGAACATGCTGACCGAGAAGGCCATGACGCCGGCCCACCGCGAGTCGATGGAGTCCCTGCTCGACAGCTTCTACGGCCAGCTGCGGCGCGGTATCGCGTCGGGGCGCAAGATGAGCGAGGAGCAGGTGCGCTCGCTGGTCGATCGCGGGCCGTTCCTCGCTCCCCAGGCGCTCGAGGCGAAGCTGGTGGATGCGCTCGGCTACCGGGACGAGGTCGAGGATCATCTGAAGAAGGAGAACGGCGGCCGGCTGCCGCTCATCAAGGTGAAGCGCTACCTCAAGAGCGGGCGCTACTACGACCACGGCGCGCGGCTGGCGCTGATCTACGGCGTGGGCGGCGTGTCCCGCGGCGAGAGCGACTATAACCCCGTTTCGGGCAGCGCCTCGATGGGCTCCGACACCGTCGCTGCGGCCATCAGGAAGGCGCGCGAAGACTCCTCGATCAAGGCCATCGTCTTCCGGGTGAACAGCCCCGGGGGGTCGTACATCGCCTCGGACATCATCTGGCGCGAAGTGATGCTGACCAAGGGCGTCAAGCCGATCGTCGTGTCGATGTCCGACCTGGCCGGCTCGGGCGGCTACTTCGTGGCCATGGGGGCAGACTGGATCGTGGCGCAGCCCGGCACCATCACCGCCTCGATCGGCGTCCTGGCGGGGAAGCTGATCACGACGGCCTTCTGGGACAAGGTCGGCATCACCTTCGACGGCATCCAGCGCGGCCGGCACGCGACCTTCTACTCTACGGGCCAGCGCTACACCCCGGAGGAGAAGGCGATCTTCGAGGGCTGGCTCGGCCGCATCTACAAGGATTTCGTCGGCAAGGCAGCCCAGGGGCGCCACAAGAGCTTCGCCGAAATCGACGCCGTGGGACAGGGGCGGATCTGGTCCGGCGAGGAGGCGCTGCACCTGGGGCTGGTGGACGAGGTCGGCGGCCTGCCGGCGGCCATCAAGCGCGCCCTCGAGCTGGCGAAGCTGCCGCCCGAGCCACGCGTGCAGCTGGTGGTGATGCCGGAGGGGAAAGGGCTCCTGGAGGACCTCATGGACCGGGGCGACGATACGCGCACGGGCCTCCTCTCGCTCCAGGAGGGGGCGGCGCGCCTGCTCGGGGGCGCCGCATTGCCGGCGCCGGAGCGGGTCCTCGAGATGCCGTTCGTGCCCGACATCCGCTGACCGCGCCAGGACGGCGCCGTGGGGCCGGGTGGAACCGAAGGCGGGGCCGGGGCGTATACTGCACGCGGGAGGTGGAAGGCCATGGTCGAGCTCGCGGGGGTCCTGGTGCTGCTCGGCGCTCTCTTCACGCTGCTGGTCCTCCTGGCGGCGCCGCTCATCCTGGCATTCTTCCTGGTCGCCACGATCCTGAGGCTGGTGTTCTTCGTGATCTTCCTGCCGTTCCGGATCCTCGGCTGGACGGTGGGGATCGGCCTGGGGGCGCTGGGTCTGGCCCTCAAGGGGGCCTTCCTGGCCGGGATCGTGGCGTTTCTGATCCTGGCCGGCTTCGTGCCGCTGATCCCGATCCTGCTTCTCGGCGGGCTGGTCTACCTGCTCGTCCGATCCGCGCGCAGGCGGGAGGCGCCGCCCGTCAGCGCGTAGGTCCGCTCTCCGGCACCCGGAAGTCCAGGTCGGCCCATCCTTCTCCCTCCACCTTGACCGTCAAGAAGCTCGGGACCGACCTCAAGGCGCTCGAGCGCTCTCCCAGAGGAACCAGACGGTAGGTCCCGGGAGGCGGCAGCGGCGCCTCCCAGGCGCCGTCCGGTCCCGGCTGCGTCCTCCCATGCTCGTGGACGATGCTGTCCGGTCCGTAGATCACGATCGCCTGAACCCGCCTCCGGTCGCCGGTCACCTTGCCCCGCAGAGCCTTCGCCTCCATCGCGACGGGGCCTCCTCCCGCGCGCGGCGCTGCGGTGTCGGGGGCCGGTGAGGGCGAGGGGGTCGGCGAAGGCGAGAGGGCCGGCGGGCCGGCCGGGGGCGGCTGCTCCGCCGGCGGCGGTTGATCGTCAGGGGCCACGGGCGTCTCGGGCTCGACCGGCTCGCCCTGCTCCTGCACCTCGTCGCTGCTGCTGGAGAGGAATTCGGGCGGGCTCGGGACCGGGACCACCTTGCGCCCCGGCAGGGACGCGAGCAGCAGGTCGGCCGTGCCGCTGGGGAAGAAGACCGGCCGCACGACCTCGGAGCCCTTGAGGTCGGCCGGGGTGTCGGGCGCAATCACCCCCCACTTCGCCTCACCGTCGACGAACGCGAAGCGGTCGCCGCGGCCGAACGCCAGAATCATCCGGCCGTCGTCCGAGAAGGCCAGGGCCGCGGCCTCGATCGGCAGGGCGATGATCGTGGTGGCGTCGTCATCGCGCGAGCGCCGCTTGACGGCGTCGCGGGCGTCAATCTCCTTGGGATCGAAGACCGCCACCTGGCGCTCCCGCTCGACGAACAGAACATCGCTGCCGGGCCTGACGGCGAGGCCCCGGTTGATGCCGGGCGAGCGGTAGTGCCAGGAGCTGGCCAGGGGAGCGGTCGTGTACGAAAGGATGCGTCCCTTCAGCGACAGGAAGAGCCGCCGGCCCGGGGCGTCGAGGGCGATGGCGTTCGGGATCTGATCGAGAGAGGCCGAGGCGATGACCTTGCCGGTCGTCAGGTCGAGGGCATGCAGGAGCGCGCGCCCTCCCGGCTGGGGGGCCCGTGAGCTGTCCTTGCCGGTGGCATAGGCCAGGATGTAGGCCTTGCGTCCGTCGGCGGACACGGTGGCCTTGATGCCCCGCCCCGGGAAGGAGATCGTCCGGATCGCGGCCGGGGTGGCCGGCGCCGTGTCGAGCAGGATCGCCCGGCCCTCCCCCTTGGATCGCTTGCCGGCTTCTTCCGCGGCCGCGTCGGTCAAAATCAAGACGCGGTCTCTCGCCCCCGCGGCCGCCAGATCGTTGACAGGGATCCAGGGGACCACGAGAGGCGACAGCACGGCCGAACCGGGGGTCCAGCGCAGCAGGGACCCGTCTTCTCCCAGGACGATGACGGGGCGCGCGGCCTGATCCGCCGGCGTGCCGCTGGCGAAGGCCGGGGTGAGGGAGGCCAGCCCGCCGAGGACCAGGCCCGCCAGCGTCCAGAATCGAGTCATGGGCAGAAGTTTATCAGATCCCGCCGCCTCGTCAGGTCCTGGCGCCTTCGGCACAAACACCGCACGGGGCGCTGCATTTCCGGTTGCGCGAGGGGCGGGATCGTCATAGAATACGGGGACTTTTTCATAGAGAGAGGGCCTCAGAAGATGCGCAGTCTTTTCGACGACGTCGAGGATGTCAAGGTCGCCGAGGCGAAGCCGCCGCGAAACACCGGGAAGATTCTCAAGATCGCGGGGATCGTCGTCGGGGTGCTGGTCCTCGCAGGCGGCGGCTATGCGGGCTACCGGGTGCTCAACCCTCCCAGGCTGACCGAGCGGCCACTCCCCTTGAGGCCCGATCAGCTCCTGGGTGAGCTCAAGGAAGCGCGCGACGGCATCGACATCCAGACCCGGGACATCTACGACCGCATCAAGCAGTTCAACACCCGCCAGGACCAGCTGGGCCGCAAGCCGGTCTCCTTCTCGCAGGTCTTCCTGCAGGGGTTGAGCGCCGAAGAGGAAGCCGCCCTCGACAAGCTGGTGAGGGAGGAAAAGGATCCGTCCTACAAGGGGGTCCTCGGCCAGGTCGTCGAGGACATGAAGAAGATCCGCGACCTGCAGACCAAGGTGGCGGAGCTCGAGTCGAAGCTCCCCGGGGAAGGGATGGAAGTCAAGCCGGGCGACACGCACATGAAGCTGGCGAAGGAATGGCTCACCAAACAGCGCGGCATCCCCGAGAGCCGGGCCAAGGAGCTGGCGGAGCGCCTCAACCTGCTCGACGGGCAGCTCGAGAAGGGGTTCAAGGTCTACTTCTACTACGATCCCGCCAAGGACTTCTTCGGGACCTGGGTGTCGCAGGGCGACGCCAAGCGCACGCCGCTGGCCCTCGTGCGCGCCAAAGAGATGAAGCTCATCGGCGAGCGCGACACGGCCATCGCCAAGTCCAAGGACCTCGAGGAGAAGAAGGCCGAGCTCGAGGAGACGCTGGCCAACCTCGAGAAGCAGATCGCCGAGCTCGAGGTGCGCAAGGCGGGCCTCGAGTCGAACGTCGCCGACCTGGTGCGCGGCAAGCGCGAGGCCGAGGAGAAGGTCCAGGTGACCAGCGCCGAGCTGGCGCAGCAGAAGAACTCGATGTTCTACGAGGCCGACCTCGCTGCTCGACTGCGCGCGCGCGGTGTCCTGACCATCCGCAACAAGGTCGAGGACATCGGCGACGTGAAGTTCGCCTCGTCCCTTGACCTGTCGCAGAACAAGTCGATCACCCTGAAGCCGAGCCAGTTCGGCATCGCCAGGATCCGCGACGTGCGGGTGGTGCCGGCCTACCTCGAAGGGAAGAAGATCGACGTGAAGCTGGGCGATGACGGGACGGTGGAGGTCACGGTCCTGGACGAGAAGGCGGTCCGGGGCCAGAAGGTCCTGCTGGTCGTCGAGAAGGGCCGGTAGAAGGTCCTCAAGCGTCCAGGTCCCCCGAGCCCGGATTGCCCGCGACCGCGGGCAAAAGGCGATCGTACCCCGCCAGGCCGCCCCGCCCCTCGACCTGCGCCAAGGTGCGCCGCATCCAGATCAGGAAGATGAGCGAGGCCGTGGCGCTGGCCACGATCAGGCCGGCCAGCAGCCCGTAGACCTCGTGCCGCCCGACGAGGCGCGCCACGGCCATGCCGCTGAAGCCGCAAGGCACCGTCAGGACCAGGTAGCGCAGCACCGCCATGACCAGGCCCGGCCGGCCGCGCTGCAGTCCCTCGAAGGCGGGGCGGCACAGAAGGAAAGGGATCGACGCCAGGCAGCCCAGCGGGCAGAAGAGGAGTGCCCCCTGCGTCAGGCCCTCCGTCACCGGCGACTTGGCCAGCACGCGCGCCAGGTGGGGGCCGCCGAGGACGGCCGCCGGCGCCACCAGGGCGACGGCGTAGGCGACCGCGGCCAGCGACGCCTGCCGCAGCCCGCGCCGTATCGACTCGACGTCGCCTTCGCCGAACCTGCGGGCGACGTAGGGCAGCACGGCGACCGCCGTCGCCATGATCGGCATCATGGCGAAGATCAGCACCCGGAAATAGATGCCACAGGCGGCGATCGACGACGTGGAGTCGGGCCGGCGGGCCAGCAGCCAGTTCACCAGCGTCGACTCGAAGGCCATCAGGGAGTAGGTCAGGGCCGAGGGGATCGCCAGCGTCAGGATCGATCGCAGGGGCGCGGGGTCGAGCGCCGGCGAGATGTCGAGGCCGCTGGCCTTGCGGTTCGCCTCGTGCTGCGCGGCCTTGCGCAGGGCATAGACCAGCCCGCCGAAACGCCCGAGGACGGTGGAGAGAGCGATGCCGAGGATCCCCCAGTGGAAGGCGAACAGGAAGAGGGTGTTGAGACCGACGTTGATCAGGTTGGACCAGATGCCCGCCCACATCGTCGAGCGCGTGTCGTGGTGGGCCTTGACGACCGAATCGGGAATGATCGACCAGAAGGACGAGAGGGCCGACCCGCCCACCAGGACCCCGACGTAGATGGCGAACGGCCGGACCACGTTCGGCGGCAGACCGAAATGGTCGGCGCCGAAGTAGGCCACGGCGCCGAGGGCGGTGAACAGCGGCACCAGGCACCAGACGATCCGCCGGCTGACCGCGAGCAGCTGGTCGATGCGGGCCCCCTGACGCGCCCCCATGGCGCGCGACAGGTTCGACGTAAGCCCTGTCGACAGCCCGACCCAGAAGGCGATCATCAGGAACTCGAACGGCATCGACAGGCCGCTGACGACCGCCACCGCCTCGTCGCCCAGGGTGGCGGCGTAGAAACTGTCGACGAAGGTGAACAGCGAGCGCATCCCGAACGACAGGATGAGCGGCGCGGCCATCTTCAGGATGGAGGGGCCCGCCGCGGGGCGCGAGGCCGCGCGGGAAGGGCCGTCGGGCGCGGGCTGACTCAAGACAAGGCCCTCCTCACTCGGATAGGATGCGCTTCCGGGCCGCCGCGAAGCGCAGTATTCTAGACCGGAACGGTGTTCGGGGCACGCGAGGCGCAGGGCGCGAGGGAGACACGATGGACGCCGTCGAGAGGCACCGCAGCCGCTACACGCCCGAGGAGCTCAAGCGCTTGCCGCCCGGGCAGGTGATCACGCAGAAGTGGCCGGTCCTGTCCGCGGGACCCAACCCGCTCATCGACCTGGCGGCCTGGCGTTTCAGGATCTTCGGCGCGGTGGCCGCGGAGTGGAGCGTCTCCTGGGAAGAGTTCCGCGCGCTGCCGCGCGTCTCCATCAAGACCGACATGCACTGCGTCACGCGCTGGAGCCGCCTGGGGATGACGTGGGAGGGGGTCTCCATCCACGAAGTCCTCGGGCGGGCGAAGCCCCTTCCCGAAACCCGGTTCGTCCTGGCCCACTCCTACGGCGGCTACACCACCAACCTGCCGCTCGCCGATCTGCTCGACGACGAAGTGCTCCTGGCGGACACGGCCGACGGGGCGCCCTTGACGCCCGACCACGGCGGGCCGATGCGCCTCGTGGCGCCGAAGCTCTACGCCTGGAAGAGCGCCAAGTGGTGCAACGCGCTGGAGCTCATGCCCTCGGACCGCCGCGGCTTCTGGGAGAACTACGGCTACCACGACCACGGCGATCCGTGGACGGAGGAGCGCCACTCGGGCGACTGAGACCGTGGGGAGAGAACCGATGCGTCTGCAGCAGAAGGCCGAGATACTGGGCGCCAAGAAATTCCTCGGTGTGCCGAGCGTGGACTTCGAGACGGGAGGGAGGGAGCAGCTGATCTACCTGTTGATGGCGGGCCTCCATCCACGCTCCAAGGTCGTCGACCTAGGATGCGGCGTGCTGCGCGGGGGCTACTGGTTGATTCATTTCCTCGACCCCGGGTGCTATTGCGGGATCGAGCCCCACGCGGAGCGGCTGCAGATTGGAATCAAGACCATTCTCGAGCCCGGGATGATGGACGTCAAACGCCCGCGCTTCGACACGAACACGCGCTTCGACACCTCGGTCTTCGGGGAGAAATTCGACTTCTTCCTGGCCTACTCGGTGTGGACCCATGCGTCCAAGCCGCAGGTCCAGGCGATGCTCGACTCGTTCCTGCGCGACTCGAATGAGGGCGGGGTCTTTCTGGCGTCCTACCTGCCGGCGAGCGGGGAGCGCCCGGACTACAAGGGTGAAGCATGGACCGGGACGAGCCACGAGTCGGACGTGGCAGGCTGCATCTACCACAGTTTCCGCTGGATCACGGGCGAGTGCGAAGGGAGAGGGCTGCGCGCACGGGAGCTCGGCCGGGACACGACCCACGGCCAATCCTGGATCGAGATCAAGCGACGCGGGCCGGACGGCGGTTTCTGAGCGGGACTAACGAGGCGCCCCGGCCGGCCCCAGAAGGTACTTCTCGCCGCCCGGATGGTTCAGCTTCCAGTAGGGGAGGCGCTGCGTCCACCTGAGACGGTAGGAGCCGCCGTCCGGCTTGTCCCAGGCGACCAGGAGGTAAGGAAAGCCGCGGGCCGTCCAGTAGAGATCGGGATCGCGGCCGGCGACCTCCAGCTCCCAGCGCAGCGCCTGGAAGGCGCCGGCCGGCGTCGGCACCGTCTCCTCGGCGACGGCGCGCAGGACCCCCGGATCGATCTCGGGCCGCGGCCCCTTCGAGCCGATCTGGCCCGCGACGACGCGCAGTCGGCGCGCCGTGCCGGCCGTCTGCGGCAGGGCCCGGATCCAGAGCGGCATCTGGTCGTACAGCACCACGTCGGGGCCGACCGGGAGGTCGTACGTCGCCTCGGCCTCGCCGTCCCAGTAGGTGTGCACGTGCAGCGCGGCCTTGTCGCCGCGGCGCGTGTACTCCTTGTACGAGTTACCGCACCATTCGAAGGAGGTGAGGCTGAACTTCAGCAGGTCCATGCTGGCGCGATCGTAGAATGTGGAAGCCATCTGGTGGTAGGCATAGATCCCCGTCTGGAAGTGGAGCACCTGGTTCAGCTTGAGCACCGTGACCAGGTCCCCGGGGTCGTGGCCGGAATCGGCCTTCACCAACTGGGCTTTCGAGAAGTCTTCCTTGACCACGATGTGGTAGGCGGTGAACGGACGCAGCACGTCGTAGCGCCGCACCGTGGCATCGTAGGCGTTCACCTCGGCCTTGCCGTCGTCCCAGAGACGATCGGCGGCGAACGGGTTGCGCGCCGCGGCGCCCGGCGCCTCGGGGCCTCCGCCCGCCGCGGGGCCGCGGGCGCGGCAGCCGGCGAGCGCGGCGAGGAGGCCGAGGACGGCCAGCGCCCTGGAGGCCCGGGCGGCCGGGCCCCGGGGGACCGGCGCCAGACGGGGTGCGATCGAGAGCATCGTTCCCTCCCGGGACAGGATATCGCGGATGCCCGAGAATGCCATGGTCCTCGAGGTCGCGCCCGAGCAGGCGGGCCGCACGCTGCAGGCGTTGCTGCACGACCTCGGCGGCTTCAGCCACGCCGAGGCGCGCGGGCTGATCGACGCCGGGGCGGTGCACGGCCCGAAGGCGGCCGTGCCCCCCGGAGATTACGCGCGGCGGGTCGCTGCCGGCGAGCATTACGAAGTCCGGCCGGAGCCCGGCCGGCGCTACCGGCCGCGGGCCCTGCCGCGCCCCGGCCGCGGCTACCGCGTGGTGCACCAGGATCGCGACCTCCTGGTGGTCGAGAAGCATCCCGACCTGCTGAGCGTCCCGACCTCGCTGCGCGAGGAAGAGGAGAGCCTGGTCGAACGCCTGCTGGAGGCGGAGAGACGGAGAGGCGTCCGCCGCCCGGCCCTCTACGCCCTGCACCGCCTCGACCGGGACACCTCGGGCCTGCTCCTCTTCGCCCGCACGCGCCGCGCCTTCGAGGGGTTGCAGGAGCAGTTCGTGGCGCGCGCCGTCGACCGGCGCTACCTGGCCGTGGCCGAGGGCTCCATCGAGCCCGAGCGCGGGCGTTTCGCCGGGCGCCTGATCGAGGACCCGAAGAGCCTCAAGATGCGGCCGGCGCGCCGCCGCGAGGAAGGGAAGGAGGCGATCACCGAATACGAAGTGACCGAGCGCCTCCCGGGAGCGACCGTGCTGTCGGTCCGCCTGCGCACCGGTCGCAAGAACCAGATCCGGGTCCACCTGGCCGAGGCGGGACACCCGCTGGTGGGGGACCGGCGCTACGGCCGCTCCTCGCCCCTGATCGGCCGCACGGCGCTGCACGCCCGCTGGCTCGGCTTCGAGCACCCGGTCACCCGCCGTCCGGCTTCGTTCGAATCTCCCGTGCCGCGCGACATCCGGCGCCTCATCAAGGCGCTGCGCCGCGGCGTTTTGCAGTATCCTTGAGGCGTACCGATCGCGAGGAGCCAATGGCGCGAGCCCCCCAACCCGCAGCGCGTCCGGGGACCGAGGTGGCCCCCGGGAAGAGCCCCAACCCCGACACCCTGACCGTCACCGACAACCGGACCGGCAGGAGCTACGAGATCCCGATCCAGGACGGCACCATCCGGGCCCTGGATTTGAGGAAGATCAAGACCGGTCCGGATGATTTCGGCTTGATGACCTACGATCCGGCCTTCACCAATTCGGCCGCCTGCCGCAGCAAGATCACCATGATCGACGGCGATCGCGGCATCCTGAACTACCGCGGCTACCCGATCGAGCAGCTGGCCGAGCACAGCACCTACCTCGAGACCGCCTACCTCATCCTCTACGGCGAGCTGCCGTCGCGGCAGCAGTACGACGAGTGGGTGTACAACATCACCCACCACACCATCATGCACGAGAACCTCAAGCAGTTCATCGAGGGGTTCCGCTACGACGCCCATCCGATGGGGATGCTGATCAGCACGGTCGCGGCGCTGTCCACCTTCTACAAGGAGGCCAGCCAGATCTTCGACCCGGCCTCGCGGCGGTCCCAGCAATTCCGCCTGATCGCCAAGATGCCGACCCTGGCCGCCTTCGCGTACCGGCACAGCGTCGGGTTGCCGTATGCCTATCCCGACAACGATCTCTCCTACACCGGCAACTTCCTCAACATGCTGTTCAAGATGACCGAGGTGAAGTACCGCCCGAACCCGGTCATCGAGAGGGCGCTCGACGTGCTGTTCATCCTGCACGCCGACCACGAGCAGAACTGCAGCACCAGCGCCATGCGCGGCGTCGGCTCGTCGCACGTCGATCCGTACTCGGCGGTGGCCGCCGCCGTGGCGGCGCTCTACGGACCCTTGCACGGCGGGGCCAACGAAATGGTCCTGCGCATGCTGCGCGAGATCGGATCGAAGGGCCGCATCCCCGAGTACATCAAGCGGGTGAAAGAGGGGCAGGTCCTGCTGATGGGCTTCGGGCACCGGGTCTACAAGAACTACGACCCGCGCGCCCGCATCATCAAGCAGATCGCCGACCAGGTCTTCGAGGTGACGGGGCCCAACCCGCTGCTCGACATCGCCCTGGAGCTCGAGCGCATCGCCCTGCAGGACGATTACTTCGTCCAGCGCAAGCTCTATCCCAACGTCGACTTCTACTCCGGCCTGATCTACCAGAGCCTGCGCTTCCCGGTCGAGATGTTCCCGGTGCTGTTCGCCATCCCGCGCACCGCCGGCTGGCTGGCCCAGTGGGAGGAGATGCTGCTCGACCCCGAGCAGAAGATCGCGCGCCCGCGCCAGATCTACACCGGCCCGGCCCGCCGCGACTACGTCGCGATGGAAGACCGGGTCTGAGGGGCGCGGGCATGCCCCCGGGTGCGAAGCGCGTCCTGCTCCTGCTTCCGACGACCACCTACCGGGCGCACGACTTCATCGAGGCGGGGCGCAGGATGGGCGTCGAGACCGTGGTCGGCTCGGATCGCAGGCAGGCGCTTCAGGACCTCCAGCCGGAGCGGAACGTCACCCTGGATCTGCGCGATCCGGCGCGCGCGGCCGGAGAGATCGCCGCGTTCGCGGCCCTGCACCCGCTCGACGCCGTGGTGCCGACGGACGACGAGACCGCCCTGGTGGCGGCGCTGGCGTCGCAGCGTCTCGGTCTGCCGCACAACCCGCCCGAGGCGGCCCGCGCCGCCCGGCTCAAGGACGTGCTGCGCCAGCGGCTGCAGGCGGCGGGGGTGAGCACGCCGCGCCACCATCTCCTGCCGGTCGACGCCGATCCGGACGCGGCCGCCCGGGCCGAGCGCTACCCCTGTGTCCTGAAGCCGACGTTCCTCGCCGCCAGCCGCGGGGTCATCCGCGCGGACGACCCGCGGGGATTCGCCGACGCTTTCCGGCGCATCGCGGCGCTCCTCGCCGACCCGGACGTGGCCGACAAGGGGCGCGAGGCGGCACGGCGGATCCTGGTGGAGGATTTCGTCCCGGGCGCCGAGGTCGCACTCGAGGGGCTGCTGGTGGCCGGCCGCCTCAAGGTGCTGGCGATCTTCGACAAGCCCGATCCTCTCGACGGTCCCTTCTTCGAGGAGACGATCTACGTCACCCCCTCGCGCCTGCCGCGGCCCGCGCAGGAGGCCATCGCCGCGACCGCCGCCGCGGCGGCGGCCGCGCTCGGCCTCTGCGAAGGTCCGATCCACGCCGAGCTGCGCGCCGAGCCGCCTCGCTCGGCGGCCGGCGAGCCGCGCGCCTGGCTCATCGAGCTGGCGGCGCGCTCGATCGGCGGCCTCTGCTCGCGCACCCTGCGCTTCGGCGCCGGCGTGTCGCTCGAGGAACTGATCCTGACGCACGCCATCGGCCGCGGCGTCCTGGAGTACGAGCGCGAGCGGCAGCCTGCGGGCGTCATGATGATCCCGATCCCCGCGGCCGGAATCCTGCGCGAGATCCGCGGCCTCGACCGGGCGCGGAAGGTGCCGGGCATCGTGGACGTGAGCATCAGCGCCACTCTCGGTCGTCCCCTCGTGCCGCTGCCCGAGGGGTCGTCCTACCTCGGCTTCATCTTCGCGCGCGGCGACTCGCCGGCCGCCGTCGAAGCGGCCCTGCGCCAGGCGCACCGCCGGCTGGAGATCATCGTGGAGGGGGCGGCCACCCGCCCCTCCGACACCCCCGCATCCCCTGGCCCGGCGACCCTCACGCCCGCGACCGTCGCGTCGTTCCTGCCGGCCGCCCTGGCGGCCGCCTGGCTCACGACGGCCTGCCTCACGCCCGGACCGGGCGCGACCTCGACGGAAGGACCGGCCGGCACGCCCTACAGCTTCCCGCACACCGGGGTCGCCATCGTCCGCCCGAACGCGGTCGTCTTCTACTCCCTCACCGAGGACGAGCTCGGCGACCTGCCCGCCGCCGAGCGCGACGGTCTCAAGGAGGTCCTCCCGGAGTTCTACGCCCACATCATCGCCGTCGAGGCCGCCCTGCGCCAGCGCGGCCTCACCCTGGAGCGCACCTCCGCCCCCGTCCTGCGCTTCCAGGACAGCGACGGCACCGTCCAGGTGTACGAGCGCCGGCTGCATCCCGGCAGCACCGGCATGATCCTCTTCAAGCACGGCGCACCGATCGAGGCGCACGCCGGCGTCGGCACCGAGCAGGAGATCCTGGCGGCGGTCGACCGGTACCTCTCCCGCACGGACGGCGCCAAGGCGCCCGGGGAGGACTGACGCCGGGACGGCCACGCTCAGGACTGGGCGTCCTTGGGGCGAAGAGGGTCCAACTGACCCTCGGTCGGCTCCGCTCAGCAGAACCAGGGCTCGGTCAGGCGCGGCGGGCGGCTCTTGTCGCGCGCCGGCGGAGGCGGCGGGAGGGGCCGCCCTCCCGGAAGGGCATCCGCCGGTGCGCCGGCCGCGAACGCAGCCGCGGCCTCGATGCGCCGGAACGTGAGGCGCGCGTCCTCCCGGTCGAGGGCCGCCCGCTCCACGATCGCGCCCACCTCGCGCTGCAGCCTGTCCATCCCCGGATCGGGATGCGTCCACCGGTAGGTGAAGGCGTCGCGGTCGAGCGGGCCGAGGTGGGGGCGCATCTCGGGGCGATCGAGCAGGAGGGACCCGGGCGGGACGAGCAGGCGGATGGCGAGCTGGACCGGGTCGAGGTGGTCGATGAGGTCTTCGCGCGCGATCCAGTCCAGAAGATCGAGGTAGTCGCCGAGGCCGGCCCAGGGGGTGAAAGGGAGCAGCGATGGGCGCAAGGCGACGCCGGCGCCGCGCAGGAGGTCGAGGGCGGCCTGCACGTCGGCGCGGGTGTGTCCCTTGTCCAGGATCGCCAGGACGCGATCGTTGAGCGACTCGACGGCCGAGACGATGAACAGGCAGCCGAGGCGGGACATCTCGGACACGCGGGCGCGCTGCCCGAGCAAGTGCTCGATCTTGGCGGTGAAGTCGAAGGTCAGCGACGGGAACTCGGCGTGCAGGGCGCGCGCGATCGAGAGCGCGTGGCCGGGGCCGTTCAGGAAGTCGGGGTCGCCGAAGGTGATGTGGGTCGCGCCGCGCGCCGCCTGCTGTCGGATGTCGGCCAGCACCGTGCCGCGCGGCACGACGAAGAAGCGGCCGCGGTACACGGGCGGGATGGGGCAGTGACGGCACCCGTGCAGGCAGCCGCGGCTGGCCTCGACCTGCCCGGCGAGCCGGGTCGCGCCGTCGTGCTCGAGCCGTGCGTAGCGATCGAGCGGCGGCAGCGCATCGCGGGCCGGCAGCGTGAGGCGGATCTTCTCGAGCCAGGGGGCCGCGCGCCGCTCGCGGGTCGTCACCCCCGGCACCGCCGCGAGGCCGCTCGCGTCCCCCGTGCCCGCCCCGGCGCCGCCGTCCAGTGCCTCCACGAGGCGCAGGAGCGGCTCCTCGTACTCCCCGCCGATGATCGCATCCGCGCCGCAGGCCAGAAGCGCGTCGGCGTTGAGCGCGGCATAGAGGCCGTAGAGGGCGAGGTGGCAGCCGGGGTTGAGCGCGCGCACCCGGACGGCGGCCTTGAGGCCGAGCCGCAGGGCGGTGTGCATCGGCACGGCGATGGCGACGAAGCGGGCGCGGACGACCGCCTCGGGGTCGAGGCGCTGCACCGACAGGTCGAACGCCGCGGGCCGGTAGCCGGCCTCCAGCAGCAGCGCCAGCGGAAAGGCCAGGGACAGCGGCTGGTGGCCCAGCTCGTAGCAGGAGATCAGAAGGATGGCGCCGGGTGCCCTGAGCCCCCCGGCTGGCACGACGGGAGTCGCGGGCGAACGAACGGGGGAGGGATCGATCTGACGCACGGCGGGGCTTCTCCCGACCAGTCGGGGCGGTCGGGCGCCGCTATTTGGCGGGCTGGTAGTAGGGGTTCGTGCCGCCCGCGTGGTCGGTCTGGTCGATGACGCCGGCGATCTGGGGGATCTCCTCCTTCAGGGTCGTCTCGATCCCTTGCTTCAGGGTGACGTTCACCATGCCGCATCCCTGGCAGCCGCCGCCCAGCTTCAGGTAGACGACGTTCTCCTTGACGTCCAGAAGGTCCACGAACCCCCCGTGCCCCGCCACCGCCGGGTTGATCAGTTCGTCCAGGATCTTCTGGACCCGTTCCTTGACCTGCTTGTCGTCCATCTCGTCCATGATCGTGACCCCTCCGCCTCAGGGGAGATTATACGGCCGCGACGGTCCCGCGGCATCCATAGGTTGTCGGGCGTTTTCCGGTATGATAGCTCCATCGGAAGGAAGGGGGGGCCCGAGGCGAAGACGTGGAGGGAGGACAGGTGCTCACACTGTACCGTGTCAAGCTGTCGACGAACGTCGAGAGGGTCGCCCTCGCCATGGCGCACAAGGGGCTGAGGGCCGAGTCGCTCTACGTGCCGTTCGAGGAGAGGGCGGAGATCCGGAGGGTCAGCGGACAGGACCTGGTGCCGGTCTTGGTGGACGATGGCAAGGTGGTCATCGACTCCATGGAGATCGTCCGCTACCTCGAGGAGCACTTCCCGAACACGCCGCACCTCTACCCGGCGGAGCCCGCCCGCAAGGCCGACTGTCTCGTCTTCATCGACTGGTTCAACCGAGTCTGGAAGAGGCCGCCCAACGAGATCACCGCCGAGCTGGAGAAGCCTGAGGCGGAGCGCGACCTGAAGCGGGTCGAGCGGCTGGGGAAGGCGATGCAGGACTACCTCGACCTCTTCGAGCAGATGCTCGACGGGCGCGACTACCTCCTGGGGGAGTTCTCGGCCGCAGACGTCGCCGCCTTCCCGTTCCTCAAGTACGCGACGATCCGCGACCCCAACGACCCGCACCTCTTCCACGACGTGCTGGTCCGCTTCCAGAAGCCGGGAAGGGATCACCCGCGCCTGGTGGACTGGATCAAGCGGGTGGACGCGCGGCCACGCGTCTAGCATGCCGATGAAGCGGCCGTCGACCCTGGCCATCCTGGTCCTCGCAATCGGCGCCTTCTCGCCTGGGGGGTGCGCCCCGGCCGCCGGCCCTTCCGCCTCGGCGCGACCGGAGGCGAACGCCGAAAATCGCCCCGCAGGGCCGGCGCAGGCTGCGCCGCCGCCCGGTGCTCCGGCGCCCGCCGCGCCGTCACCGCGAGCACCGGCACCCCCGTTGGAGCCGGAGCGCGTGACGGTGCAGCACATCCTGATCTCCTTTGCGGGCAAGCTGCCGGGCAAGCAGGTGAGCCGCAGCCAGGAGGAGGCGCGCGCCCTGGCCTACGATCTGCTGGCGAGGGCCCGGCGCGGGGAAGACTTCGACGAGCTGGTGCGGCGGTTCACCGACGACCAGGCCCCCGGGATCTATTCCATGAGCAACCGCGGTCGGCAGCCGGTGGTGCGCGGCGAGTACCCGCGGGAGGGGATGGTCCCGTCGTTCGGGGACGTCGCGTTCGGCCTCGCCGTGGGAGAGCTCGGCCTCGCCGACTACGATCAGCAGAAGAGCCCGTACGGTTACCACCTCATCAAGAGGCTGAAGTAACGTGCACCGGCTGAGGCCGGCGATGGCGCTGGCGGCGGCTCTGGCCGCCGGGCCGGCTTTCCTGGGCTGTCCCGGCGCCGGTGGAACGTCGGGCGCTCCAGAGGCGCCGGAGAGCGCGCAGGCCCGGGCCGTCCCTGGTGCGCCCGAGGCCGCCCCCCCATCGGGCCTGCCGCGCGCAGAGGTCGTCCAGGCGCCGCCCGGAATCGAGGTCACCTCGACCCACGCCTTCCGCACCACGCCGCTCGTCATCGAGAAGGGGTCGCCGATCGTGGACGGCGCCGGGATCATGGTCCAGGACCTCGGGATCGAGAAGTCGGGCGGCCTGTTGCAGCCGGTCCTCCTGCGCGGGTCGCAGCAGCCGGCCATGAACACCCTGACGGTGGGCACGGGGAGCCCGGGGCAGAGGGACATCCGCCTGCACGTCGTGCGCGGGACCTCGGGGCGCGTGGCCGAAGGCACGTCCTTGGGATGGTTCCGGGTCGCAGACCTGCTGCCGGGGACGGACGGCAAGGCCCGCGTCACGATGGTCTTCCGGGTCTCCGATGGAGCGGTCGGCCTTGCGGCGGTCGACCTCAAGACAGGCCGCAGCTTCCGCGTGGAGCCTGTGGAGCCGCCGCCGGCGCAGCCGCCGCCGAGCGGGCGCCCCCCGGCGGGCTGAGACGGGGCGCGAGGGCCGGCGATGGCGGAGGTCGTCTACTTCAGCGTCGACGTGGAGGCTTCGGGCCCGGTGCCGGGACTCTACAACCTGGTGTCGATCGGGGCCGTGCCGGTCAGCAGCCGGGCCGGCGTCTGGAAACCGGACGACGAGACCTTCTACGTCGAGCTGAAGCCGATCGCGCCCGGTTTCGATCCCGGCGCGATGGCGGTGCACGGGATCTCCCGGGAGCGCCTCGAGAAGGAGGGGAGGCCGGCCGACCAGGCGATGCGGGATCTGGCCGACTTCGTGCGACGGCGCCTGCACGGCCAGGGCGACCGGGCGGTGTTCGTCGGCCACAACGCCGGCTTCGACTGGTCCTTCATCAGCTACTACTTCGAGGCCTTCGGCCTCCCCAACCCGTTCGGCTACAAGGCGCTCGAGCTCAAGTCGCTGGCGATGGGGCGCCTGCGCATCGGCTGGTTCGACACCAGCAAGGAGAACCTGGCGTCCCTGCTCCCGTCCCTGCCGCCACAGGATCCCGGCCGCGTGCACCGCGCCGACTACGATGCGCTCTACCAGGCGTTCATCCTCTGCGCCCTGCTCGACTCGAAGACGGAGATTCCGGGGGCGGCTCCGCCCCGGACGGGATAGGACGAGGGACCATGGCGGGGGCCGAAAAGATCGGCGAGTTCGGCATCTGGTACGTCGTCTTCCTCCTGACCCTGACGCTGCACGAGGCGGGCCACGCCCTCGTTGCCTGGCTTGGAGGGGATGACACCGCCTACCGTGGCGGGCAGGTCTCGCTCAGCCCCTGGCCCCACATCCGGCGCGAGCCGATCGGCACCCTGATCGTGCCGATCGTCACCTACCTCACCAATGGCTGGATGATGGGCTGGGCCTCGACCCCATACGACCCGCTGTGGGGGCAGAGGCATCCCCGGCGCCAGGCCGCCATGGCGGCCGCGGGGCCGGCGGCGAACCTCCTGATCGCCCTGGTGGTCTTCGGGACGCTCAAGCTGCTCCTCGGCGTCGGGCTCTTCGTCGCACCCGACCATGCCGACTTCAACCAGGTGGTCAGCCCCTCGCCGGGGGCGGCGCCGGGGTCGTGGGCCTGGCCGGCGGCCTTCTGCCTTTCGGTCGCGCTCAACCTGAACGTCCTGCTCTTCCTGTTCAACCTGATCCCGCTGCCGCCGCTGGACGGCGCGGGCATCCTCCACGGGTTGCTGCCCGGCTCGCTCGGCGGGCCGTTCGGGGCGCTGGCGCGCAATCCGGGGCTGTCGCTTGCCGGGCTGCTGGTCGCCTGGCGGCTGTTCGACCTCGTCTACCCGGGCGCCTTCTCATTGCTCCTCGCCTTGCTTCACCCGGGCATCACGTACAGGTGACTGCCTCGCGCGCGGTGCTGGTCCTGGCGGCCCTCCTGGGCCTGTGGAACCTCTGGGGCTACGACCTGTGGGCGCCGGACGAGCCGTATTTCGCCGAGGGGGCGCGCGAGATGCTGGCCGACGGCCAGTGGGCCGTGCCGCACGTCAACGGCACCATCACCACCGACAAGCCGCCTCTCTTCTTCTGGATCATCGCGCTGCTGTCGCTGCCGGCCGGCCGGGTGACTCCGCTGACGGCGCGGCTCCCTTCGGCCCTGGCGGGGCTCGGAAGCATCGTGCTGGCCATGCGGCTGGCTCGCCGCGCCGCGGCTGCGCCCGGAACGGCGCGCCTGGCGCCCGAGGCGCCGGCGGTTTCGGGCGAGGCGGACGCCGGGCTGGCGGGGCTGGTGCTCGCGACCACGCACCTGCACTGGGACAAGGCCCGCTCGGCGCAGATCGATGCCTTGCTGGCCTTCCTGATCCTCGCGGCGCTTTCGGCCTTCGTGGAGTTCCGCGCCGGGCGCGCCGCGGGCCGGCGGAGCGGCCTCCTGTTCTGGGGAGCGGCGGCGCTCGCGGTCCTGGCGAAGGGACCGGTGGGCCTGCTTCTCCCCTTGGGCGTGGCCCTCGCGACGCTCGCCTGGGATCGCGACCTGCGCGCCTGGCGCCGCTTCGCGCCTTGCGCCGGGCCGGCGCTGTTCGTCATGCTGGTCGGCGCCTGGATGGTCCTGGCGACCGCCGGCGGGCACGGGGAGTACTCGGTCTGGGGCGCCTTCGAGAGGCACGTCCTGAAGCGGGCGGTCTTCGGCATGCACCACGTGCAGCCTCCCTGGTACTACCTCCAGGTGCTGCCGGTGGAGCTCCTGCCCTGGAGCGCCCTGGTGCCGGGCGCGCTGCTGCTCGCCTGGCGCCGCCGCGGCGACCCGGCCGATCGCTTCCTCCTGGCCTGGGCGGGATTCATCGTGCTGTTCTTCTCGCTCTCGACCGAAAAGCGGGACCTCTACGTCCTGCCGGCCTGCCCCGCGTTCGCGCTGCTCGTGGCGCGGCTGGTGAGAGCGACGGCATGGCCGGCGGGCGCGCCGGCGCCCGCGGTCCGTGCGCCGGCCGGCGCCGCGTCGCCGCCGCGCACGGCCGGCGCGGGCTGGGTGACCGTGCCGCTGGAGATCGTCGCGACCGTCCTCGCGGCCGCCGGGATCGCGGCGCCGCTCCTCGCCCGTCGCTTCGCCTCCGGGCTGGCGCCGCCCGCCCTGGCGGTCGGGGCCGTCCTCGTCGCCGCCGGCGGGGCCATCCTGGCCGCCGCGCTGGCGCACCGCCCCCTGCGGGCGGTCCTGGTGACGGCGGCGGGCGCCTCGGCCACCTACCTCGTCGCCGTGAGCCTGCTCTATCCCGCGCTCGATCCGATGAACTCGGCCCGCGCCTTCGCCCTCGAAGTGCGCCGGGCCACCGCGGGGGCGCGGGCGGCGGGGGAGCGCGTGGTGTCGTTCGGGCTGGGCAACCTCCCCGAGGCGATCGCGTTCTACTCCGACGGGGTCTACCTTCAGGAAACCGCGGACCCCTCCCGGGTCGCGGCCCACCTGGAGCGCGAAGCCGAGGCGTACGCCGTGGCTGACGCCGCGCGCCTGCCCGAGCTGCCACCCGGGTTGAGGGAGAGAATCATCGAGGTCAGCGCGGCCGACCTGAACCGCAAGCATGTCGTGCTCCTGCGCCGCCGTCCCGGCGAGCGCGAGGCAGCGCGATGAGGTGCCCCATGAGACGAGGCGTTTTCCTGCTGTCCCTGCTGCTCTCGGCCGGCCTGGCGCCAGTGACGCGCCCGGCGCGCGCGGCGGCCCCGCCCGGGGGCGCCGGGGACTGGCGCACGCCGGCGGAGGTCTCCGACTGCCGATCGACGCCGCGCTACATCGAGACGATGGCCTACCTGACCCGGCTGGCCAGGGCGGCGCCGGGGCGGCTGCGCCTCGAGACCTTCGGCAGGACGGGGGAGGGGCGCGGCCTGGTCGCGGCGGTGGTGTCGCGGGACGGGAGTTTCGATCCCGAGGCGCTGCGCCGCGCGGGCCGCCCGGTGGTCCTGGTGCAGAACGCCATCCATGCCGGCGAGATGGACGGCAAGGACGCCTGCCTGGCGCTGCTGCGCGACATGGTGATCACGCGCACCCGCGAGGCCCTCGTCGAGCGCGCGGTCCTGGTCGTCATCCCGATCTACAACGCCGACGGCCACGAGCGCTTCGGCCCGTACAACCGCGTCAACCAGAACGGCCCGGAGAGCGGCGGCTGGCGCACGCAGGCGCGCAACCTGAACCTGAACCGGGACTACATGAAGGCCGACGCGCCGGAGACGCGCGCTCTGCTGCGGCTGTGGAACCGCTGGCTGCCGGACCTGTTCGTCGACGATCACGTCACCGACGGCGCGGACTACCAGTACGACACGACGTACGGGCTCGACATGGGGCCCGACGTTCCTCCGGCCCTCGCGGCCTGGAACCGCGACGTGCTGGCGCCGTACCTCGAGCGCTCGGTGGGCGAGACCGGGCACGTCATCGGCCCCTATATCGCCCTCAGGGACGACGCCGACGTCGCCAAGGGCATCCTGCTCGGCCAGGACCTGCCGCGCTTCTCCACCGGCTATGCCGTGCTGCAGAACCGTCCCGGCCTCCTGGTCGAGATGCACATGCTCAAGGACTACCGCACGCGCGTCACGGGGAACTACGAGGTCCTGCGCGCCGTGCTCGAGCTGGTGAACCGCGACGCCGCCAAGCTGGTGGCGATGAACCGCGCGGCCGACGCCGCGACCGCGGCCCTCGGCCGCACGTACGATCCGGCGGCGCTCGCTCCGCTGCGGCTCGAGGCCCAGGCCGCCACCGAGCCGTTCCGCTTCCTGGGCTACCGCGCGGTCAAGCGGCCGAGCGAGATCTCCGGGGCGGAGATGGTCGAGTACACGCGCGAGCCGATCGCGATCACCGTGCCCCGGCCGGCCGGGCTGAGGGTCGCGCGCAGCGTGACGACGCCGCGCGCTTACATCGTCCCCGCCGCCTGGACCCAGGTGATAGAGGTCCTGCAGGCCCACGGCCTGCGTCTCTTGAAGACCGCGGCGCCCTGGAGCGGCGACGTGGAGACCTACCGCTGCGACAGCCCGCACTGGTTCGAGCGGCCGTTCGAGGGGCGCCAGGTGCTCTTCTACCCGGGGGAGGGGCTGCCGAAGTCGGGAGCGGCGCTCGGGCCGTGCACCACCGTGGTCGAGACGCTCTGGTTCCCCGCCGGCTCGACCGTCGTGCCGCTCGACCAGCGCGCCGGCCGGGTGGCCCTCCACTTCCTCGAGCCGGAGGCGCCCGACTCGGCGGTGGCCTGGGGCTTCTTCAACTCCGTCTTCGAGCAGAAGGAGTTCGGCGAGGCGTACGTGCTGGAACGGCTGGCGCGGGACATGATGGCCAAGGACCCGGCGCTCAAGGCGGAGTTCGAGCGCCGCCTGGCCGAGGACAAGGAGATCGCGGGCAGCCCGGACGCGCGCCTGAACTTCTTCTACCGGCGCTCTCCCTTTTGGGACCCGCGGCTGGGACTCTATCCGGTCGGGCGGCTCACGTCGCTCGAGGGCGTGCCGCTGGCGCGCTGAGGCGGGAGCGGCGGCGAGCCCGGCCGCCGACCACGGGAGGAACGAGGTCCTGGCGACCCCCTGACCCCCGCCGCCCGGAATCCTCCCCCGGTCATCTCGGGTGATCACCTGATCACGCCCCCCCGCCCCCTGGCGCCATGATTTGCACGGCAGGCTCGCAGGGCTGGCCCCCGGTCGCCCGGTTGGGGCGGCAGGGATCTGGGGCGCGGTCGGATGAACTTGCTCATCGTGGACGACAACAGCGTGATGCGCGGTCTGGTGAAGCGAATCCTACAGGCCGAGCCGGACTTGAGCGTGGTGGGGGAGGCGGGAGACGGCGAGGAGGCGGTCCGCCTGGCGCGGGAGCTGGGGCCCGACGTCATCCTGATGGACCTCGCGATGCCGCGCCTCGACGGTCTCCAGGCCACCCGGCAGATCAAGGCCGAGCGTCCCGGCACCCGGATCGTCATTCTGACGGTGCACGTCGAGGAGGCTTACCAGAGGGCGGCGGAGGAGAGCGGGGCCGACGCCTTCCTGCCGAAGAAGGGCCTGGAGGCCAGCCTGCTCGCCACCCTCCGCGGTCTGGTGCTATCATGAACGAAAAACGAGGCGGGTAAAGGGGTTTTCAACGGCTCAAGGGCCCAGGCGCACTGTGCGGCCTGGGGGGAGGTTCGCAATGAAGGGGGCTGGCTCCAAACCGGGGGGGAGTCCTGTCGCCACCTCGGAATCGACCACCGCGCTGTTGCGCGAGCTGGTCGCGCACCTGCGGCAGAACCGCACCGGGCTGCGCGAGGAGTGGGCGCGCCGCATCACCGAGGCGAAGCTGCTCACGGCGATGACCAAGGACGAGGTCTTCGCCGAGGCCACCTCGGTCTATGACAACTACGTCGAGGCCCTGGAGACCGGCACCTTCGAGGCCCTGCAGGCCTACGCCCGCAACCTTTCCGAGAGGATCATCCCCCGGGGGGTGCAGACGGACGAGGTGGTCGGCATCGTGCTGCTGCTGCGCGACGTCCTGGCACGCTCGCTGTTCAGCCGCTACCACGCCGACTTCGACAAGCTCAACCGCATCCTGGACGCCTACGAGCCGGCGGCCAACCGCATCGCGATCACCGTGGCGGTCGGCTTCGTGCAGGAGCGCGAGCGCACCATCCGCGAGCAGCAGGAGGCGATCCGCGAGCTGTCCACGCCGGTGCTCCAGGTCCGCGAGCGGCTCCTCATCCTGCCGATCATCGGCGTCATCGATCCTCAGAGGGCGCGCCAGCTCACCGAGCAGCTCCTGCGCGGCATCAGGACGAACCGCGCCCGGGTGGTGGTCATCGACATCACGGGTGTCGCCGCCATGGACTCGAACGTGGCCAACCACCTGGTGCTGACGGTCGAAGCGTCGCGGCTCCTGGGCGCGACGGTCATCGTCACGGGGTTGTCGCCGGAGATCGCCCAGACCCTGGTCAACATCGGCGTCGACCTCGGAAAGATGAACACCGTCGGCGACCTGCAGGGCGGCATCGAGGAGGCGGAGCACCTGCTGGGGTACAAGGTCGTTCCCGTCTCCGAGACGGGAACCCCGGCACCGTAGGAGGGGAGGGCCATGGAAGTCCCCATCCTCAAGCAGGGACCGTACCTGATCGCCAGCGTCCAGTCGGCGCTCACGGACGCCGACCTGCTGCAGCTCCGCGACGGCCTGGTGGAGAAGGTGGGACGGTTTCGTTCGCGCGGCGTCATCGTCGACGTGACGGCGCTGGACGTGATGGACTCGTTCGCCTCCCGCATGCTGCGCGACATCGCCCACATGATCCGCCTGCGCGGGGCGGAGACCGTGATCGTCGGCTTCCAGCCGGAGGTCGCCTTCGCGATGGTGCAGCTGGGGCTCACGCTGGAGGGGGTGGCAACGGCGCTCGACCTGGAGGAGGGGCTCGCGTTCCTGGATCAGAAGATCAAGGGGAACGAACGTGGACAAGGGCCGCGTGGGTGATGAGACGCGAGTCCCCATCGGCTCCGACGTCGATATCCTGACGGCCCGACAGCGGGGCCGTGCCCTGGCCTCGGAGCTGGGCTTCCCGAACAGCAGCCTGGTCCTGATCGCCACGGCGATCTCCGAGCTGGCGCGCAACATCGTGCTGTACGCGAAGCGCGGGGAGATCGTCCTGGGCCGCATAGAGCGGGACGGCCACCAAGGGATCCAGGTGACGGCGCGGGACGAGGGCCCGGGTATCCCCGACGTCGGCCTGGCGATGCAGAGCGGCTACTCGACCTCGGGCAGCCTGGGGCTCGGGCTTCCCGGCGTCCGGCGTCTCATGGACGAGTTCGAGATCGTCTCCGGGGCCGGCAAGGGGACGACGGTCATGGCGAAGAAGTGGAAGCGCTGACGGCGCCGCTGGTCGAATGCGGCACGGCGACCATGACGCTGCCGGGGCAGGCCGAGTCAGGGGATCGGCACCTGGTCGCGAAGCTCCCCGGCGGCGTGCTGGTCGGGGTCGTGGACGGGCTGGGGCACGGCGAGGAGGCCGCGGTGGCTTCGGAAGTCGCCGTGCGGACCCTGCAGCGCTATGCGAGGGAGCCGCTCCTTGCGCTCTTGCGCCGCTGCCACGAGGAGCTCATGGGAACCCGGGGGGTGGTGATGAGCCTGGCGACGATCGGGATCCCCAAGGGCATGGTGAGCTGGCTGGGGATCGGCAACGTCGAGGGCCTGCTCCTGCGGGCCGGGGCGGCGCGGCGCGGCGCCGACGCGTCGCTCCTCCTGCGCCGAGGCGTGGTGGGGGTTCGGCTGCCCGCCGTCGCGGTGTCGGTCGCACCGCTGGCGCCGGGCGACACCCTGATCTTCGCGACCGACGGCATCCGGACCGCCTTCGCCCAGGAGATCGGCAGGCTCGATCCGCCGCAGGCGATCGCCGACGACATCCTGGCCCGTCACGGCAAGGGCACCGACGACGCCCTGGTCCTGGTGGCGCGGTACGTGGGAGGCGAACCATGAAGGAGAGGGCGCAGCGCCTGGACGAGGAGTATGCCGCCGCCCTGCGGGATCACCTGGCGGGCGAGGGCGAGGCGTCGCTGCAGCAGGCCTACGAGCTCGGGCGCCGGGCGATCGCTTCGGGGCTAGGCCTGGTGGACATGGCCGCGCTGCACTACCAGGCCGTGCTGTCGCTCCTGCCGCCCTCGCCCGGGCCGGGGGAGTACGCCCGGGCGATCGAGGCCGCCGGCGCCTTCCTGGCGGAGGGCCTGGGTCCCTTCGAGATGGCCTACAGGGGCTTCCGCGAGGCCAGCGACGTCCTGCGCCGCCTGAACGAGACGCTGGAGGAGGAGGCGAAGCGGATCGCCCACGCCCTGCACGACGACGCCGGCCAGATCCTGGTCTCGGCCCACCTGGCCCTCGAGTCGCTGGCCGCCGACATGCCTGCGGCGCGCGACCAGCTCCAGGAGGCGCGCGGGCTGCTCGACCAGGTCGAGGAGCAGATCAGGGGCCTGTCGCACGAGCTGCGCCCGACGATCCTCGACGACCTGGGGCTCGTGCCCGCCCTCGAGTTCCTGGCCAAGGGGATGGCGAAGCGGGCCGGAATCGCCATCACGGTCGAGGGGCCGCGGGACCGGCGGCTGCCGCCTCCGGTTGAGACCGCGCTGTACCGCATCGTCAAGGAAGGGCTGGCCAACGTGAGCCGGCACGCGCGCGCCACGCGGGCGCGGGTCCGCGTGGAGCACGAGGGACGGCTGGCCCGCTGCGCCGTCAAGGACGACGGGAAGGGGTTCGACGTTTCGGAGGTCATGGCCAGGAAGGGAGAGCGGGGCCTCGGCCTGGGTGGGATGCGCCAGCGGCTCGGCGCTCTGGGCGGGACGCTGGAGATCGTCTCGTCGCCCGGCCGGGGGACGGAGCTGCAGATCACGATTCCAGTGGAGGGTTGAGATGCCGATCCAGGTGCTGCTCGCCGACGACCATCACATCGTCCGCGAGGGGCTGAAGAGCCTTTTGGAGAAGGAAGGATTCCGGGTCGTGGGCGAGGCGGCCGACGGCCGCGAGGCGGTGCGGCTGGCCGGCACCTCGCACCCGGATGTCGCGGTCCTCGATCTCTCGATGCCCTCGATGAACGGCCTGGACGCCGCCCGCGAGATCATCCGCTCCGAGCCGAAGACCAAGGCGATCCTGCTGACGGTGCACACCGAGGACCCGTACGTCCTCGAGGCCCTGCGGGCCGGGGTCACGGGGTATGTCCTCAAGAGCCAGGCCCCGGCGGATCTCGTGCAGGCGATCAGGGAGACCTCGCGCGGATCGATCTACCTGAGCCCCGGGGTGTCCCGCATCGTGGTGGACGCGTACCGCGGCAAGACCGATCTGCCCAGCGACCCGCTCACCCCCCGGGAGCGGGAGGTCCTGCAGCTCGTCGCCGAGGGGAAGAGCACGAAGGAGGTTGCAGGGATCCTCGGCGTCAGCGTCAAGACCGCCGAATCCCACCGCAGCCGGATCATGGAGAAACTCGACATCCACGAGACCGCGACCCTGGTCCGCTACGCCATCCGCAGGGGACTGATCCAGCCGTAGACCCGCAGGCTCCCAAGTCCCGGGGGATGCGCCGTGCCGGCGCATCCCCTCCCGTGCAGCGGCAGCCTCGCCTCTCCTAGATCCCACCCCGCCCGTCTCGGGAGATCACCCGATGGCCGCGGGCCGGAACCGGGCGTACCGTCTCGCGCATATTTCGGCCCGGACCTCCACCCCCGGGCCAATCCATATCCCACCACGACCCCCGGGCGGCGGGAAGATCCCGATGGGATCTTCCCGCCACCCCTCGCCTCGCCCCCGGAACCCTCGTCCGGTGATCGCCCGGCCCACGATTGCATGGATTTCACCGCCACCGTTCCAGGGGATGCCCGATTGTTGCGCCGCGGGCGGGATCGTACAACTGTCGGCGACCGGCGGGTGGTGTGAACGGCGGCCCGGCCGGGCGAGCGAGACGTGACCTGGCGACGTGGTTCAAACCGGTGAAGCGGCTGGAGGCCGAAGGGGGCGAAGCCTTGGCGGACGACGGCAGGAACGGAGACGCAGGCGACGGGGGATGGTGTGTCGCATGGACCCGCAGCCAATGCGAGCAGCAAGTGCACGACCAGCTGGCGGGGAAAGGCTTCCGGCCGTTCCTTCCGCGGGTGAACGTCTGGTCGAGGCGGGGAAGGTTCCGCTGCCTCTCGAGGGCGCCGATGTTCCCGGGCTACCTCTTCCTGCCGCCTCCGGGCGACAAGGGCGCCTTCATCGAGGTGCGCAAGGCGAGAGGCCTGGTGGCGCTCCTCGGGCCGGCCTGGGACCGTCCGGCGCTGGTCCCGTCGCGGGACATCGAAGCGATCCGCCGTCTCTCCGAGTCGAGCCAGCCGGCGCTGCCGCATCCCTACCTCAAGGAGGGGGCGCGGGCGCGCATCGACCGCGGGCCGCTGGTCGGGCTCGAGGGGATCCTGCTGCGCTGCGACCCGGGGAAGGGGCTGATGGTGCTGACCGTGGACCTGCTGCAGCGGAGCGTGGCGATCGAGGTCGACTGCACCATGATCTCCGCGGCCTAGGGCGGAGGCGAGACGATGGGCGCGATGATGCGGGTCTCCGGACGCTGGCCGCGGGCCGTGCTCCTGGCCGGTTTCGGCCTGGCCCCCGGCCCGGCCAGGGGAGACGCGGGTGTCGAGGCGACGCCTTCCCTCTCGGTCGCGCAGGTGTACGACGACAACATCTTCTATTCCGCTTCGTCGCCGCAGGCGGATCGGATCGCGCGGATCACGCCGGCGCTCGCGCTCGGCTACCACGGGGCGCGCCTGAGCGCCTCCGGCCGCTACGGCTTCGACGCCGAATCGTTCTCGGAGCATCCGGAGATGTCCGACTCGATGATGCGCCAGCGCGCGGGTCTCGATCTGGCCTTCGAGCCGGCGCGCTCGTGGAGCGCCTCCCTGACCGGGACCTACGCGCGTACCCGGACGCCGGGAGACTTCAACACCCAGACCGGGTTCCTCGAAGGGCGGGCGAGCGCCGAGCGCTGGTCGCTCGGCCCCGCGATCACCGCCCGCCTGGGCGCTGCGACGCAGGTGCGGGCCGGCTCCACGTTCATCAGGGAGGAGGTGTCGGGGTCCACGGCGATCGACACCCGCATAGAGAGCCTCGACCTCGATCGCGGTGTTTCGCCGCGCGACACCGTGGGCCTCGGCATCCTCCTCCGCCAGTTCCGCTTCGACGACGGCACGGCGATCGCGAGCCGGGCCGTCACGCTGGGATGGTCCCGCAAGGCGAGCGCCCGCACCGAGCTGACGCTCCGGGCGGGGCCCCGGTTCACCGAGGGCGCCGTGGATGCCGAGGTGTCGGCCTCCCTGCGCTTCAGGCTGAAGACGGGCGACCTCTCGGCGGCCTACACGCGCAGCATGACCACCGTCGCGGGGGAGGGTGCCGCGACCGATTTCGACACCCTGGGCCTGACGATCGCGGGCCGGCCGCGCCGGACCTGGCGCCTGAGCCTGGCGCCGAGCGTCACCCGGATCATGGGCCAGGGAAATCGCTCCGAAGCGAGGGTCTACCAGGCTCTCCTGAGCGCCAGCCGCCCCCTGGGCCGGTGGCTGTCGTTCAACGGCTCCGTGCAGTTCACCGCCCAGCGCGGCACCCTCGCCCCTGCGGCGCTGCCTGCCGAGCAGGAGATCAGGCACACCCTCCTCCTGGTCGGCGTGAGCGCCTCGTACCGGTGAGCGAGAGGAGGAGAGGCCGGATGATCCCGATCGCGGTGCGGCACCGGTTCCTGGCCGCGGCGCTGTCACTCCTCGCGGTCCTGCCCGCCGCTGCGGCGGACGGCCGCGAGAAGGGGCAGGGCGGCCCCGTCGCCCAGGAGCCTCCGATCTCCGAGGACTACCGGATCGGTCCGGAGGATCTGCTGCAGATCTCCGTCTGGAAAAACGAGGCGATGAGCCTCACCGTCCCGGTCCGGCCCGACGGAATGATCTCGCTGCCCCTCCTGCACGACGTCCAGGCGGCCGGGCTGACACCGTTGCAACTGCGCGACGTCCTGGGTCGGCGGCTGGCCGACTACGTGCAGGACCCCGAGGTCTCCGTCATCGTGCGGGAGGTGCACAGCTTCAAGGTCTCCGTGGTCGGCGAGGTGGCCCACCCGGGGCGCTACGAGATGAAGAGCCGGACCACCGTCCTCGATCTCCTCGCCCAGGCGGGAGGCTTCACCGAGTTCGCCTCCCGCTCTCGGGTCGTCATCCTGCGCTCCCAGGGGAAGAAGGCCGAGCGGATTCGCTTCAACTACAACAAGGCCGTGTCGGACGGGCTCGCCGGAAACATCGAGCTCCGTCCGGGCGACATCGTCCTGGTCCCCTAGGGCGCCGGGACGCCGGAGGATGCGATGAGCGAACGTGAGTCGAGAGGCCGGGATCTCCGGGATTTCCTGGAGATCGGGCGCCGGCGCAAGTGGCTGGCGCTGGGGGCCTTCGCGGCGCCCTTCACGGCGGCCCTCGGACTGGCCCTGTTCCTGCCTGACATCTACCGCTCCACGGCCACGGTCCTGGTCGAGCGGCAGGAGGTGCCGGACGCCTTCGCGCAACCCGTCGCGGCGGCCGAGCTCGACACCAGGCTGCAGTCGATCGGCCAGCGCATCCTGAGCCGCGCGCGCCTCGAGGACCTGGTCGATCGCTTCTCGCTCTACGCCGACCTGAAGGGCCGGGAAACGCGCGAGGCCACCCTCGAGCGGATGCGCAAGGACATCCAGATCGAGCTCAAGGGGGTCGATCGGGCCAGCGGCCGCGGCGAGACGATCGCCTTCACGCTGGGATACAGGGGCCGGGATCCGCAGACCGTGGCCCGGGTCACCAACACGCTGGCGTCGTTCTACATGGAGGAGGACCAGCAGGCCCGGGAGCGACAGACGGTCGGGGCGGCGGAATCCCTGAAACTCCAGCTCGAGCAGATGAAGCAGCGGCTGGACGATCAGGAGCGGCGCGTGGGCGCCTTCAAGACCCTTCACAGCGGCGAGCTTCCCCAGCAGATCGAAGCGAACCTGGCCGCCCTCGAGCGGCTCAACACGCAGCTCCGGATCAACGCCGACGCGCAGGCCCGGGCCACCGAGCGACGGGACGACCTGGCGAGGCAGCTGTCCGACGCGGGCGTGACCGGCCCCGCCGGAGAGACGGACGTCGCGCCGGCGCGGCTGGCGCGCCTGAAGAGCGAGCTGGCGGACCTGCGCACGCGCTTCAGCGACAAGTATCCGGACGTCGTCCGGCTGCAGGCGGAGATCGACACGCTGCAGCAACGGATCGCCGCGGGGGAGGCGGCGCCGGGGAACGTGGAGCCCGCGCGCCCCGGGGCCGGCGATCCCGCGGCGGCGAGGTTGCGCCAGAGGTACGCGACGGCCCAGGCCGATGTCCGGGTGCTCCGGCAGGAGGAGGAGAGGCTGAAGCGATCGATCGACGTCTACCAGGGAAAGGTGGAAAGCGCGCCCAAGAGGGACCAGGAGCTGCAGGAGCTGTCCCGCGACTACCTGGCCACGAAGGACCTCTATCAGACCGTTCTCAAGCGCTACCAGGAGGCCCAGATCGCGGAGAGCCTCGAGAAGGACCGCAAGGGAGAGCAGTTCCGGATCCTCGACGAGGCGATCGTCCCGGAGGAGCCCGCGGCGCCGAACCGCGTCCGCCTGGCCTTCATGGGGCTGGTCCTCTCCATCGTGCTGGCGGTGGGCGCCGTGGCGCTCGCCGAGCAGATCGACACGTCGTTCCACTCGATCGAGGACCTGCGCGGCTTCTCGAGCATCCCGGTCCTGATCAGCATCCCGCCGATCCTGACCAACGCGGACATCCGGCGGGCCCGGCGGCGGGTCTGGATCGGAGTGGTCCCCGCGGCGCTCGCGCTGGCCGCAATCGTGGCCGTCGCCTACCTCGTCGCGCGCAGCAACAACCCTATCGTCTGGATGGTGGCGATGCGATGAACGCCACCCTGACTCCACGCCAGCCGGAAGGAAGCGCTCACGCGGCACGCAGGGCTGGGCCACGCCGCCCCGAGGCGGCCGCACCCGCGGCGCGGCCGATCGGATCGAGCGGCGCGGCCGACGAGCACCTCGTCAGCCTCCTGGTCCCGAACTCGATCGAGGGGGAGCAGTACAGGGCGCTCAGGCACCAGATCGAGCAGAGGCACAAGGACGACGGCCTGACGGTCGTGGCCATCTCCAGCCCCACTCCGGCGGACGGCAAGACGACCACGGCGATCAACCTGGCGGGGGCGCTGGCCCAGGATCCGCAGGCTCGCGTCCTCCTGGTCGACGGCGACCTGCGCGTCCCCTCGGTGTCCGAGCAGCTCGGGCTGGGCGAGGTCGCGGGCCCAGGCCTGGTGGAGGCGATCCTCGATCCCGGCCGGAGCCTCGATGACGTCGTGCGCGACCTGCCCCTGTTCAACCTGTCGGTCCTCCCCGCGGGGCGCTCGCCATCGGCCCCCTACGAAGTGCTGAAGTCCCCGCGCCTCGGGGACCTGTTCCAGGAGGCCCGGCGGCGGTTCGACTACATCCTGGTCGACACGCCCCCCATCGTCCCGGTCCCGGATTGCAGGGTCATCAGCAAGTGGGTCGACGGCTTCATGGTGGTGGTGGCGGCCCACAAGACGCCCCGCAGGCTGCTGCAGGAGGCGCTGAACGTGACCGAGCCGGGAAAGCTGATGGGCCTCGTCTTCAACCGGGACGAGCGGCTGCTGACCCGTGCCTACGGCTACTACGGCTACGGCCAGCAGCACGGCAGGGCGCGCGCCGCCGAACGGGGGCGCGGCGGAGCCCCACGGAGCCAACCGTGTCCCTGACCCTGGCGTTCCTGGAGGGAGGCCTCGCCTCCGCCGCGGCCTGGAGGATCCTGCTCGGGTCGAGGGTCCTGGTGCACGCGCTGAGGCGACGGGCGCGCTCCGTCGAGCGGGTGCTGGTCCTGGGATCGAGCCCCCTCGCCGAAACGCTGGTGCGCGAGATCGCGGCGGGGACCGGCGCGCGCCAGGTCATCGCCCGAGTCGCCCCCGAGGCCCTCGGCGGTGAAAGGGGCGCGGCGTCCGGTCCGGCCCCGGGGCCGCCGGACGCCTTGGGCCCTCTGATCGACCTGACCCGCCCGGACCGGATCGTCGTCGCCATGGCGGAGCGGCGCAGGCGGCTGCCGGTGCGGCAACTCCTGGAAGCGCGGGCCCGGGGGATCTTCGTGGAGGACGGCGTTTCGTTCTACGAGCGCCTCACCGGCAAGGTCGCCCTCGAGTCGCTGGCTCCGAGCGACCTGCTGTTCGGGTCGGACCTCCGGCCGCCTTTCGGATCCCGCCTGGCCTCGCGGGCGCTGGGACTCCTCGTCTCCCTCGCCGGGATCCTGCTCCTGGCGCCGGTCTTCGTGCTGGTCGCCGTGGCGATCAAGCTTGACTCCCGCGGCCCCGTCTTCTTCATCCAGGAGCGTTCCGGCGAGCGCGGGCGGCGCTTCAGGCTGATCAAGTTCCGCACCATGCACCCGGCCGGCGGCGCGGCGTCGGAATGGGTCCGCGACAACGACGGCCGCATCACGCGGGTCGGCCGGTGGCTGCGCGCGTTCCGGCTCGACGAGCTGCCCCAGTTCGTCAACGTGCTGAAGGGCGATATGAACCTCGTGGGGCCCAGGCCCCACCCCGCGACGAACGTGCCTCTCTTCCGCGAGCGCATTCCGTACTACGCCCTGCGCGAGACGGTCCGGCCCGGGATCACGGGCTGGTCGCAGGTGCGCTACGGCTACGCCAACAGCCTCGAGGAGGAAACGGAGAAGATGCGCTACGACCTGTACTACATCAAGCACGCGTCGCTCTGGCTGGACCTGAGGATCCTGCTCGACACGGTGAAGATCGTCCTCCTGGGTCGCGGATCCTCCCACCCCCTGCCCCACGGGCGAGGAGCGGCGCGGCCGGAGCCCGGGCTCGGCAACCGGGCGGCCTGACGAGATGGTCCGCCGCCCCACCCGGCTCCCTTGCCTCCAGCCGGACGGCCCGCGGGTTCCCCCCCGGACCCGGGCGGCCGGCGGGGCGGCGGACCAGTTCCCCGCATCGAGGAGCCGATGATGGAGAGAGTCGCGGCGGCGGCGTGGTGGCGGCCTCGACCGGCGGCCGGCGCCGGCGAGGCGGCGCGGAGGCCTTTCTCCTCTCCGCCGGCGGAGCGAGGCGCCGTGCCGTTCGCGGCGCTGATCCTCTTCACGTTCGTCTCGGTCGCGGCGCCGCAGAGCTTCGTGCCGGCGCTGGAGCCCCTGCACCTCGCGCTGATCACCGCGAGCCTCGCGGCGGCAAGTTGTCTCCTGAGCCGCCTCACCCGCGGGCTGCCGATTCTCGGGTTCGACGTCGAGATGCGCATCGCCTGCGCGCTGCTTGCCTGGACGGCTCTGACGCTCCCGTTCTCGGTCTGGCCGGGCGGGAGCCTCGAGTTCCTGAGCGGCATCTTCCTCAAGACCGTGATGGTCTTCTGGCTGGTCGGCCATGTCGTGGACAGCGTGCGCCGGGTCCGGTGGGTCCTCTGGACCCTCACCCTGATGGCCGTGCCGCTGGCGCTCACGGCGGTCACGCACTTCGCCTCGGGCGAGTACGTCCTGAACGGGTCCCACGGCGAGGTCCGCAGGATCGTCGGCTACGACGCGCCCTTGGCGCAGAACCCGAACGATCTCGCCCTGATGCTCAACCTGATCCTCCCCCTGAGCATCGCGCTGCTCCTGGCCAGTGAGGGGGCCTCCGTCCGGGCGCTCCTGCTCTCTCTCATCGCGCTGGACGTCGTCGCCACCGTCGCCACCTTCTCGCGGGCCGGCTTCCTGACCCTGGCGGCGATCGGCGCGATCTACCTCGGGAAGCTGATCCGGCGGCCCGGGCGCGGCTGGGCCTGGGCGGCCCTCGCGGCCCTGCTGCTCGGCATCCCGTTGCTGCCGCCCGACTACCTGGGCCGCCTGGGGACCATCACGGATGTCGATGCCGACCCGACCGGCTCGTCGCAAGCCCGGCTCGGCGACACTCTCGCCGCCCTGGGCTACGTGAGCCGGCACCCGCTCGTGGGCTCCGGCGTGGGGACGAACACGCTGGCCCTCAACCTGGAACGGGGCCCTCTCTGGAAGGAGGTCCACAACGCCTACCTCGAGTGCGCCGTCGAGCTGGGTCTGCCGGGTCTCGTGCTGTTCCTGCTGTTGATGCGATCGTGCTTCAGGAGGGTGGCGACGGTGCGCCGGGCGTCCGCCGGCCATCCGGACCTGCGCGAGCCCTTCTTCCTGGCCGAGGGGATCGAGATGAGCCTCGCCGCCTTCGCCCTGGCCGCCCTGTTCCATCCCGCCGCCTACCACCTGTATTTCTATTACATCGCGGGCCTGGCGGTCGCGCTCGACCGGGCCTGCGCGCGCGCGAGGCGGCCGTGATCCGGGTGGTGCAAGACGACGCCGGGTTCGACGCCCTGGGAAGGGAGTGGAACGGGCTTCTCGCGGAGAGCCGCTCGAACGGCCTCTTCCTGACGTGGGAGTGGCTGCGCGCCTGGTGGCGCCACCTGGCGGAGGATCGGCGGCTGTCGATCCTGGTACTGAGCGACGGCGACCGGCTGGCGGCGATAGCACCTCTGGCGCTCTCCCCGGCGCGAGGGACGCGGCTGTTTCCGTCGCCGGTGCTCGAGTTCCTGGGCACGGGGCCCGTCGGCTCCGATTACCTCGACCTGATCGTGCGGCGGGGTCAAGAGGAGGAGGCGCTGCGCGCCCTCGCCGCGCATCCCCTCGCGGAGCAGGCGGTGTTTCGCCTGCATCGCGTGCGCGGCGATTCCAGCCTCGCGTGGGCGCTCGCCGAGCGGCTGAGGGAGCACGGCGGAAGCCGGGTCGTCGCCGACATGGAGGTCTGTCCGTTCATCCGGCTGGGAGGCCACACCTGGGACTCCTTCCTCGAGACGCTCGGCCCGGAGCACCGCTCCAACCTGCGCCGCCGCCTGAAGACGCTCGCCTCGCGATTCGACGTGAAGTTCGAGCCCGCCACGGGCGAGGCGGCGCGGGGCGAGGCGTTCGCGTCGCTCCTGGCGCTGCACGAGATGCGCTGGCGGCCGCGAGGGGGATCGGAGGCCTTCCACACGCCGGGCCTGCGCTCGTTCCACGAAGAGATCAGCCGGGCGGCGCTGGCGCGCGGCTGGCTGCGTCTCTACGTGCTGCGGCTGGACGGCAGGGCGGTCGCGGCCCTCTACGGCTTCGCCTATGGCGGCCGCTTCTACTTCTACCAGTCCGGGTTCGATCCCGCCTACGCCCGGTACGGCGTCGGCCTCGTCGCCATGGGGCTGGCGATCAGGGCGGCCATCGAGGAGGGCTTGCAGGAGTACGACCTGCTGCACGGAGACGAGGCCTACAAGTTCCTCTGGGCGCGCGAGGTGCGCCACCTGGCGCGCCTCGAGATCTTCCCCCCGGGAGCGTGGGGGGCCCTGCAGCGCCGCTCCAGCGTGGTGTGGGGCGCCACGCGCGGCCTGGCGCGCCGCGTGGTGTCGCGGACGGCCCTCCTGAGGCTGGCCCAGGCGATGCGCCCCTCATCGAGACAGGGTGCCGATGGCTCGCGCCTCCATTAAGACCGGCATCGCCCGCGCGCTCGACTGGACGGGCGCCGGGACCCTGGTCGGAGCGCTCGCGGCCCCGCGCGACGTGCCGCTCGTCCTCGCCTACCACCGGATCGTGGAGGACTATGCCGCCCACGCGGGGCACGCGCTGCCGGCCATGCTCATCAGCGGCGGCATGCTGGAGCGCCACCTGGACTGGCTCGGGCGGCGCTTCCGCTTCGTGTCGCTTCCCGAGATCGGGTCCCGCCTCGAAGAGGGCGGCCGCTTCGAGAAGCCGGTGTGCGCCGTGACGTTCGACGACGGCTACGCCGACGTCTACCACCACGCCTTCCCGATCCTCAGGCGCAAGGGCGTCCCCGCGGCCGTCTTCGCCGTCACCGACACGATCGGCACGTCGCGCCCCCCGGTCTACGACCGCCTCTACCTTCTCCTGAAGCAGGCCGCCGCCGAGGGCCGCTCCGCCGGGCTGGAGGTGTCCCGGGATCTCGCGACGCTCGGCCTGCCCCCGCCGCCGCTCCAGGGCCCCGGTGGAGGGCCGCTCGATCCATTCACGGCCATGCGCCGGCTGCTCGAGGCCCTGCCCCAGGCGGACCTCCGCCGGGTCGTCGCCGTCCTCGAGGAGCGCTTCGCGATCGACGACACGGCGCTGGCCCCCCTGCGGCCGCTGACCTGGGACATGCTGTCCGAGATGCACCGGGCGGGCATCACCATCGGCTCGCACACGAAGAGCCACGCCCTCCTGACGAACGAGGCCCTGGAAACGGCCATCGACGAGACGGCGCTCTCGCGGCGCATCCTGGAGGCGCGGTTGGGGACCAAGGTCGAGAACTTCGCCTACCCCGACGGCCGGTTCGACGCGGTCACGGTGAAGGTGGTGGCGGCCTCGGGCTATCGCTTCGGCTACGGGAGCTGCCGGCATCGCGATCGGCGCTACCCGCTGCT
>QHXZ01000076.1 GCA_003223165.1 Acidobacteriota bacterium
CCGGCAGAGCGCCTCGTCGCGCTCCATCGGAATGACTTGAACCGAGAGATCGACTTTCAGCGCTGCGCTGAACTTGACCTCCTGGTAGGGGAAGCGGCGGTGGTTCAGGTAGCCCCGCACCTCCTTCAGCAGGTCGTCGTAGGTCGTCCCGAAGGCGTCGCGGAACGCCTCGTCGAGAACGGCGCCCGAGCGCAGGCCCGCCAGGAACCGATCGAGCTGTCCGGCACGCGCTGGATTGCCGCGCAGCAGGTCGTGCACCAGCGCCCAGGATTCCGCGTAGAAGGTCGTCGCCGCGTCTCCGGACTGGCCCAGGTGCGTTTCCTCGTCGATGCTCAGCAGATCGCGCAGGGGAACTAGAGTGTGCAAGGCGAGCCAGGAAACGTGCCGGTCAATCGGCAGCCCGATCTGCGCCACGCGCCCCTGGGCGCGGAAGGTGCGGTAATACTCGGCGAGCCCCTCGATGATCGCCGCCGGGGCGCGGGGAAGCCGGTCCTCCAGGAGCTGGTGCGCCGATTCGTGGTAGACGATGCCGAGCGCCGTCTGTTCCGAGGGCGCCTCGATCGTCACGTAGTTCGCCTGATCCTCCCCCACGAAGAATCCGACGAAATCGGTCGGCTTCCCTTCCCGCTGCACCTTGTACGGCAGGGCGTCCGCGTCGCTCTTGAAGACGTAGACGTACGTCGGCCGCGGCGACGTGACGGCGAGATCGGAACGGTAGCTCACCAGGACGGCGCGGAACGTTTCCAGGCTGGCCGCGATGTCCCGCGTGCGCGTGTCGGGCGCGTCGCTGAACAGCGTGTAGTGGGCGGTCTCGAATCGTGCCCAGTGGCTACCTTCGGACGGCAGCGCCCTGGCGACGGTCCCGGACAGGGCGACGCCAACGAGAACCAGCAGGGCGCTCGACGGGAATCGGAGGGTTGGAATGCGTTCTCTCATGGCTCTGAAGGACCCGGTACGGCTCGGCAGCGTGGCTGCATTATAATCGCAAGCGCGAGGAGGGGGGGAGCCCGTGCCGCTCTACGAGTACGAGTGCAAGAAGTGCCACTACCGCTTCGAGGAGATCCGGCAGTACAGCGATCCGCCCATCAAGAAGTGCCCGAAGTGCAAGAAGGGGAAGGTGGTGAAGCTGCTTTCGGCCCCGGCGGTGCAGTTCAAGGGCACCGGCTGGTATGTCACCGACTACGGACGCAAGGGGTCCACCACGCCGCCTTCCTCCCAGGGCGACAAGGGCGACAAGGGCGGCAAGGAATCCGACAAGAAGGACGCCTCGAAGGACGCGGCCGCCTCGGTCCCCGACGGCGCCGGGAAGTCCGAAGGCAAGCCCGACAGGAAATCCGGCAAAAAGTGAGACCGGTCAGCCGCGGCCCGCGTCGTCACGCCTGCGGCGGGCGCCGCGGTACAGCTTCTCCCAGTAGGGATCATCCAGACGATCGACGCGCACCGTCGGCGCCCGGTAGGTCGTGGCGCTGAGGAACTCCTCGCCGCCCAGGACGATGCCGACGTGCGTGATGCCGCCTTCCTCGGGGCCGAAGAAGACCAGGTCGCCGGGCCGCAGGGCGGATCGCGGGACCTCGGCCAGGCGCCGGTCGCCGTACTGCTGGTCGGCGTCGCGTGGCAGCAGGAAGCCGTGCGCGCGGTGGACGAGCTGCGCCAGCCCGGAGCAGTCGAGCCCGAACGGCGTCGTGCCGCCCCAGACATAGGGAAGCCCCAGGAAGCGCCGCGCGGTGGCGGCGATCGCCTCGGGGCCGTCCGCGCCTTCCGCGGCCACGGCCCCCTCGCCCACGAATCGCACGTCGCCGTGCTGCACCCAGCCCTCGCGCCCGTCGGGGAGGCGGACGCGCGTCCACTCCTCGGCCTCCTCCAGGACTTCGAGGCACGCGAGCAAGGGGGCCACCGCGAAGGGCGCCGCGGCGGTGACGTCGCGCTCGCCGTAGACCTGGGCCATGAGGCTGGCGACCTCGACCACGCTTCCGGACTCCGGGTAGCCGGGATCGCGTCCGGGGACGAAGACGCGCAGCGCGCGCGATCGGACCCAGCCATGGTAGCGGTCGGGGGTCTCGATGAGCGCCCAGCCGGAGCGCTCCTCCAGGATCGACACGTTGGCGCCGAGGGTCGCCTGGCTCACCACCGGCGAGGAGGCGTCGGCCTCCTCGAACATGTTGAGCACGGGAGGCAGGACGACGGCGATCTGGCTCGGCTGCGCACCCTCGCGCCTCAGCGCCTCGCGGCGGCCCGGCGCCAGGACGCGGCGCTCCGGGTGGGCGCCGAGCTGGGGGGCGTTCTGGCGCCTGTCGGGGGTCTTCCGGGTTCCGCGTGCGGCCACGTCCCGGATCCCTTACGACCGACGTCCGCCTTGCCGGCGCCCGCGCGGCGCCGCGCGCGGCCCGGGCGGGACGTGCGGCGCGGGCCGTCCGTCGTGGCGGGGCGGGCTGCTTCGTCCAGGTCGAGGCCGCGCAGGTAGGCGCGGAAGGGGCCGCCGAGGTCGGGGCGGCGCAGGGCGAACTCGACCGTCGCCTTGAGGAAGCCGAGCTTGTGACCTGTGTCGTAGCGCTTCCCGGCGAAGCGGTAGGCGTAGATCGCCTGGTGGCCCAGCAGGGAACGCAATCCGTCGGTGAGCTGGATCTCGCCGCCCTGCCCGGCCCGGGTCTTCTCGAGGTGCTGGAAGATCTCGGGGGTCAGGATGTAGCGGCCGATGATCGCCAGGTCGGATGGCGCCTCGGAAGGTGCCGGCTTCTCGACCAGGTCGGTCACCTGGAAGATCCGCTCGCCGACCGGCTTGGCGGCGATGATGCCGTACTCGCGGGACAGCGACCGGGCGATCGTCTCGACCGCGACCAGCGAGCACTGGAAGCGACCGTAGACCTCCATCATCTGCCGCATGACCGGGACCGGCGCGTCGATGACGTCGTCCCCCAGGAAGACCGCGAAAGGCTCGTCCCCGATCAAGTCGCGCGCCATCAGGATGGCGTGCCCGAGGCCCAGTGGCTCCTTCTGCCGCACGTACGACACGTTGATCAGGTCGGAGATCGAGCGCACCTGCTTCAGGAGATCGGTCTTGCCGCGCCGCTCCAGCATGCGCTCCAGCTCGGAGGCGACGTCGAAGTGGTCCTCGATGGCGCTCTTGCCGCGGCCGGTCACGATGATGATCGAGCCGATGCCGGAGGCCACCGCCTCCTCGACGACGTACTGGATGATCGGCTTGTCCACCAGCGGCAGCATCTCCTTCGGCTGCGCCTTGGTGGCGGGGAGGAAGCGCGTCCCCAGGCCGGCGGCGGGGAAGACCGCCTTGCGGATCGGGGGGGCGCCTCTCATAGGCCGCGGATTATAGACCAGAGCCGCTGCAGCCAGGGGGCGACCTCCCCGCCGGCGGGCAGGGCCGCGCGGCGCGCGTCGTCCGCCCTGCCGGCGGCGCCGTCGCCGACCTGCTCGCGCAGGTGCCGCAGGCGGGAGTAAAAGCCGGCGGTGTGGAAGGAGCGCAGGAGCCCCAGGGACTCGGCGTCGTGGTGGTGGCAGAACTCGTGCAGGAGCGTGTGCAGGAAGGCGGAGGGGCGCACCACCTGGCCGCGCGCCGGGGTGCGGTTCAGGATCCGGATGCGGCCGAGCGGCCGGCCGCCGCGGGCCACCCTCGGGTCGCCGGCCGAAGGGTTGCGGCGGCGGTACTCGCCCTGCAGGCTGAAGACGATGCGGCCGCCGCTCCTGCGGTGCGGCTGGTGCTCGTCCGGCACCACCAGCTCGGGAGCGGCGATGCCGGCCTGGTCCGACAGGAGGGCCAGCATCTCCCCTCCGATCAGGCGCCGGCTCAGCGCGTCGTGCGCCTGCAGCAGGCGGCGCGCCACCGCCGCGGCGCGCCCCGGGTCGGGCAGCGGGAGAGAGAGGATGCGGTTGCTGCGCAGGTAATCGGAGCGCTTGGTCCGGGCCATCTGCGGGCATTGTCCCATGTTTGACACCCTGGAAACCACCGCAGTAGACTCCGCGCGCGATGCTCGACTTGATCTGGGTGCGGGAGAACCTGGCGCGCGTGGAGGCGGCCCTGCGCCACCGCGGCACGCGCGCCGACCTGGGCGAGTTCCGCCGCCTGGACGAGGAACGGCGCGCGGCGCTACGCGAGACCGAGGGGCTCAAGGCGCGCCGCAACAAGGACTCCGAGGAGATCGCCCGTCTCAAGAAGGCGAAGCAGGACGCTGCGCCGCTGATCGAGGAGATGAGGGCGTTGGGCGATCGGATCAAACAGCTGGACACAAGGGTGGACGAGGCCGAGACGGCGCTCGGGGCCCTCCTGCTCACCCTGCCGAACGTCCCACACGAGAGCGTCCCCGTCGGCCGCACCTCCGAGGACAATGTCGAGATCCGCCGCCGCGGGACCCCACAGCGCTTCTCCTTCGAGCCGCTGCCGCACTGGGACCTCGGCGCGCGTCTCGGGATCCTCGACTTCGAACGGGCGGCGAAGATCGCCGGCGCCCGGTTCGTGGTCTATGTCGGCCGGGGAGCGCGCCTCGAGCGGGCCTTGATCGACTTCATGCTCGATCTGCACACCAAGGAGCACGGCTACACCGAGGTCCTGCCCCCTTTCATGGTCAATGCCAAGGCGATGACCGGCACCGGCAACCTGCCCAAGTTCGAGGACGACCTGTTCAAGATCGAGAAGACCGGGTACTACCTGATCCCGACCGCCGAGGTGCCGCTGACCAACCTGCACCGCGAGGAGATCCTGGACGTCGCGCGCCTGCCGATCTCCTACACCGCCTGCACCCCGTGCTTCCGCAGCGAGGCGGGGTCGTACGGCAAGGACGTGAAGGGGCTGATCCGGCAGCACCAGTTCAACAAGGTGGAGCTGGTGAAGTTCACCCGGCCCGAGGAGTCGTTCGAGGCCCTCGAGCGGCTCACCTTGGACGCCGAGACGGTGCTGCAGCGGCTCGGCCTGCCCTACAGGGTCGTCGCCCTGAGCACCGGAGACATGGGTTTCGCCTCGGCCAAGACCTACGACATCGAAGTCTGGCTACCCTCGTTCGGGGCCTACCGCGAGATCTCCTCCTGCTCGAACTGCGCCGACTTCCAGGCCCGGCGCGCCGGCATCCGCTTCCGGCGCGACGCGAAGTCGAAGACCGAGTTCGTGCACACCCTGAACGGCTCGGGGCTGGCCGTCGGCCGCACGCTGGTCGCCATCCTCGAGAACTTCCAGAGAAGAGACGGCGGCGTGTCGATCCCCGAGGCGTTGCAGCCCTACTTCGGCGCGGCCGAGATCCCGCCTCCCGCTTCCGGCGTTCCATGACCCGGCGCCGGCGGAGGGCCTCGCCGGCCCGCGGGCTCGCCGGACCGCTCATCATTATTTATTGCGGCGCGCTCCTGGGACCGGCCGTGCCGGCCGCCACCGCCGAGGGGACGGCTGCCGCCGGCCCGCCCGCGGCGCCGCCACCCCGCGGGAGGTTCTCCGACGCCTTCCGCGTCTTCGCGGCGGACGGGCGCTACCTCATGACCTGCCCTTCGCGGGCGACGCCGCGGGGCGTCTGGACGACGGTCGGCTTCCTGGCGGGCACCGGGTACCTCGTGCACCGCGACGATCAGATCCGGGCCGAGGTGCGGGAGGACCGGGCGGACGGCTCGGGCCGGGTGTACAAGCGCTTCAGTGCCCTCGGCACGGAGACGGCCGAGGCGGTGGGGCTGGGGAGCTTCTACATCCTGGCCCGCGTCTCGGAGAGCCCGCGCGCGGTCCGCGCCGCCTCGACCGCCTTCGAGGCCTACCTCTGGACGCTGCCGCTCACGACTCTCGGCAAGAAGCTCTTCGCCCGGGAGCGCCCGACCGGCGATGCCGACGCGCGCGGCTTCTTCTCGGGCGGATCGATCTTCCCCTCGGGCCACAGCGCGCGCTCGTTCGCCATCGCCGCGGTCCTCTCCGACGCCTACGGACGCAAGGCGGCCTTCTTCGCCTACCCGATGGCCGCCCTGATCGGCGCCTCGACCATCGCGCGCGACGTCCACTGGGCCTCGGACGTGGCCGCCGGGGCGGGGCTCGGCCTGGCGATCGGCAAGGCGATCTCCCGGCGCGGCGCGGCCCGCGCCGATCGGCGCGCGGCGGCCGGCCCCGGCGCCGGGCCGGGAACGGCGCGGCTCGCCTGGGCGCTGGTCCCGGGCCCCGGAGGCGCCGCGCTCGCCCTCCGCTACTGAACCAGCGCCTCGATCTGCGCCACCTGCTCCGACGCTCCCGAGACCAGGATGGTGTCCTTCTCGCGCAGCACGAACCAGGCCTCCGGCGAGTGGACCGTGGCGCCGTCGCGGATCACCGCCAGCACCAAGGCACCGGTCGCCTCGCGGATGCCGGCATCCTTCAGGCTCTTGCCGACCAGGGGCGAGCCGGCGGGGATCTCGAGGAACTCGACCCGCAGCGTGTCGAGGCTGCGGCGCACGTCCCCCAGCGCCAGCGGCGCGAAGTCTTCGCGCCGGAAGACCTCGTAGCGGCCGCTGCGCAGCCGCCCGACCTGCCGCTCCACCGCCTGTTTGGCGACGTTGAGCCGGCGCAGGATGCGCGCCACCACCTCCACCCCGACCTCGAAGGTCTCGTGGATGACCTCGTCGGCCCCGTCGCGGTACAGGTCGGCGTCCTCCGCCCCCCGCCGCCCGCGCACCAGGATGAAGAGCGAGCGGTTCATCCGGCGCGCCCGCTTGACGACCGAGCGCGCCATCACCAGGTCCGGGATCGTCACCACCAGGATGCGCGCGCGATCCACGCCGGCGCGCCGCAGCAGCTCCTCGCTGTTGGCGTCGCCGTACACGACCGGGTGCCCGCGCCGCCGCCCCTCGCGCACCAGCGTCGGATCGATCTCGAGGGCGCTGAACGGGACCTGGTTGCCGGTCAGGACGTCCCCGAGCGTGCGCCCGACGGTGCCGTACCCCAGGATGACGAGATGCCCCTCGAGCCGCGGCTCGGCGGCGCGCCCGCCGACGGCGTACGACTCGGCCAGGCGGTCCCAGGCCGGAATCAGCCCGCCGCCGACGCGCGCCGCGAGCGAGGCGAGCCACGGGCTGAGGCGCGTCAGGAGCGGAGCCAGCATCATCGACATGATCGAGGCCGCGATGGCCACCTGGTAGTCGGACTGCGAGATCAGCCCCGAGCGCACGCCCATCAGGGCGATCAGGAAGGAGAACTCGCCGACCTGGGCCAGGCTGATACCAACCTGAAGGGAGATCGGCGGCGGGTATCCGAACCACGACACGGCCGCGGCCGTGATCGCCGTCTTCCCGGCCACGATGATCCAGAGGACGACCAGGATGGCGGGCCAGGCGGTCTTCACGTACCCCGGATCGAGCAGCATCCCCATCGCCACGAAGAAGACCCCCGAGAAGACGTCGCGGAACGGCACCACGTCGGACGTCATCTGGTGCGCGTACTCGCTGCCGCCGAGGACGAGGCCCGCCAGGAACGCGCCCAGGGCGTACGACACCCCGAGGAGGTGGCTCAGCCAGGCCATCGCCAGGCAGACGAAGAGGGTGACGAGAAGGAACAGCTCCTGGCTGCGCCCCGACGCGACCAGGTTCAGGAAGCGGGGCATCAGCCAGCGGCTCAGCACGAAGGTGATCACGAGCAGCAGCGCCGCGCGCAGCAGCGCCGACCCGACCTGCCCGAGCACCTGGGCGGTATCGCTGCCCGAGATCGGCAGCAGGATCATCATCGGCACGACGCTCAGGTCCTGGAAGATCAGGATGCCGACCGCCAGCCGCCCCGGCAGCGTGTCGAGGAGCCCCTGCTGCATCAGGGTCTTCAGCACCACCGCCGTGCTGCTCAGCGCCATGATGCAGCCGAAGAAGGCCGAGGTGCGCACCGGCCAGCCGAGCAGCATTCCGACCCCGACCGCGACCAGGATGGTCAGGAGGATCTGCAGCGTCCCGCCTCCGAGCGCCACCCGCTTGATGCGCAGGAAGTAGCGGGTGTCGAACTCGAGCCCCAGGGTGAACATCAGCAGCAGGACGCCGATCTCGGCCAGGGTCGAGACCGCGTCGCTGCGCGGGATGAGCGCGAGGACGTGCGGTCCGAGCAGCACGCCCGAGCAGAGGTAGCCGATCACCGGCGGCAGCCGCAGGCGCGTCAGCACCAGCAGGACGGCACACGCCACCGCCAGCAGGACGACGAGCGGTCCTATCAGGTCGACCGGCTGCTGCACGTCAATCTCCGGCGCCGCCCCGGCCCCGCCGGTATAATGAGTCGCACGGAGGGATGGCCGAGCGGTTTAAGGCGGCGGTCTTGAAAACCGTTGGGGGGCAACCCCCCGCAGGTTCGAATCCTGCTCCCTCCGCCAATGCTCTCACAGCGGGCCGGTAGATGACCCTGCGGATCGAGCCGATGCGTCCCGAGGACTGGGACCGGGTGCGCGGCATCTACCTGGAGGGAATCGCCACGGGGCAGGCCACCTTCGAGACCACGGCGCCGGCCTGGGAGGCCTGGGACGCCGCGCACATGAGGGCGGCGCGGCTGGTGGCGCGGGAGGGTGAGGCGACCCTCGGGTGGGCGGCGCTCAGCCCGGTGTCGAGCCGCTGCGTCTACGCCGGGGTGGCCGAGGTGAGCGTGTACGTCGCGGCCGCGGCGCGCGGCCGGGGCGTCGGCCGGGCGCTGCTGGCGGCTCTGATCGCGGCGGCCGAGCGCGAGGGACTCTGGACGCTGCAGGCAGGGATCTTCCCCGAGAACGAGGCCAGCCTCGCCGTGCACCGGCGCTGCGGCTTCCGTGAGGTCGGACGGCGCGAGCGGCTGGGCAAGCTGAACGGGGCGTGGCGCGACGTGCTCCTGCTCGAGCGCCGGAGTCCCACCGTCGGGCTCTGAGCGTGGAGGATCCCCAGACGTCGATCGGATTGCCGGCCGAACCCCGGCCCGAAGCTATCTTCCGCTTGACGGCGCTGCGGTGGCCGAAGGCGCCACCTTCCCGTTGACGTCGAGGGTGATCATGAACCCGTTCGTGCCCTTGAATTCGAACGCCTTGTCCCCCACGCGATAGGCCTCGACCTCGTTCGGCATGACGATGAAGCCGTCGTTGCGGGGGGCGCCCCAGTACTTCAGGTTCTTGATCACCACGGGCTGGTTGTTCATTCCGGTCGCAGCCCGATTCAGACGGACCTCCGCGGTCTTCCCTCCATCCAGCGTGGCCCAGGCCGCGTCCGTGCCCGGCGTCCACGCCATGTCCGCTTCGGAAGTGGTCAGAGAATTCCACTTCACCGGATACACGGTGCCCAGGATGGTGGCCACGGCATCCCGCTGTTGCTTCGTCATCGCCCGGTCGAAGGTGACGACCGCCCAGTCCATCATCCCTTTGGAGAAGTCGGCGCCCAGATCGCCCGAGACCCAGAACTTGGCGCCATCAAGCTTCGTCGCCCCGTAGCTTCCCTTGTTGACCTTGAAGGCATTGTTGAAGCGGCAGAAATGCTCCATCGTCCCCGCGTGTGTATGTCCCGCCGGCGAGGAGTTGAAGTAGCACGGGCAGAAGGCCGGGCACGAGCAGGCCTCGATGATCGAGGCGTTCATGTTCCAGGTCGATCCGGGGACCGGAGCAGCGGTGACAGGCACGGCCAACCAGAGCGCGACTGCTAAACCAACGGCGAGTCTGTTCATGGTGATCTCCGTGAACGGGTTCGTAAACGGGTCATCGAACCTGCATCCTGGTCCTTCAATTGGACCCGATCCTAGCCCTCGGCGACGGTTCGGGTCAAGGATGGCGAGCCGGTCATCCGGCCTCCTTCCGGCCTTATAATGCCGGCAATGGAGGGATGTCCGAGCGGATCCAGGAGGCTTTCAGAAAGCGTGGGCAGGAAATGGGTCCTGGCGGTCCTCATCGCCCTGGCAGCGCCCGGCGCGGCCGCCGCCGACGGCGCGGCCGACCGGGCGCGGCGCGTGCACGACGAGGCGATCATCGTCGACACCCACCTGGACGTCCCCTACGCGCTGGAGAAGAAGTGGGCCGACCTCTCGGTGCGCGGGGCGACGCCGCACTTCGACTTGCCGCGCGCGCGAGGGGGGGCTGACGGCGCCGTTCTTCGCCATCTACGTGCCGGCGTTCTACGCCGAGACGGGCGGCGCGGCGCGCGAGGCGCTCGACCTGATCGACCTGGTGGCGCGCGCCATCGACGGCAACCCCAAGGAGCTGCGCCGGGCCGCCTCGGCCGCCGACATCCGCCAGGCGAAGCGGGACGGGAAGATCGCCGTGCTGATGGGGATCGAGGGCGGGCACGCCATCGAGGACTCCCTCGGGGCGCTGCGGCAGTTCTACCGGCTCGGCGTGCGCTACATGACCCTGACGCACGTCAACAGCAACCACTGGGCCGACTCGTCCGGCAAGTTCTACGTTCCCGGCTTCGACCCCGCCGCGTTCCAGCTGCATCACGGCCTGACCGACTTCGGCAAGGCGGTGGTGCGCGAGATGAACCGGATCGGCATGATGGTCGACGTGTCGCACGTCTCGGACGAGACGATCGACGCGATCCTCTCGACCTCGCGGGCGCCGGTGTTCGCCTCCCATTCGTCCTGCCGGGCGCTGTGCGCCATCCCGCGCAACCTGACCGACGACCAGATCCGGCGTATCGCCGCCAAGGGAGGTGTGGTGATGATCAACGTCTCGTCCTACTTTCTGGACCAGGCGGTGGTGGACGCGGCCCGCGCCGACCTCCCTTCGATCAAGGACCGGTACGAGGCGATCGTGCGGGACCTCGCCTCCGATCCGAAGAAGCGCGACGAGGCGATCGGCGCGCTGCTCGATACGCTGCCGAAGCGGACGACCTCCTGGACCAGGGCCGTCGACCATATCGAGCATGTCATCAAGATCGCCGGCCCCGACGCGGTGGGGCTCGGGACCGACTTCGACGGTATTACGGACCCGCCGGAGGGGCTGGAGGACGTCTCGAAGCTGCCGCGCCTCGGCGCCGAGCTGCTGCGGCGGGGCTACACCTCGATCATCGTCCGCAAGGTGCTGGGGGAGAACTTCCTGCGCTTCTTCGAGAGGGTCGAGGCGGCCTCGCGCTCGCTCGCCTCCGAACCGCCGGGGACCGCCCGCCCGGAGGCGCCCGGGACGCCCTGACCGGACGGACGCCTACCCCCTCCCGCCGCGGGCCATCGGCTTGACGTACACCTCCTGGACCACGGCGTTCGAGCCGGCCAGAATCGGCACCGCCACCACCGCGCCGATGAGGCCCGCCAGGTGGGCACCGACCACCAGCGCCGCCAGGACGGCGAGCGGGTGCAGGGCAACCTTGCGCCCCAGGAGGTACGGCACCAGCACCTTCCCTTCGAGGAACGAGACGCCGCCGAACAGGAGCAGGACGCCGGCCACGGCAAAGAAGGAGGTATTGAGGGCGATCAGGAGCGCCAGGAGGAGCGCCACCATCGAGCCGAGGAAGGGGACGAAGTTCAGCGCTCCGGCGGTGACGCCGATCAGGACGGGCGTCTCCAGGCCGATGAGCAGGAGCCCGATCGACAGCAGCAGGGCAATGCAGGCGCTGACAGCCACCTGTCCGCGCACGTAGTCGCCCATCCGATCGAAGACGATCGACCCCACGCGCGCCGTCTCCGCCCGCCAGGCCGGAGACACGAAGGCCAGCAGCCCGTCCGCGAGGCGCCGGCTGTCGACCACGATGTAGCCGGCGACGAACAGGATCAAAAGCGCCGCCACGGTGCCGCTGAACAGCCCGCGCGTCGCCGCCAGCGATTTCTCCGCCAGCCCCTGGAGGACCGGGCCCACCTCTTTGATCCCGATCTCCGGGAGCCTCACGGTCCGCGACCCGGTCCAGCGTCCGGTCGAGCTGAGGGCCGAGTCGAACCACAGGGAGGCCTGCTCGCGGTAGGCCGGAAGCCGCTGCAGGAGCTGCTGCCCCTGGTCGGCCACGACCGGCACCAGGAGGGTGAAGAGCAGCGACAGCCCGCCGAGGCCGACGATATAGACTCCCGCGACCGTGGCTACGCGCGGCACGCGGTGCTTCCGCGCGCTGTCGGCGAGCGGCAGGATCGCCGCCGCGATCATCAGCGCGATGAGAGTCACCACCACGAAGCTCAGGCTGTTGTAGAGGAGCAACAGGACGCCGGCGATCAGCAGGACCTTCCAGATCCAGGCGTCGGTCGATCCGCGCTCGGGCATCGCCACCTCCGCAAGGCGAGGTAAGGGCCGCTCGACCTGCTACCCTATCACAAGGGAATCACCGTCGAGGGGGACGGCGCGGTGCGGATCGACCAAGGAGTGAACGGGAAGCGGGCGGAGGGCTGGGCGGCGGGGGTCCTCTCCGTCCTGGCGGTCGGGGCCGCCTTCCTCCTGGTCGCCGCCCTGTGCCGCACCCGGATGACCGACACCGACGTCTGGTGGCACCTCGCCGGCGGCGACTGGATCCGGCAGCACGGCGGCGTGCCCCGCCAGGAGCCGTTCTCCTACACCGCTCCCGGCCGGCGCTACATCGAGGTTCACTGGCTTTTCCAGCTGGGGCTTTCGTGGCTGTACGGCGCGGGCGGGCTGCCGGCGCTGTCGCTGCTGAAGACCGGACTGATCCTCTCCCTGTTCGCGTTTCTCTTCGCACGCGGCCTGCGCGCGGCCGGAGGCGCCGCCGGCGTGGCGGGCGGCGCGGCCCGGGGGAGCGCGGCGCTGCGACGCAGCGCCGCCGCCGGCGTCCTGATGCTCGCGGCCCGCGCCTGCCAGGAACGCTTCACCATCCGCCCCGAGATCGTCTCCTGGCTCCTGATGGGGGCGGTGCTCTCCGTCCTCGAGACCGCCCTGCGGACGGGAAGCCGCCGAATGCGGCGGATCCTTCTCTGGGCGGTGCTGCCCGCGATCCAGGCCCTCTGGGCCAACGTCCAGGTCCTGTTCATGATCGGGCCGGTGCTGGTGGCGCTGGCCCTCGTGGCCGAGGCCTTGCGCTTCCTGCGCCGGCCGGTCCCGCGCGACGCCCCCGACCGCGCCGTCGATCTCCTGGTCTGCCTGGCGCTCGGGACCCTGGCCTCGCTCCTCAATCCCTACGGGGCGGCGGCGCTGCGGCTGCCGTTCGAGCAGCTGTTCGGCCACCTGGGCGGGGAGAGCCTGGTGTCGCGCACCATCGTCGAGTTCAGGCCGCCCCTCTCGGGCCACCTGGTGACCCCCTCGATCGTCGCCTTCGTGGCGCTCCTGGCGCTGACCGCGCTGGCGCTGCTGCTCAACGCCGGAGGGGCGCGGGCCCTCGATCTGCTGGTGGCCGGCGCGACCCTCTACCTCGCCCTGAAGGCGCGCCGCAACATCCCCCTCTTCGCCGTCGCCGCGCTGCCGATCCTGCTGCGCAACGGCGCAGCCGCCGTCGCCGCGTTCGGCTTCCTGCGCCGGACAGGGTGGCCGCTGCGCCTCACCTGGGGCCCGCTGCGCGAGGCCGGTGCCGGCCGGGCTCGCCGGGCGGTCCTGGTGCCGGCGCTGGTGACCGGGCTCGGCATCGTCCTCACCGTCGACGTCGCCTCCAATCGCTTCTACCTGGTCCAGCCCACGGAGCGCTGGTGGGGGGAAGGAGAGATCCCCTACTACTTCCCGGACGAGGCGGCGCGCTTCGTCGACGGCGCGAACCTCCCCGGCCAGGTCTTCCACAGCCTGTCGGCCGGCGGTTTCCTGATCCACGCCTGGGGAGGGACGCGCGGCGTCTTCATCGACGGGCGCAACGACCCGTACCTCGACGGTATCTTGAAGACCTACCTCGAGGCGATCGCCGACCCCGCCGCCTTCGAGGAGGCGGTGCGGCGCTACCAGATCACCGCCGTCCTGTGGCCGCACAACCGCGCCCTGGAGGCGCGGCCGCTCCTCGCCTACCTGGCCCGCGGCCAGGGGTGGGTGCTGATCCACCTCGACCCCGGGGCGTCGGTCTACCTGAGGGCCGACGTTCCGCTCCCGCGGCTGCTCGGCGCCGGTCCGTTCGCCGGCGGCCGCAGCCGCGCCGAGATCTACGATGATCTGGCGCGGCGCCTCGAAGAGAAGCCGTTCGACGGCCCGCCGATCCGCGAGATCGCCCTGGGCCAGTTCTTCAGCGTCCGCTGCGCCGCCTGCCCCGGAGCGCCACGCTGCTGCATGATTACGCCTTGTCGCTCGAACGCCAGGGGCGCCTGAAGGAGGCGCGCGCGGCCCATCAGGCGGCGGTGGACGCCGACCCGGGGTTCCTGCCGTCGGTGGGCGCGCTCGGCGCGTTGCTGGTGGATGAGGGGAGGGTGCAGGAGGGGGAGCCGCTGCTCGAGCGCGCCTACGGCGGCGGCGAGCGGGGGCTTCAGGTGATCGCCGCGCGCGCCCGCCTCTTCGACCGGCAGGGCCGGACGCGCGATGCGGTCGAGGCGTACAAGGAAGCCCTGCGGCTGGCGCCGCAGAATCCGCTGCTGCTGGGGGAGCTCGCCCGCTTCTACGGCCGCCATGGCGAGGCGGGGGCCGGGCTGCCGCTCTATGCCGCGGCGGCCGCCGCCGATCCGGACAATGCCGCGCTGGCCGCCGACATGGCCTCCCTTCTGGAGGGTCTGGGGAGAGTCTCGGCGGCGCTCGACGTCGCCCGCGACGGGGCGCGGCGCGCGGCGATCAGGCTGGAAGGGCCGCAGGCTGGGGGCGGCTGGGTCGGGGCCGGAGGAGGCCCGCCGGCTTCCGGGCCGGGAGGGCTCGACGCGCGCGCCCAGGAGCGGCGCTTGATGTTGCTGGCGGCGCGGCTCGAGATGCGTTCGGGGAACGAGGCGCGGGCCCGTGAGTGGATCGCGGTGCTGGCGCGGGCGGGCCTGCTCGGCCCGGGGGACTTGGAAGACGATCCCGTGCTGCGGGCCCTCGGAAGGGAGCCCCCCTCGGGGCCCGGGCGGCCTCCTATTCGACCGCGTTGACCACGCCGCGCGGCAGGTAGCCGAAGTGCTCCAGCGCGCTTCAGTGGGAGCGGACGAACGCGCGCAGGGCCTTCTCGGCCGAGGCGTAGTCGGGGTAGGAGCCTTCCTGGTCGGCGGCGCTGACGCCGGCCTGCCGCGGAAGCTGCGTGACGGTGAGCTGCCAGGCTCCGCGCCGGCGTTCCATCAGCACATCGTAGACGTGGCCTTGCGGGCTCTCCAACTGGCGGCGGACCGGCCCCTTCGGCTCCTCCGCGGCCGGGGGCGGCGGCGGAGCGATCTGCGCCGCCGACGCGCCGGCCGGGGCCGCGGCAGCGGTCGCGGGCGCCCCAGCGGGTGCGCCGCCCGACGCCACGTCGTGGGTGGCCTCCGCAGCGGGCTCCGCGCCGGCGGGCTCCTCGGAGGCTGCCAGCTTCACCTCCGCCACCCAGTCCTTGTAGGCCCTGGTGAGGGTCGGCTCGGGCTGGGTGAAGGTCAGCCCCATGCAGGGCGTGCCGCCGCCTTCGCCGCCGCCCCCCCAGGCGACTTTGGCGCGCAGGCGGACGGAGTGGCGCGGGAACTGGACGAAGACGGTGAGGGTGCAGTTCACCGGGAAATTCTCGGGGCTCTGGATGCGCAGGCCCGCCTCCGAGATGTCGAGCACCATCCCGCCGCACATCCGGGCGTCGGTGCCGAAGCGGGCGGGAAGGCGGCGCGGGGTGCGGGCCTGCTTCCTCTTGTCGGACCCCACCGTCGTCAAGGCGGCCCCCCCCAGGCGATACCCTCCAAAATGTAGTCCGCCGCGGAGGAGGGCGCCACCCGGCAATGGTGCTACCATCGGCCGAGGCAGAAGATCGACCAGGGCAGGGGTTTCCCCGGGGGACGGGAGGTGTCGCGTGGCGGGCAAAAAGAAGATCCTGATGGTGATCGCCCCGGAGAACTTCCGGGACGAGGAATACCACGAGCCGCGTCGCATTCTCGAGGAAAAGGGGTGCGACGTGACCGTGGCCTCGACCGCGACGCGGCCGGCGAAGGGGATGCTCGGGATGACGGTCACGCCCGACACGACCCTCGACAGGGTCACGGCGTCCGATTTCGACGCGGTGATCTTCGTGGGCGGCCACGGCGCCGAGACCTACTACCGCGACCGGCGGGCGCACGACCTGGCGGCCGAGACCGCCCGGAGCGGCCGGCCGTTGGGGGCCATTTGCGTCGCGCCGACGATCCTGGCCAACGCCGGCCTGCTCAAGGGGAAGCAAGCCACCGTCTGGGCGAGCCAGTCCCAGGCGCTCCTGGCGGGCGGCGCCCGCTACACCGGCCAGCCGGTCGAGCGCGACGGGAACATCATCACGGCCGACGGGCCGACCTCCGCCGTCAAGTTCGGCGAAGAGGTCGCGCGCGCCCTCGGCCTGTGACGCGGCGCGCGGCGGCGGCGCTCGTGGGCCCGGCGGCCGCGCTGGCGGCCGTCCTCGCGCTGTCCTGCGGATCGCGCGCGCCGCAGCCGCCTCAGGCCCCGCCACCCAGGAGGTTCCCGGCTCCAGTTTTCGACGGGTTGTCGCTCGGCATGCCGCGCTCCGAGGTGGCGCGCGTCCACCCGATCCGCCCGGCCCTCACCGCCGCCGGCAGGAACCGCCTGGTGTGGGTCTACGAGCGCCCGGGGGAGTACGCCATCGACCTGACCTTCCCGGGAAACAGCGATGGCGCCAGGCTGTCCCGGATCGACGTGCACTTCGGGCCGAGCGACGCCTCCGCCGACGAGTACATCGCGCGCTTCGAGAGAATGCTCGGGCCGCCCGACCTGCGGCGGCGCAAGGCGGCGATCAACGCCTACGGGGACGCCTGGCACGGCCAGTTCGACACCATCTGGTCCGACGCCACGCAGTACGTCTACCTGACCGAGCGCGTGCCGACGGGCGGGCGCAACCCGCGCTCGGTCTACTTCCTGACCGTCAAGAAGAAGGAGATCACGGCGACGGGGCCGCCCACGGGGTACGTCCCGCCGCCCCCGCCCAAGGGCAAGGACGGCAAGCCCGTCGACGAGTCGCCCTTCTGATGTCACGCCTGCTGTACGACATCTTCTGGTCCCACTATTGCGAGAAGGCCCGCTGGTGCCTCGACTTCAAGCGGCTGCCGTTCACGCTGGTGCGGGTCAACCCGTTCACGCGCAAGGAGGTGCGCGAGCTGGGGAGGCCCGGCGAGGTGCCGGTGCTCGAGGACGGCGACGTGGTCATCGAGGGCTCGATCCGCATCGCCGCCTATCTCGAGACGACCTGCCCCGAGCCGCCGCTCATGCCCGCCGACAAGGCGGCGCGCGCCGAAGTCCTGGCGATCGAGAAGCAGTGCGACGAGATCCTGGGGCCGGACGCGCGGCGCGTGGCCTACGACGTGGCGCTGCAGAACACCTCCCTGCTCGAGGGGACCATCCTCTACAGCCGGGCGCCGAAGCGCTGGGTGAACGGCCTCCTGCTGCGCTTCGTCGAGCCGCGCCTGCGGCGCAAGTGGTCCATCCACCGCTTCCACGTGGAGGACAGCCGCAAACGGCTGCCGGTCCTGCTGCGCGAGCTGCAGAAGCGGCTCGAAGGGAGGAAGTTTCTGGTGGGCGATCGCCTGACCTTGGCCGACATCGCCGCCGCGTCGCTCATGGACCCGCTGGAGATCGTCCCCGAGTTCGTGCGCGATCCCGCCTGGAGGCCGCTCTTCGAGTGGAAGCGCCGTCTCGCCGCGCAACATGGCCGGCGCCAGAGGACCCCCTGGCTGTCCGGCGCGCCCCCTCCCGGTTTCCCGCGGCTCGCGGCGGAGCCCCGTGGAGCCGGGGCCCTCAGGGAGTAAAGGTGCGGTAGTAGGCGACGCCCGACGCGAAGGCCCGCTGCGCGCCCCCCTTCATCACCGTGTCGAAGCGCAGCGTCTCCGCCGTCGGCATCTCGTTTCCCGCCAGGAACAGCCCCGCCTCGGGGCCGGGCCGCAGGAGCGCCTCTTCGCCCTCGGGATCGATCATCCAGAGGGACCCCTTGCGCAGGACGATCCGGAAGTTCGATTCCCAGGGATTGGTCGTGCGGTAATGGCCGGGGTAGGCCCGCCAGCCGGCCGGCACGGCGAATTCGCGCGGCCCCCGGTAGCGCTCGCCCGGGTACCAGTCGGGGCCGTACGCCGCCTCGACGACCCGTCCCTCCTTGTCGCGTCCGAAGCGCAGGAGGTACAAGGCGAAGTCGGGATCGGGGACGTAGAACCAGTCGTCGCCGCGCGACTCGAGCGCGATCGACCGGTCCCCGGTCCTCAGGAGTAGCCTCTCGCCGTCCGCCTCGAACCGCAGCGTCTTCCCGCCCGGCGAGCCGTAGACGCCGGCGTAGTCGGCGGCCTTGACGACCCGGGTCGGAGGGACCGGGTCGGGGAGGGGCGGCAGCGGCTCGCCGTGCAGCGCGCAGCGCATCAGGCGCAGGCCGTACTCGGCCACGCGTTCCTTGCGGCCGGGGCCGTTGAGCAGCAGCACGATGCCGACGCCGTCGTCGAGGTCGCCCAGGATCATCGCGTGGTACCCCACCATCCCGCCGGTGTGATGGATGAGAGTGTGGCCGTCGTCCTCCTGCACCACCAGGCCGTAGCCGTAGAACTCCCCGTCTCCGGCGGGAATGGCGCGCTGGGTCAGCAGACGGAAGCTCTCCTCGGACAGGATGCGGCCGTGCGGCCCGGCGCCGCGGTTCAGGAGCATGCGCAGGTAGGCGGCGAGGTCGGCGGGGGTCGCGGCGATGCTGCCGTCGCCCGCGCCGTACTCCACCCAGGTCCCCTGGGCCAGCGGATGGCTCGAGTCGGCCGGCCGGTCGTCGTAGAACGACTCGTACCCGACCGCCAGGCGCTTGCGCGTCTCGTGCGTGATGGCCGGTTCGGTGTCCTTCATGTCGAGAGGCTCGAGGATGCGTGCGCGGATGATCTCGGGATACGGCCGGCCATTCAGCTCCTCGAGCGTGGCGCCGAGGATCTGGAAGCCGAGGTTCGAATAGGAATAGTGCTTCCCGGGCGCGTATCCGGCCGAGACGTCGCGCGCCACGATCACCTGGTAGAGCGACGACGGCACGTCGTCGTGGCCCTCCTGCAGTCCCGCGGTGTGGGTGAGCAGGTGGTGGCCGGTGATCGGCGCGAAGCGGGAGCGGACCTTGAACCACGGCAGGTAGCGCACGATCGGCGCCTGCGGGTCGAACCGCCCCTTCTCGCGCTCCTGCAGGAGGGCGATGGCGGTGAACGACTTGGAGATCGAACCGATCTCGAGCAGCCGGTCGGGCTTGAGCGGGGTGCGGGCCTCCAGGTCGGCGTACCCGTACGTCTGCACGCGCAGCGTCCCCTGCCGGTCGGTCAGGGCCAGCGCCAGGCCGGGGATGTGGTCCTCGCGCATCTGCTGCGCCACGAAACGGTCGAGGCGATCGAAGGCCTCCTGGTAGTCGGGGGCCTCGCTCCGCGCGGGGACGGCCGGCGCGGCGGCAAAGGCGGCGGTCAGGGTGAGCACGGCGAGCAGGTCGAAGCGCACGGCAGCCTCCCCCCGCCGCGGGATGGCCGGTGCCACTGCGGGCACGGCGCGACGGCGGGCGCCGAAGCTTACCGCGAAAGAGGGAGGAACGCTCCCGGCGCAGGGCCGGGACAGCATCGGAACGCTAGCGTGGGGCCCGCATATGCTGCGCGCCGCCGCAGACGATCATGGTGGAGAACTTCACGTTCGCCTGGTCCTGCGTGATCGCCTGGAACTCCATCTGCAGCGCCCGGTTCTGCAGCGACAGCCGGTCGAGCACCGCGTCCCACGGCCACTTGAAGTTCAGCCCCGCGCGCAATCGTGACCACCAGCACGGTTGCCTGCGGCACGCTGCGCAGCCTGCGGCATCAAGCGATCCGTCCGGCGAGGGATGCGCACCAGCGTGGTACCATCCGCCTCGAGGAACGGGCGTCGGGCCCAGGCGCTCGATGCTTTCCCCAACTCCAAGGAGGGACCGCCCATGGATGCGACGAAGCAGGCTCATCGGTCCGTGACGGGAGCGCGGCGCTGGTCGTTCGCAGTGGCGGCCGGCGTGGTGGCTCTCGCCGCCGGCTACTGGATGCTGGCCGGCGGTCCGGCCTACGCGCAGAAGGCGCAGGGGGACTTCGGCGACAAGCTGCACTGGGGCTCGCCGACCGGCGGCGTCGGGGTCACGTGCAGCGCCGACGGCAAGTACGTCTACGTCGCCGGTCCCGAGGGCGTCCTGCGCTCCGAGGACTTCGGCAAGACGGGCACCTGGACCCTGG
>QHXZ01000077.1:0-6545 GCA_003223165.1 Acidobacteriota bacterium
CGATCACCGCATGGCGATGGCCTTCGCCGTGGCCGGCCTGCGCGTGCCGGGGATCGTCATCCACGATCCCGGCTGCGTTTCCAAATCCTTCCCCACCTTCTGGGAACTCTTCGACCGTCTCGCCTCCGCGCCGGCCTAAAGAAAAACCCCCGCGGGGATGCACCCCGCGGGGGTCGATACTGCAACCGCTGCCTTGCGGCCTGAGAAGCTTAGAAGCGCAGGCGCGCCTGACCGTACAGCCGCTTCACGGAGTCGTTGGTGCCGCCGCCGGTGAGAGCGTCATCGGGGTTTAGCTGCGACAGCGACACGACGAAGTTGACGTTGCGGCTGTAGTTGAAGCCGTACCAGACGTCAAACGCCTTGCCGAGGTCCTTGCTGGCGGCACCGTTGTCCTCCTGGAGCTCGTACTTCCAGTAGGCGACGCCGAACTCGTGCCGGTCGTTGTAGAAGCCGTTGTAGCCGGCCGAGAGGGCCACGATGCCACCGCCCGGTGAAGCTCCCAGGCCAGTGCTGACGTCCTGAAGGCGGAACCAGTCACCTCGGCCGGTCCGGTTGTGGAAGTCGCCGAACATCGGGACGAAGCCCTCGTAATCGGTCGACGAGGTCTTGTCGCCGGTCGCCGACTCGAGGCGGCCATACACGCGGTGGACGTTGCGACCCTTCTTCCAGTTATAGCCGAACCAGCCCTCGATCGCGCGCCCCTTGGCCTTCTGGGTCGTGTTGAAGTCACCGAACTGCTGAGCCAGCTCGGCGTCCCAGATGAACCCGTCTTTTGTCGTCGAGTCGTGCGCGTAGCGGGCGCCGACCGTCTGAACGCTGGAGACGGAGCGGCCGCTGAGGTCCATCAGGTAAACGTCGAACGACTGATCCTTCTTGAAGGCCCAGGTGGCATAGCCACCGGCGAAGTCCACGGAGGTCGACGGGTTGGGAGCAGCCCCGATGCCAAGGGTGTCCGGGCTGACGTTTCCGCCGAAGACCGTGTTCTCGACCGGCCGGCTGTACCAAACCATCAGGTTGACCTTCTTGAGCTTCCAGTTTCCGACGCCGCCGTCGTGCGTGATGCCGGCGTAGAAGTCCAGGTCACCAAGGAGCAACTCGTTGCCGGCGACGATCTCCTGGCGGCCGATCCGGAGGCTGAAGTTCTTGCTCCAGAGCTGGTCAAGAGTGACGTTCCCCTGGTACAGCTCGACGTCCGAGCCGTCGAAACCGAACCCGGTGCGGGTCGGCCCGGCCACGCCCCCGGTGTTCGCATTCTGGATCTCGATCCAGGCCGACACGTTCTTGGAGAAGTGACCCTCCGCCGCAATGCGCACGCGGTACGGCCAGAACATTGCCGTGTCGTGTGTGTTGCTGTCGAAGTCGGTGGTGTTCGTGTCGTACTCCCCGCGGTACCTTACCTCGCCGTGGATCGTGAACGGCTTCTCTTCCTGGGCCATCACCGGCGGGGCCACCATGAGCACCACGCCGAGAGCCAGAAGGCCGAGATAGATGAACTTCTTCATGCTGTAGCCTCCTCCCATCGTTTGAAAAGCGAACCTGAACGAACCAACACTACGGTGAGAGCCTTGTACGGGTCGGATCCGGCTGGTTCTTACAGGCATGGGGTCGGGTGCCCCCTGTCGCGCCGGAACCGATGTTCCATGGGATCCCCCCGTCACCTCCTTCGTAGATGTCCTCGGTTTTCGGAATGCCTGCGACTTCGAGCGACCTGCACAGAGCGTCGCCAGGATGCACACATACCCCGGCTCGTAACGTCTAGTGCAATGTCTCTGCCACGCTCCTCTTTGGCTCTCGGCAGTAACAGGTAATAGATTGATGTGACATGCTTTGTTTATCTATCTGTTCGAATTTCTATGTGTCCAGATAGTGTCGAAACGGAGCATAAAGTCCAACCGTATGGATGCAATTCCAACAAAATGGATCAGATTCCAGGTCGCCGACGGATTTGCGACACCGCGGTTCCAGGCGGCGAGGGCGCTGCCGGGACGCGTTTGACTGGCCGATCCAAATGGACTATATAGAGCCGGGCCGTCGGAGGCGTGCGCAGGCCGCCCCGGCCCGGAGGATCCGGATGCGGCCTCGACGGAAAATCGCTCCACCCTCCGCCCTCGGATGGACCGCCGCGCTGCTCACCCTGGCTGCCTGCTCCGGACCGCCCATTAAGGAGGCGACCCAGGTCGTGCCGGCGCCAGCCGGCGCACCCGCGACCGGGCCGGCGGCCGGTTTCGTCCCCGACACCAAGCCACGGCCGAAAGTGAACTGGGTCGAGGTGGTGGTGCCGAAAGGCACGGCCCTATCGCTGTCGATGCTCGACCGGCTCAGCTCGAGTGCCAGCAAGGCGGGGGATCAGTTCCGGGCCCGCGTCACGCGCGGCATCGAAGCCGGCGGCCGCATGGCGATTCCGGAGGGCTCGAACGTCCAGGGGCAGGTGATGGAAGCCACTGCGGCGAAATCGGTCAGGGTCGGGAAGGGAGGGTCGCTCGTGCTGGCCTTCACCTGGATCGGCACCCCGACCGGCGCGACCGCCGGCATCGCCGCGAGGGTGTCGAAGCTGGGAGCGGAGGGGCGCAAGGCCCCCGGTGCCCTGACGCAGGGTCCTTCCGGCAGCGCCCTCACCGCCCTGAAGCGCGGCACGGAGGCGGTCCTGGAGCCGGAGTCGTCGATCGTCATCATCCTGGAAGAGCCCTTGCATATCAAGGTCAAAGCCGAAGGAGGATCGTCATGAAGCGCAGCCGAACCACCGCGTTGCCCCTCGCCATTGCACTCCTCGCCCTGCCGTTCTTCGCCTGCTCGACCCAGAAGACGGACGAAGGGCAGGTGGCCGAGCAGGCCCCGCCGCCGGCCGACGAAGCGCAGAGCGAGCCGGCGCCTCCCCCTCCGCCGCCCACCCACCGCGCCACGACGACCGAGCGCAAGAGCGCGCCGCGCCACACCGAGACGATCCCCGAGGAGCGCCCGCGCCGCATGGCCACCGAACCGCCGCCCCCGCAGACGGTCGAAGTCGCCATCCCGGCGGGGACCTCCCTCAGCCTCACCCTGAGCCAGCCGCTGAGCTCGGAGACCGCCATGCCGGGTGACGCCGTCACGGCGACGCTCAAGAACCCAATCGTCGTCGGCGATCGCGTCGCCTTCCCCGCGGGCAGCCGCGTCGAGGGAAGGGTGACCGATGTCAAGTCGGCGAAGAAGGGGTTCAAGGACACCGGCGGGGCGCTCGCGGTTTCCTTGACCCGCATCGTCGCCCCCGATGGCCGCAGCGCCGCCATCTCCGCCGCCTTCACGAAGGTGGCCGAGGGAAGCGGCAAGAAGAAAGGCGCCATCATCGGCGGCAGCGCCGCCGGCGCGGCGGTCCTCGGCAAGATGCTGGGAAAGAACGCCGGAGGCGCCGCCATCCTCGGCGGGGCGATCGGCGCCGCCGTGGCGGGCGCCACGAAGGGTAAGGAAGCCACCCTCTCCCCGGACGAGGAGATCACGGTGGCCCTGGAAGGGGCGGCGCGCACCATGATGAAGCGCTAGGAGCGCTCCTCGAGCGGCGCAGCCCAAAAAAAAGACGCCCGGCGCACCGGCCCTCGTCGGGCTCGTGTGCGCCGGGGTCTGGCCGCCAGGAGGCGGCTGCGGGGCGTCAGCCCCTACGCCGGCATTGCAGCCGGCGTCGCGTCCTCTGTTACTCGTTCAGGTGCACGTCGAAGTTGCAGGTCTCGGCCTTCATCTGGCCGCTGCCGTCGTCCACGTTCACGTTCATCTTGAAGTGAGCGTTGCCGGTCGCGCCGCTGCCGGTCGTCTTCAGGGAGTCGAAGACGAAGGTCAGCGACAGGCCGCTCGCAAGGCGCTTGCCACCCACCATGTGGCCCGCCACGCCGTCGGGCGAGAAGCCCTTGCCGCGCATGCCGAAGCTGAGCACGGGACCGCAGGCGCCGGTGCAGGTCCAGTTCAGGTTGAACGTGACCGGGGCGCCCAGAACGTAGTCCTTCACGTTGAAGCCGCAGTCGTAAGTCATGACGTTCGACCCGACCGTTTCGGTGCAGGTCGACTCGCGTACCACCGTCTGAGCGGAGGCGGGGCTCGCCAGCACGAAGCAGGCTACGAAGGCCACCGCCACGCCGTACATGAGAACGCGTTTCATATCGTCTCCACCTCCTGGGAAGAGAACCAACCGTACGCTGGAAGGAGGAGCAAGGGAGATACCATGTCCGGGATTTGGACGGAGGGCGCCACGGCGCGGGCTAACCCTTGCTCAGGCGCGGGGTTGAGCGGACCGTCCGGAATGGCCAGCGTGACGCGGCTTTGGACAGCTTACGAAAGGGTGCGACAAAAGACGACGCTCCTGGGCTTCTTTTTGTCCGGAATCGCCACGCGCGGCGGGGCACTACGGCTTGAGCAACGCTCCGAAGCCCGCCTCCTGGCGTAGCGCGGCGAAATCGGGCTCCTGCGCCATCTGCTCGACGGGGAGGTAACCGTGGCCGCGGGCCCGCTCGAGGCTCGCAAGCGCGGCCCCGTGCTCGCCGGCGAGGGCCTGGGCGCGGGCCAGCCGGTAGTGGGCCACGCCCATCGTGCAGGCCGCCAGCCTCGAGGCGGCGGCGTCGAGGGCGCGGGCCGCGGGGGAGTCCTGCGCGAGCCTGCGCCTGCCGGCCGCCGTCCGCAGCCGCGCCATCGCCAGGGCGGACTCGGACAGCTCCAGGGGGTCCTCCTCGGGGTTCGCGGAGAGGATCGCCTTCTCGAGGAATGCCGCGCCTTCTTCCGCTTTCCCCCGCGCATCCAGGATCGAGGCCAGGCGCCGTGCCAGGCGGGTCGGCGCCTGAGGCCGCGCGCAGGCGTCCTTCAAGAGTGACTCGACCTTGCGATCGCGGCCGCGCTGGGCGAAATAGCGCACCAGGTTGTCGTACGCCTGGAACACCAGCTCGCGCCCGCGGGCCGGTCCGTCGTACTCCCGGGGCACGCGCTCGACGACCGTGCTGAAGAAGTACTCAGCCTCCGCATCGCGCTGCAGCTGCTGCAAGCAGTACCCCTTCCCGAACAGGACCAGGAGCGTGGGGAGGGAGGAGTTCTGCGGCAGGTCGATACCATCGTACAGGTCGAGCGCCCCCTCGAAGTCCTGGGACAAGGCAAGGAACGCCGCCGCGCCCAGCCGGACCCGGCTCTGCGCGTAGTTCCACCGGGTGAGCAGCAGATCGAACATGCGGCGTGCGCCGGCCATGTGGCTCGCCTTGAGCAGCGCCGTGGCCGCGCCAAGCTGGGGCACGATGGCGTCCTGGTCCAGGTCGATCGCCTGGCCGTAGATCTCCATCGCCTCGGGGTAGCGCTCGAGCTCACGCAGCGTGTCGGCCAGGGCCACCAGGACCCGCGGGTCTTCGGGCGCCAGGTCGCCCGCGCGGCGGCAGGCGGCGAGCGACGCGTCGAAATCCCGGCGCAACCTCAGGACGATCCCGACGGCGACATGTCCCTCGGCGTTTCCGGGGTCGAGATCGGCGGCGCGCCGCGCCTCTTCGAGGGCCGGCGTGAGGTGGTCGTCCGCCGCCAGTGCGAGGGCCAGCGTGGCGTGCGCCAGGGCGTCCCGCGGGGCGAGATCGACGGCCTGCCGGGCTTCCTTCAGGCCCTCGGCCAGGCTGTCCGCGCTCTCGTCGAAGCCCAGGATGAAGCGGGCCGTGGCCACACGCGCCAGGCCCGCATGCGCCGGCGCCAGATCGGGGTCGAGAGCCAGCGCCTTGCGGAACAGGCGCTCCGCCTCGTCCTGGTCCGCGGGGCGCGGGCGGCTGAGGTACTCGAAGCCGCGCCGGGCGTAGGCCGGGGCGTCGAGGCGCCGCGCATCGCGCGGCGCGGGCGATGCGTCGTCGGCTCGAACGCAGGGTACAGGGAAGACGATCGGCGCGGAAACGAGAATGAAGAGGGCGCCGGCGAGGCGCCGGCGGCTCAGGCCTCGGAGGCGGCGGTGCCGCTGAAGAGGTTCCGCAGCCGGTGGCGCAGGCGCCCCACCAAGCGGTTCACGGGGTGGGTGCGCGGCAGGAAGGCGAAGACCGGCTGCTCGCGGCGGTCGAAGCGCTCCAGCTCTTCCCGGATGCGCTGGTGCCCAGCCTCCAGGTTGAGCCCCTTCTGGAACGCCTCGAAGGCTCGCGCCTTCTGCCGGTTTCTGAGATAGACGATGCCGAGGTTGCAGAACAGGTCGGGATCGAGGAAATCGCGCTTGACCGCCTGCTCGCAGAGCTTCGCCCCCTCCTCGGAGCGGCCCTGCTGGTAGGTCAGCGCCAGGCCCAGGAAGGAGACGAACTTCATCTTGGGGGTCTTGACCCCCTCCACGCGCTCCTGGTCGATGGCGTTGCGGAAGAGCAGGATCGCATCTTTGTAGTTGCGCCGCTCCAGGAGCGCCAGGCCCTTGCGGTAGGAATCTTCGGATGGGCTGACGGCGGGACCGGCCATGGCGCCTCTCGGGGAGAGGATTTCGTTTCTCGACCATAGCCCAATATAGTCTCCCAATCCGGAGTGTCAACCGTCCGGGAAGACCGCCTTAAACGCGAAAAAGCCGCCCGGCGCATCGATCTGCGCCGGAGCGGCTC
>QHXZ01000077.1:6565-18237 GCA_003223165.1 Acidobacteriota bacterium
GCGCTCTACTCTTCCTCCGACCCCGTGCCGTAGACGGTGCCGTAGGTCGGCGTGTAGGTCCCCGGCGAGGTGGTGGACGGAGTTGCAGCGGGGGCGTCGGGCGCCGGGGTGGAAGGCATCGGACCCGGCTGCCTGGGCGCCGCCCTGCGGGCGGACGCCTTGCGGGGTGCCTTGCGCCGTGCCGCCTTGCGCGCCGCGGCCTTCCTGGCCGGCCGGGCCTTGCGGGCCATCTTGCCGCGCGCGCGCTTCCGGCCGGAGGCCTTCCGGGCCGATGACTTTCTGGCTGCTTTCTTGCGGCGAGGCGCCTTGCGCTTCGCTCTCTTCTTGGCCACGATCTCACCCCCTATTGCGGTTGACGGTGGAAAAAGCGCCTCAATACATCACAAGGTTCCACCTTTGTCAAGACGCCGAGGCGCCGAGGATTCCTGGTGTGAAGCGTTGCGCCCTGCAGTCGCCGGGCACCGGGTGCGGCTCGCTGCGCGAGCCTCCCCTCCGCCTCGCCTCGCTCCCCCCAGCGCGCTGTGGACCGCGCGCTGGGTCCCGGTCGCTCGGTCTCGGAGGGCCCGGCGGCTGCAGGGCGCAACGCTTCACACCGGGACCCCTTCGCTGATCAAAACCAGCACCGCAGCGAGTCGCCGCCGCGCAACTCGATGCGGCCCACCCGTCACCTCCGGTGCTCATGCCGCCCGGTTGTGACGTAGTTCTGTCCGGCAGCGGTGTCTCGTCTCGGTTCTGGTATTACTCGGTAAGGGACGTTCGGAGTGAAGCGCCGCGCCCTGCCGGTGGCCGGGCCCTCTGAGACCTCGCGCCGGGGACCCGACGCGCGATGTGCAGCGCGGCGGGCGGCGCGAGGCGAAGCGGAGGGGAGGCTCGCGCAGCGAGCCGGACCCGGTGCCCGGCCACCGGCAGGGCGCGGCGCTTCACTCAGACGCTCAGATGCTGTAGTCCTCGTATGGCCGCTGGTTCCAGACGCGAGCCTCGAAGTCGGCCGCGCCCCCGCGCCGCAGGTCGTCCAGGATGCGGCGGGCCACTTCCAGCTCGCGCAGGGCCTCTTCGCGGTCCTGGTACATGTAGGGGTCCTCGACCGAGTCGGAGGCCGCCGCGACCTTCTGCTCCAGCGCCACGATCAGCTCCTCCTGGATGGCGATCGCCTTGCGGCGCGCCTCCTCTGCGACGATGCCGAGATCGAGCCCGCGCTCGAGGTCGAACAGCGACGCGAAGCTTTCGTGCACGCGCTCGTAGACGCGCGAGGCGTTCTCGCGCGTGTCGCGCAGGGCGGCCTCGAGATCGCGCACGGTCAGGGTCTTGGGGTCGAGCGGCTCGGGGCGGCGCGGGCCTCCCAGCCGCGTGTGGGTCAGGTAGGAGGGGAAAAGACCCTTGACGGTCTCGCCGACCGGCCGCGTGGCCTGGCCATCCGGTCCCACCCCCTTCGGCTGGATGCCCTGCAGAATCACCTGGCCGACCTCGGGGCGCAGCACCTCCTTGGGCGGCAGGTAGCCGTAGCGCAGGATGTCCTGCACGCCGGTGCCGCTCATGGTGACGTGGTGCTCGCGGCCGTGCGGGCAGGTCTTCTCGGAGGCGACGCCGGCGCAGCGGGTGCAGTAGAACGACTCGCGGAAGAAGATCGGCTCGATCCCCAGCTCCTCCCGGCCGTAGTTGGAGAAGATCTGCTGCGAGGCGTAGGGATCGTAGAAGCCCCCGAAGCCGGCGTGATCGCGCCCCACGATGAAGTGCGTGCAGCCGAAGTTGCGGCGGATGAGCGCGTGCAGGATGGCCTCGCGCGGCCCGGCGTACTGCATCGTGATGCGCAGCGGCGCCAGCGCCACCCGGTCGGCCGGGTAGTACTCGCGCAGCGCGACTTCGTACGCCTTGATGCGGAACTCGTTGCGGAAGTAGGCCCGGCGGGTGGTCTCGACGATGGGGTGGATGAACAGGCCGTCGAAGATCTCCAGGGCGCACTTCTGAAGATGTTCGTGCCCCCGGTGCAGGGGGTTGGCGGTCTGGAAGGCCACCACGGTGCTCCAGCCGCGCTCCTCGTGAAAGAGGCGCCAGGCGTCCTTCGGCTCGAGACGGTAGCGCTCGAACGGCCCCCAGTGCGTCTTCTCGATCAGATCGACGGGACCGGCGAGGGCCACCTCCCCGAGCCGGCGGAAAACGGCATCCACCCCCGGGTGCCGGCGGTCGGTGGTGCCGAAGAGCTTCTGCGCCCGCTCCGTCTTGTCGAAGGCATATTTCTCCTGCAAGTGGAGGATGGCGACCGGCTTGCCGCTCTCGTCCACCAGGGCGAGCGCATCACCCTCCTTGACCCGATCGACCACCTTGCGGGCCTCCTCGCCGGCCGGGGCGAGGGTCGGGGGGAGCGTCCAGGGGGTGCCGTCGGCGAGGCGGCCACGGTCGAGGATCGAGCGGTAGTCGGCGCTGCCGGAGTACCCCTCGAGGGGGCTCAGCACCCCCGTGGCGATCATCTCCAGCGTCACCACCTGGTCGAGGGTCAGGGTGAGGGCGGGAAGCTTGCGCGCCAGCACGGCGGCCGCCTCGCGCGCCACCCCGCTGACCTGCCGGTCGACCAGCCGGCCCCCAACGGGGCTCGGGCCGGACCGGGACGCCCCGGCCGGGGTCTCGCTCGCGGTGATGGGGCGGGCGATGCCCCGGTCGATGGCCTTCTCGCTGCGCGTCGTCTCGCTGCTCATCCGTGTCCCCTTTCTGCCTGAAATGAAAAACCCTTCCCGGGAGACCGGAAAGGGTCAGGGGATGTGGTGATTGGGTGATCCCGCCGCCGTCCTATCTCCCGGAAGCCCGTCGCTTCCGAACCTCTGGCGACCCGCTCTCCGGCCGCCGCGAGCCGCCGCGTTCCGGCAGGCCCGCTACCTACAGATAGGACAACAGCAACAGGTCCCCCCGCCGAGGACGGGGAGGAGACCACGGACCCGGAGCGCGGCCGCGAAGGTACTGCAGGTGTTCGACTTCTCTTTGCCGGCCATGAGGCTTGCGCTCCGTCTGTAACCGCTGTGGAACCACAACTATACGGTGAGCGGTCGCCGGTGTCAACGGCGAATCGCCCGGAACAGGAGGGGGTCGTCGCTCATCAGGCCGTCGGCGCCGCGCGCCACCAGGGCGCGCAGCAACCGCGCGTCATTCACCGGCCAGACGAATACGGCCAGCCCCGACCGCTGGGCCGCCAGGATAAGGCGGCGCGTCGCCAGGCGATGGTGCGGGTGGAAGGAGAACAGGCCGACCTTCCGGTGCAGCGCTTCGAGGCCGGCGGCGGTGCGCGAGGCCAGGTATCCCAGCCTCACGCGGCGCATCGTCTCGCGGGCGCTCGCCAGGGCGCGAGGGGAGAACGAGGAGACGATGAGCAGGCCCCCGAAGCGGGTGCGCGACAGGGCCCGCGCCACGGCGCGGGCGACCCGAAGCGGCGCGGGCCCCGGGCTCCGCGGGCGCGCGCGCCGCGCGGCGCCTGCGGCGCGTCCCTCATCGTCCGCCTTGATCTCGACATTGAGGCCGCAGCGGCCCCGGGCGCAGTCCAGGGCCTCCTCGAGCGTCGGGATCCTTTCGCCCCGGAAGCGCGGAGAGAACCAGGCACCGGCGTCGAGGCGCTTGAGGGCGGCCAGGGTCAGCGAAGCCACGGCGCCCCGTCCGTCGGTCGTGCGATCGACGGTGTCGTCGTGCAGGACCACCGGCACGCCGTCGACGCTGAGGTGAACGTCCAGCTCGATGACGTCGACCCCCAGCCGGATCGCCTCTTCGAAGGCGGCGAGGGTGTTCTCGGGCGCGCGGGCCGAGGCCCCGCGGTGGGCGAAGCGCAGCGGCCGCGGCAGCGCCGGCGGCGGGGATGGTTCGCGGGCGGAGGCCTGGACGCCGCCCGGGGCGGCGCCGTCCCTCAAGAGACGTTCACCTCCGCCTGCGAGCGGTCGCGGCGCTTACGGTCCTGGGCGCTGCGCTGGCGCTTGCGCACGCGGATGTTCTTCGGCGTGACCTCGACCAGCTCGTCGATGGCGATGAACTCGATGCAGTCTTCGAGGCTCATCAGGCGCGGCGGGGTCAGGCGGAGCGACTCGTCGGCGCCGGCGGCGCGCATGTTGGTGAGGTGCTTCTTCTTGCAAGGGTTGACCACCAGGTCGTTTTCGCGCGTGTGCTCCCCCACGACCATCCCCTCGTAGACCGGCACCCCGGGCCCCACGAAGAGCGTGCCGCGGTCCTCGAGGTTGTGCAGGGCGTAGGTGACGGTCACTCCCGGCTCCTTCACGACCAGCGCGCCGCGGGTGCGTTCGGGGATATCGCCGCGCCAGGGGCCGTATTCGTGGAAGACGTGCGACATGATGCCGGTCCCGCGGGTCTCGGTGAGGAATTCGCGCCGGAAGCCGAGCAGGCCGCGCGCCGGGACGGTGAATTCGAGGCGCACCCGGCCGGTGCCCGCTCCGGTCATGTCGGCGAGCTCGGCGCGGCGGCTGCCGAGCATTTCCATGACCCGGCCCCTGTAGGCTTCCTCGAGATCGAGCACCAGGTATTCGATCGGCTCGAGGACGGACCCCTGGCCGTCGCGCCGCAGGATCACCTGGGGACGCGAGAGCTGGAACTCGAACCCCTCGCGGCGCATCGTCTCGGCCAGGATCGCCAGGTGCAGCTCGCCGCGCCCGGAGACGTTGAGCGTGTCGGGAGAGCCGGTCTCCTCGACGCGCAGCGCGACGTTGGCCCGCGCCTCCTTGAGCAGCCGCTCGCGCAGGTGGCGCGAGGTGACGAACCGGCCGTCCTGCCCCGCCAGCGGGGAGTCGTTGACCATGAACTCCATCGACAGGGTCGGCTCGTCGATCCGGATCGGCGGCAGGGCCTCGAGGCGATCGGGGTCGGCGATGGTCTCGCCGATCTGGATCTCCGGGATCCCGGCCAGGGCGACGATCTCGCCGGCCGCCGCCTCCTCGGCGCCGATCCGCTTGAGCCCCTCGAAGGTCTCGAGGCGCGTGACCTTGTGGGTCTGCACCGAGCCGTCGAGCTTCAGGATCGCGATGGGCGCGCCGATGCGTATCGTGCCGCGGAAGATCCGCCCGATCGCCATCCGCCCGACGTAGTCGTTGTAGTCGAGGTTGCTGACCTGGAGCTGCAGCGGGGCCGCGATGTCGCCCGGCGGGCAGGGGACCTTGTCGAGGATGGTGTCGAGCAATGGCCGCACGTCGGTGTCGGCGTGCTCCACCTCGCGGCGCGCGTAGCCGAGCTTGGCGGAGGCGTAGAGGTGCGGGAAGTCGAGCTGCTCGTCCGCCGCCCCGAGATTGAGCATCAGCTGGAACACCTCGTCGAGCACCTGGTGGGGGCGCGCGTCCGAGCGGTCGATCTTGTTGATCACCACGATCGGCTTCAGGGCGAGCTCGAGCGACTTCTTCAGCACGAAGCGGGTCTGCGGCAGCGGCCCTTCCGCCGCGTCGACCAGGAGCAGGACACCGTCCACCATGCCGAGGATCCGTTCGACCTCGCCCCCGAAATCGGCGTGGCCCGGCGTGTCCACGATGTTGATCTTGACGTCGCGGTAGCGGATCGAGGTGTTCTTCGCCAGGATGGTGATGCCGCGCTCACGCTCCAGGTCGTTGCTGTCCATGACCCGCTCGATGACGCGCTCGTTGGCGCGGAAGGTGCCGGTCTGCTGGAGCAGGCGGTCGACGAGCGTCGTCTTGCCGTGGTCGACGTGGGCGATGATGGCGATGTTGCGAATGTCCGCCCGGCGGACATGTCCGTGCATGGAAGGCTCCCCGGATGCGCTCGAACCAAGAAGTATAGTGCGGATGCTACTCGATCGTGAAGCGGGGCTTGGGCTCAGCGGGCCGGACGAGCGGCCGCGCGCCGGGTGCCATGGCCGGCTTCTTCTCCATCAGGAGCTCCCGCACCGAATTCTTCAGGAAGTAAAGCTCGACGATGCGCAGCCCCACGAACATCTTCTCGATGTCCCGGTTCTGGTACACCTGGCGTTGCAGCAGCGGCCCCTGGCCGGCGTCGCAGGCGACCCGCTTCTCGTCCAGGATCCGGTAGCGCGGCGGGACGTCCGGATCGTGCGGCCGCCGGGCGTGGAAGTAGCAGAGCACCAGCCCTCCCGGCTTGAGCACCCGCCGGGTCTCGGCCGCCACGGCGTGCACCGACTCGGGATCGTAATAATTGAAGATGTCCCAGGCCACCACGGCATCGAAGGTCTCGCCGGGATAGGCGAAGGTGGTCGGGAGGCCGCAGCGCCAGGCGCTGCGGGCGCCGCCGGGCGGCACGGCCCCGGCGAGGGTGGCGGCGGTCATGCCTCGGGCCGACGGGGGGTCTTGGCGGCCGCCCGCGCGCTTCGGAAAGACGCGCGGCGGCAGGACGATGCGCCGCGAGGGGCGCTGGCCGGGACGCGCGGACGTACCGGGCGGCGCCGCCGGAGCGGGCGAGATCGGCTGTTTGGACGGGGGCGGCGGCGCGGGCCGCGCCGGCTCGGGTGCGACCGGCTCGGGCGCGACCAGCGCGGCCGGGCCGGCGTCGGTGGAGGCGGGGGGCATGGGCGCCGCCGTCTCGCCGGGCGCCGCGAAGTGCAGCAGGTCCTCGACCTGCACCTTGCAGCCGGCGCGCGCGAAGAACTCGATGTTCGGGCCCGACAGGCGGCCGAGGTCGAGAAGATGGGCCTTCGGCATCGCCCGCAGGCGCTTGAGGAACTTGGCGAGGATGTGCGATGCCAGTACGGAGTCGTTGCCCCCCTCGATAGGGGGGCCGTCCCGTTCATCGCGTCGCCGGAAGAGATGCACCATCGGAGGGGCTCGCTATGGGTGCCGAGGGGACCCCGCCCGGGGCCTTGCGGCCCCGGGCCGGGATCGTCTCAGTCGCCGGCCGTAGCCGTCAGACGCGTGGCGCCTGGCCCTTGCCGGCGAGGTCTTCCTTCAGCTCGGGAAGACGCCTCACCTCGTCCTTGGCGGCGCCGGCCTTGCGCACCGCGTCGGCCGCGCCACGCTCCATGTCGACGCTGCCCTTGAAGTGGGCCCCGTCGGCGATGGTGATGCGCGGCGAGGTGATGTCGCCGGTGAGCCGTCCCGTCGGCGCGATTTCCACGCGCTCGGCGGCGAAGGCCGATCCCGTGACCTCGCCGCCGATGACGATCGTCTTGGCGTAGAGGTCGGCCTTGATCTTGCCGTTGGGGCCGATCGTGAGATTGTGGTCCCGCAGCTCGATCTTCCCCTCGACCCGGCCATCGATGGTCAGGTCTTCGTCTCCCTGCAACTCACCCTTGATGTGGATCGATGGGCCGATATTCACGATGCGGCCGCTCCTTCCCGGTTCGGGGGTGTAAACGGGGTTAACGGCAGTGTCGTTCGGACGCCCGGCAGCGTCTCTCTTGTCCCACATCGAGACCTCCTTGAAAAAGATCCCCGAAGATCTGGGGGCTCGTTGACTCCCCGCGCGGCGAGCAGCCTGTTACCCGGAGAGCTCGGGGAACGAGGCGGGTCGTCCTACCCGCCCGGCGATCAGGCGCCGGCCGGGTGCGGAGAGGAAAAGGGAGCCCAGGCTCCCTCACGGGATCACTCGAGACCGATGCCGCTCGTCCAGGTGCGCGCGACTCTAACATACGGTCCCGGAGGCGTCAAGAAATGGCGACCTTGCTGTCAAGCCTCCGTCGCTATATATAGTGACCTCGCCGGAGCGAAGCAAGTGGCTCCATTCATGAGGGGGCCGAGCCGGCCCGGAGGCGCGCAGCGTGCTTCCCAGGATCCAAACTTTCGTACACCATCGCGTGGCGCCGGCCGCGGTTTCGCTCCTTCTGGCCCTGGCGGCGGGGTCGCCGGGCGGAGCGGCGCCAGCGAGGGTGGCCCCGCCGGCCGGCGATCCGCTGCTCGCGTCCCTCGCCTCGGATGATTACGAGGCGGCCCGACTGGAGATCGAGCGAACGCTGCGCGCGACGCAAGGGCCCGCCTGCCAGGTCCTGGGATCCTTCGCCGCGCAACGCGACGCGCGCGTGCGCGAGAACGCCGTGCGGGCCATGATCGACTCCGGCTGCCGCCGCTTCGGCGACTACCGCCCTTACGCGGACGATCGCAGCCCTTGGGTCGCCGGGGTGGTCGTGAAGGCGATCGAGCGCCACCTCATGGTCGAGGCGGTGCCCTACCTCATGGATCGGCTCGGCGACCGCCGCATGGTGATCACCGGCGAAGGCTCCTGGACGATCGCCCAGGCGGCCCACCGCGCCCTGCGGGCCTTGACCTGCCAGTCGTTCCATTTCGATCCGCAGGGGAGCGCGCAGGGTCAGCGCGAGGCGATCGAAGCCTGGCGGGCCTGGTACGCGGCCCATCAGGGGGAGGCCCGGGAGGCCTGGGTGGCCTCCGGGATCGCGCAGGCCAGGGACTACATCTCCCGGGACTACTCACCGCATCGGGTCGAGGGGTTCCAGTTGCTGGCGCTGATCGGTGCGCCGGGCGTGCCCGCCCTGCGGGCCGCCCTGGATCGCCAGGAAGGGGACCTGCGGGCGCGTCTCGCCTGCGCGTCCGACGAGCCGCCGCGTGTCACGGACGAAATTCCCTGCATGTTGGAGGTGGTGAATGGTTCCGGGCGCCGCATCGCCTTCGCCCCGGACCCCGGTCCGCCGCAGGTGTCCCTGACCCGCCAGACCGAGGCGGCCGCGGCGCCCCGTGACGCCCGCCCGCGCTCGGGCGCGCCGGCCCGCAAGGAGGGCGGCGCGGGTCGTTCCGCGAAGCGGGAGACGGCGCCCGAGGCCGGGCCGTCCCGGGCGGCGACGGCCCCTGCGCCGCCGGCGGCCGTGGACCCGGTCGCCGTCGCGAACGCCCTGGTCGATCTCGCCCCGGGCGAGACGCTGCGCCGTGAGTTCAAGGTGGGCCCGGTGCCGGCGGCCGGCCGCTACGAGGTCAGGACGGAGCTTCGCGATCTCTCGCTGCGCCTGCGATCGCCCGACGGATCAACCGCCGCCTCCTCCTCGTCCGGTGCTTCGGCCGGCGCCCGGTCGGCGGCACCGGCCAAGGTGGCGAAACCGATTCCACCCCCGCCCCCGATCGTCGCCAGCGTCGTGATCCGCTTCGAGCAGTAGATCCGGCCACGCCTCAGGACAGCGACGCGGCCAGGTGCAGGTAGTTCTGGATCCAGAAGAGCCAGATGAGGCCGAGGCGCAAGAGCGGCGCCTCCCGGCGCTCCAGCGTCAGGCTGTTGTTGTTGACGTCGAGGTCGATGGCGTAGATCCGCTCCGGGTCGATGATCGCGGCCTCCGGCTTGCTGCTGGCCTCGTAGGTGTAACGCTTCCAGGTCGAGCGACCGTCCCACGTTTCGCGCCGCTCTTCGCCGCTCTCGAAGCGGACCAGGACCTCGACCGGCAGCGCCACCTCCCCGAGCCGGCGCACGATGAGCTCGGTCTCGTAGCGCGCCGCGCGGTGGTCGGGGGCCGGAAGGGCGGTGCGGTCGAGCGGCGCCTCGCCCGCCCGCGCCGGCGGCAGGTAACCCTGCGGCTCGATCACCTCGCGGCTGCGCAGCGAGGCGACGGCGTAGTCGAGGGTGCCGGAGCCGCGGAAGATCTGCTCGATCGCCGGGCGCAGGTCGAGGCCGGGGTGGGCCTGGGCCGCCGTCTCCTGCACGACGCTGAAGAAGTCCTGGGCGGTGGGGTGGGTGAAGCGGTAGCGCCGCACGTAGGCGCGCAGCGCCTGCTCGAGGAGGTCTCCGCCGAGCAGCCGGCCGAGGGTCTCCAGGGCGACGTCGGTCTTGTCGTACACCATGGCTGAATAGGACCCGGGGTGGAAGCCCCACGACGGGGTGGTGATCGGATCGTCGCGGGCGGAGTCGGCGTAGGCTTGCTTGCCGTACAGGAAGCGGCCGTCCGTAAGGCCAGGGAGATTCAGGTCGAACGGGCTGACCGGGTAGCCGAGCAGGCCCCCCTCGACCGGGCGGAACGGCGTGTCGTGGAAGCCGAGGAGCTGGGCCAGGTCCAGGGTCGCGCAGCCGAGGTTCGCCTGGACGCCATCGGCCAGGACGCGCGCCGCGCCGTAGGCGAAGAGGGCGTTCACCGTGCGCCCGCGGCGGCCGGCGCCGAAGACCCTATCCATCGCCCGCCGTGTAACGTAGGAGTTGATCCCTTCGTCGAGCCACGGCTCCTCGAACTCGTTCGTGGCCATGATCCCGTACCAGTACTGATGCCCGAATTCGTGCAGGGTCACCTCCTCGGGGGCGGTGTCGAGGCGGGGCACGAACCAGGCCATCGAGACGGTGAACAGCATCGGGTACTCCATGCCGCCTCCGAGGCCCATCGGCAGGTCGTCGATCACCAGGCGGGGGTAGGGGTAAGGCATGAAGCGCTGGCCGTAGTACAGCAGGCCCTGCCGGGCGGCCTCCAGGATGCGCGGCGCCATGCCGCGACGGTACGGCTGGTGCACGTAGAGGACCTCGACCGGCGCGGCGGAGTACGGGCCCTCCGCCACCACCTCGCGCGCCACGAGCGCGTTCGGGTCGGCGATCCAGGCGAAGTCGTGCACGTCCGCGGCCCTGTAGGTCACGGTCCGCGTGCCGTCGGGATTGTCGCGGGCGGCATCCGGCACGCCGGTCGCCTCGACGAGATAGCCGCGTGGCACGGTCAGGGCGACGTCGAAGGTCCCGAAGTCGGCGAAGAACTCGGAGTAGCGGTAGAACGGATAGACCTTCCAGCCGGCGTCGGTGAAGACCGCCGGCTTCGGGAACCACTGCATCACGTCGTAGTGCTGCCCCCAGTAACCCATGCGGTGGAAGGTCCTCGGCAGCCGGGTCTCCCAGGCCACCTCGATCCGCGCCGACTCCCCCGGACGGACGGGGGAGGGCAGCGGGACGGTCATCACCGTCTCGTCGATGGCCGCGCCGCCGGTCAGGTCGGCGCCGTCGGCTCCCTTCACCGAGAGGACCTTCATCGACCCCCAGCTCCCCTCGTCCCGCATGCGCTCGAGGCGCCCCTGCGTGAGCCGGTCGTCCCAGGCGATGCCGTGCATGTAGGTCGAGGCGGTGTTGGAGAAGGCATTGGGATAGAGGTGGAGCTTGAGGTCGCTCATCGTGGAGCGCGTGTCGTTGCGGTACACGATGCTCTCCCGCCCGCTCACGGTGCGCGTGGCGGGATCGAGCGACGCCTGGATGGAGTATGAGACCACGCGGCGGCTGAGGGATGCTCCCGCCTTCGTGGCGGGTTGGGCGCCGGGTCGCGCGGCGGGCTGCACGGGGGGTGGAGCAGCGGGCGGCGCGGCGGCCGGCGCGGCGCGCGGGGAACGGGCGGCCGGCTGCGCCGCGGCCAGGGAGCGCGCGGGAGCGCCCGGTTACAGAAGCAGCAGCGCGACCAAGGCCGCCCCCCCGGCCAGCCGCGCGGCCGCCCCGGGCCCGGGCGCGCCCTCGGGGCCCGCCGGGATCTCCTCCCCGGCGTCGCCCACGGTGCCGCCGGTTGCGCCCCGGTAGAACGCCAGAAGCGACGCGATCCCCGTGACCCGCATCCACTGGCGCAGCAGCATGACGATCTGCTGCAACACGAAGAGGGAGGCGATGGCCGACGCGGGCAGCACCCCCTGGGCTAGGAGGAGATACGGGACGAACGGCAGCAATCCCAGCAGCAGGAGCGCCGCGCAGAGCACGAGAATCGGCCCGAGATGGCGCGCCACGAAGCCCGAGGAGGTCAGGAGGGCCCCGATCATGTGGGCGCGGTCTTCCAGCGCGGTGAGGATGCGGGC
>QHXZ01000010.1 GCA_003223165.1 Acidobacteriota bacterium
GGACGCCCCAGATGAGCGTCTGCGCGTAGGCCATCTGCTGCTGGGTGAGGAGCGCGCTTCCGGACAGCCAGCCGCCGCCCCACAGGACCCCCTGGTTCCAGGGGACGGTCTCGCCCGCGATGGTGGACTGCGGCAGCGGCAGCCGCTGGGAGGCCAGCTTCTGCCCCAGCAGCAGCGACCCGGACCTGTTGCTCAGGGCGCGCGCCACTCTCACCGCGCCGTCGATGTTGACCAGCCCGGCCCCCTGCTCGAAAAGGTCCGGCCCGTCCATCATCTGGGCGGTGTACATCAGGATCGTCCTGACCAGGTTCGGCGTCAGGGAGGGGTTCGCCTGCAGCATCAGGGCCACCGCCCCCGACACGACCGGCGCCGCCATCGAGGTGCCGCTCAGGAGCATGTAGCGTCCCTCGCGCGGGTTGCCGGTGTAGACGTGCACCTCCGGGTGGCGCAGCACGATCTGGTTCTGGTAACGCTCCAGCGACACCACGCCCACCCCCGGCGCGACAAGATCGGGCTTGGCGAGGTCGTCGTAGACGATCGCGCCCGTCTCGGGATCGACCGAGCGCGAGCGCGTCGGCCCGCGTGACGAGTAGCGCGCCACGGTGTCGTCCGAGCGCGCGTCGGTGCCATGCGTGTTGGTGGCGCCGACGGTGATGGCCGCCGGCGAGATGCCCGGCGAGGTGATGCCGCCGTAGACCTTGTTGCCGTTCGGGTCGACGCCGAAGTTGCCGGCCGCGGCGACGACCACCAGGCCCGCGAGGGTGGCACGCTCGACGGCCTGGCACAGCGGATCATCCCGGAACGACTCGACCGGCGGGGCCGCCAGCGACAGGTTGAGGACCCGGATGTTGTAGGCCTGCCGGTTGGCGATGGCGAAGTCGATGGCCGCGATGACGCCGCTCAGCCTGCCGTGGCCGGACTCGTCGAGGACCCTCAGGCTCAGGAGACTGGCGCCCGGCGCGATGCCGGCGTAGCCGCGGGGCAGCTGGGACGAGCTGCTGCCGTTTCCGGCGATGATGCCGGCGACGTGCGTCCCGTGGCCGTACGGATCGTACGCCGCGCCGCTGCCGACGAAGTCGACCGACGCCACCGTCCGCCGCTGGCCTCCGCTGCGGAGATCGAAGTGGTCCGCGTCGATTCCCGAGTCGATGACCGCGACGCCGATGCCGCTGCCGTCGTAGCCGTTGGAGGCGCTCGACGGCCAGCCCGCCTGCAGCGAGTAGACCAGGCTGGCGCCCGTGGCGGCCTCGAGATGGCTCGCCATGCCGTCCACTGGCCGGTCCGGCGTGATGTAATCGAGGCTCGAGCTCTCGGTCAGCGAGGCGACCGACCCGGCCGGAAGCTCAAGGACCATCTGGTGCACCGACGGGTAGCGCCCCTTCACCTCGCCGCCGAGAGCCAGGATCTGGTTCTCGACATCCTGCGCGTTGAAGCCGTGGAGCGTCGCCACCAGCCGGATGCGCTCGGCGGGCGATCGTCCCTTGATCTGCTCGACGAGGTCAGGCGCCAGCCGCGCCGGCCCCTGGTTGCCGTGCGGTTTCCCATGGTTGCCGGCCGGGTTGCCGGTCGGGTTTCCCGCCGGGTTGATTGCGGGGTTCCCAGGGGTGCCGGCGCCAGGTCGGGAGGAGGGGGACGACCCCGGATCGGCCATGGCAGGGCCGACGCCAAGGGCGACGATGAGTAAGATGACGAGGGAAACGTACGAGCCGCGGAGGATCGATTGCGAGAACCGTTTCATCAAGGCCGCTGGTCTCACTTTGGTCGCCTCCTGGAACAGCAACGAGACGGATGAGGGTCACCATCTCGTTGGCAACCCGGCCGTCTCTGAGAGACCCGCGGCTTTCCGTCCCACCCTCGCGGATGGTTTGGCTTTACAACGGTCGGCTTCCCTATCGCAACCTCGATGCCATCGATCCACTTTCTCTGTGCACCTTCGCGGTCGCGACTCCCAAGCCGATGAGACGCTGAGACTTGCGAGTCTCGATTCGGCTGGAGCCACCGTCCCCGATCGCCCGACCGTCGGAAAGCTGCCGTGGCGCAGGGACCAGCTCCTGCACACGCCGTGCTCTGAGGATGGTCAGTGGACCTCTGGAGCGGCGACTAAACATAGCCTTTGTATCGACTTAAGTGGCGTGTACAGGGTACAGCCCGCAGTGGGAGCGGGATGTCCAAGGAGTGGTCAGGAGGTCGGGGCATCGGGCGGGTCGGACCCTTTCGCGCCGCCCGCTTGACCGGCTCCTTCCTTCCAGATATGATCCCGGGCAATACGGTCCCCTTCCCCGGAGAGCCTGGAGCAACAGGAGACCCTGGATCTGATGGACATCGCGTGGTTTAAGAAAATCCGCAAGCCCAAGCAACCGGTCGAGAACCGCCGCATGCAGGTGCCGGAGGGGCTCTGGGTCAAGTGCAACTCCTGCAAGGAAATCATCTACAAGAAGGAAGTCCTCAGGAACTCCAACGTCTGCCCGAAGTGCAACTACCACTTCCGCATCTCGGCGCGCGAGCGCCTGGCCGCCCTGTTCGACGAGGGCCGCTACCAGGAAGTCGACACCGACATCTACTCGATCGACCCGCTCAGGTTCCGGGACGTGAAGCCCTACAAGGACCGCCTGCGCGAGTACCGCGAAAGGACCGGCCTCAACGACGCCGTGATCAACGCCCGGGGGACGATGGGCGGGTTCCAGGTGACCCTTTCCGTCATGGAGTACGGATTCATGGGCGGCTCTATGGGGTCGGCGGTCGGCGAGAAGGTCACCCGGGCCGTCGAGCGCTCGCTGGACGAGCGCATACCCCTCGTCGTCATCTCCTGCTCGGGCGGGGCGCGGATGCAGGAGGGGGCTCTGTCGTTGATGCAGATGGCCAAGATCGCCGCGGCCCTCGGCAAGCTCCACGAGGCCGGCATACCGTACATTTCGGTCCTGACCGATCCGACGGCCGGAGGAGTGACCGCCTCCTACGCCATGCTGGGCGACCTGAACATCGCCGAGCCGAAGGCGCTCATCGGCTTCGCCGGGCCACGGGTGATCGAGCAGACGATCCGCGAGAAGCTGCCGGAGGGGTTCCAGCGCTCCGAGTTCCTGCTCGAGCACGGCATGCTCGACTTCATCGTCGAGCGGCGGGAGATGCGTGAGATCCTGATCAAGTGCCTCAAGTTCCTCGTCAACACCGAGGCCCTGGCCGCCTCCGCCCCGGCCGCCGGTTCCTCGACCGCCGCCGCGGGATCGTCCGGCGGAGCGGTGCAGGATTCCGAGGCCTCCGGCCAGATGGCTCGCAGCCGCGAGCCTCTTCCTTTCCCGACCTCGATCGTCGCCCGCAAGCAGGCCCAGCCACCCGAAATCCGCTAGGACGGCATGACCTACCTGGAGGCGCTTGACTACCTCGGCTCGCTCGAGAGCCTCGGCATCCGGCCGGGGCTCGACCGGATCCGGGCCCTGCTGTCACGGCTCGGCGACCCCCAGGACGAATTCCCCTCGGTTCTGATCGCCGGCACCAACGGCAAGGGATCCGTCGCCGCCTACCTCTCTTCCATCCTGGCGGCCACGCTGACCTCGGGCGAGACCTGCGTGCAGCGGCCGTCGGGCTTCGGCGCCGGCGTCTACACCTCGCCCCACCTGGTCCATTTCGAGGAGCGGATCGTCGTGGCAGGCGAGCCGATCTCCGAGGAGGAGGTCGCCGCCCTGACCGCCGAGGTGCGCCGCGCCATCGAAGCGGAGCGGGCATCCGGCGGCGACTCGCCGACCTACTTCGAGGCGACCACCGCCCTCGCCTTCCTGCACTTCGCCCGCCGCCGGGTGCCGATCGCCGTCCTCGAAGTCGGCATGGGGGGCCGCTTCGACGCCACGAACGTCGTGACGCCCCTCGCCTGCGCCATCACCCCTATTTCGATGGATCACACGCAATGGCTCGGCGACACCCTGGCCGCCATCGCCTCGCAGAAGGCCGGTATCGTGAAGCCCGGCGTCCCCTGCGCCCTCTCGCGGCAGACGCCCGAGGCTCTGGAGGTGATCCGCGCCGAGGCGGCCCGGGTCGGCGCGCCGCTGATCCTGGCCGGCGACTGCGACGTGCGGCCGGCCGATGCCGATCGTGCCGGCGGCCGGGACACTCACGGCGGCACGCGCTACCCCGACCCGCCGGTCTTCTCCCTGCGGACCCCCTCCGGCGGCCGCCTGGACCGGCTGGCGATCCCCCTGCACGGCGACCACCAGGTCGAGAACGCCGTCGTGGCGGTCCTGCTCGCCGAGCAGATTGCGCGCCGCGGCTTTTCCTCCATCGATGCGAAGACGATCACCTTCGGCCTGGCCCGCGCCTCCTGGCCCGGCCGTCTCGAGCTGGTCCCCGGCCGTCCGGAGCTCCTGCTCGACGGTGCCCACAACCCGGCCGGCTGCGAAACGCTGGCCGCCTATCTGCGCGACCACCAGCCGGGCCGGCGCCTCGCCCTCGTCTTCGCCGCCATGAAGGACAAGCCTGCCGACGCCATGCTCGGCATCCTGGGTCCCCTCGTGAGCCGCCTGATCCTGACCTCGCTGCCCGTCGCGCGCGGCGAATCCCCTCATGTCCTGAGGCGCATGGCCGCCCAGCTCCAGCACGACGCCGAGGTCGCGCCGACCGTCGAAGAGGCGCTCGATCTGGCCCGCCGCGCCGCCGGCGCCGACGGCTTGGCCGTCGTCAGCGGGTCGCTCTATCTCGTGGGGGAGGTGAAGAGAGCGCTGGCGGGGTCGCGTCGCTGAAGTCGATGCGGGCCCGCATGCCCTTCAGCCGCCGGGCTCGGTTCAGCCGCGGTCGATCGCCTCGTTCGCACCGGCCTCCGTCGCCGGCAGAGAGAAGCGGAAGGTGCTCCCTCGGCCGACCTCCGAGTCGAGGGTGATCGTGCCCCCGTGGCTCTCGACAATCCTTCTACAAATCGCCAGCCCCATGCCGGTGCCGGGATACTCGTCCTTCCGGTGCAGCCGCTCGAAGATCCTGAAGATCCGGCCGAAATGCTCCGGCGCGATGCCCAGGCCGTTGTCGCGCACCGAGAAGACGATGGTCTCTCCCCTCCGTCGCGCTCCGACATGGACGCTGGGCGTCTCGTGCCCTCGGAACTTGATCGCGTTGTCGATGAGGTTCTGGAACAGCGTGCTGACCTGGAGCTCGTCGGCCTTGACGGAGGGCAAGGGATCGTGCGTGACGGAGGCCCCGCTCTCGCGCATGGCGAGGCGCAGGTTCTCGAGCGCCTTCGTCAGCGCCGTCTCGCAGTCCGCCCGCCCTGGAGCGCCGTGCGACGCCGACGCCCTGGAGTAACACAGGAGCCCGTCGAGCAGCTCGCGCATCCGCGTGGCCCCGCCGACGATGAAGCGTACGTACGCCCGTGAATCGTCGTCCAGGAGGCCCTCGTTCCGGCTCGCCAGGAGCTCGGAGAAGCTGGCCACCATCCTGAGCGGCTCGCGGAGATCGTGAGAGGTGACGTGGGCGAACTGCTCCAGGTCGGCGTTGTGGCGTGCCAGGACCTGCGCGTGGCGCTCCAGCTCCTGCTGCGCGCGCACGCGCTCCGAAACCAGCGAGGCCAGGAGCAAGGACATGGTCGAAGTGACGCCCAGGAACGCCTGCAGCAGGAGGAGGAACGCGTTCTGTTCCGCCGCGCTGGGCGACCCGAGGCCGCGCAGTGTGCCCCAGACGGCGATCCCTGCCAGCAGGAGGTTCGCGGTCGCGGCCTCCCGCGAGCCGAAACGGAACGCCGCCCAGAGGAGCGGCGGGATGCACAGGAAGGAGAGCGGGTGGTTCCCCGCGGCGTTCCAGGGAAAGGGGCCGAAGGCTCCCAGGGCCACGAGGGCCAGCGACGAGAGCAGGAGGACCGCTTCCGCCGACCGCGATCGGCCCCGTGCGATCCTCCGGCTGCCGCCCCACAGGATGAGCGGCGGGGCGACGATCAGGGCGCCGCCCAGGTCCCCGAGCCACCAGGTGAGCCAGACGGTGCTCCAGCTGCCGCGGCCGGCGAGTCCCCCGAGCCCCAGGTTCGCGACCCCTATCGTGGCGCTCACGGTCGTGCTGGCGACGGCGGCCAGCACGTACTTGAACACGCCCTGCGGGCGGTCGAACGCCTCCCTGCCGCGCGCGAAACGGGTCACGAGGTAGCCGCCCACCAGCCCTTCCAGGGTGTTTCCGATCGCGATGCCGATCGAGGTCGCCGTCGTGCCCGCCGTGAGGAGATTGACCAGGAACGCGCCGAGCAGGATGCCCGGCCAGGCGTTCCGGCCGTAGATCAGGAACGCGGCCATGGCGATGCCGGTCGGGGCCCAGACGGGTGTGGCGCTCGGGTTGACGAGGGCGAGCAGGAGGCCCAGCTTGCCGGCGCACAGGTAGGCCAGCGCCAGCGCAAGGCTCACCAGCGGCGTCACCGGTGAGCGGGCAGGCTCGCCTTCAGCCTCCGCTGCGATCGGCCGTTCCATCGCCCTGGTCGGATGCCGCGGGGCCGTGGCCGTCGCCCGGTGCGGCCGCGCTCCAGCGCTGGAAGGTCCCCGTGCCGGCGCGGAGCAGCTCGGCGCACGCCTCGGCGGGGAGAGGCGCGCCGAAGTAGGGTCCCTGCATCTGGTCGATCTGGTGCCGCATGAGGAAGGAGACCTGCTCCGCGCTCTCGACGCCCTCCGCGACCACCGTCATCTGGAGATTGTGGGCCATGGCGATGATCGCCGACACGATGGCCGCGTCGTCGGGCTCGATCGCCACGTCGCGGATGAACGACCGGTCGATCTTGACGCTGCCGAACGGAAAGCTCTTGAGGCGGCGCAGGGAGGCGTAGGCGGTGCCGAAGTCATCGACGACGATGCGGATCCCCATTTCGTGCAGCCCGCGCAGCGTCTTGAGCGCCGTCGCCTCGTCCTTGGTGATCGCCTCTTCGGTCACTTCCACTTCGAGGCGCAGCGGGTCGAGGCCGGTCTCCGCCAGGACGCGCCGGAACGTCTCGAGCAGCGCCCGGCCCTGGTGCAGCTGGCGGTAGGAGAGGTTGACCGAAACGCGCAGCGGCTGCAGGCCCGCGATCTGCCAGGCCCGCCCCTGCGCGCAGGCGCGCCGCAGGACCCACTCGCCTATCCCGGCGATAAGGTCGGTCTCTTCCGCCAGGCGGAGGAACTGCGCGGGGTAGACCAGCCGCTGGTCCGACCGTCGCCAGCGGACCAGCGCCTCGAGGGCGATGACCTTGCCGGTGACGGCGTCGATGGTCGGTTGAAAGTGAAGCACGAGCTCGTCCCGCTCGAGGGCCCGCCGCAGCCCTTCGATCAGCGCCAGTCTCTCCGAGGCCTGGGCGCTCGCGGCGGGCGAGTAGAACTGGCAGTTGGCCCGCCCCTGTTCCTTGGCGCGGTACATCGCCGCATCGGCGTTCTTGACCAGGGTCTCGGCCCCCTCCCCGTCGTACGGGTAGAGGCTGGCGCCGATGCTCACCGTCAGGGCCAGCTCGCGCTCCTCGAGGACGAACGGCGATGCGAAGGCTTGCATGACCTTGTCGGCCACCGCCGTCATGTCCTCGACCCGCGTGATCTCCGGGAGCAGGATCGTGAACTCGTCGCCGCCGACGCGGGCCACGGTGTCGCTGGCCCGCACGCACCCCCTGAGGCGCGCCGCCACGTGCACCAGGAGCTCGTCCCCCACGGTGTGCCCCAGGGTGTCGTTGATCTTCTTGAAATGATCGAGGTCGAGGAAGAGCACCCCCAGGGTCTGCTTGTTGCGGCGGGCGTGCTCCAGGGCCTGGCTCAGCCGGTCGTGGAACAGGATGCGATTGGGCAGATCGGTCAGGCCGTCGTGATGGGCCAGGTAGCGGACCAGCCTCCCCGAGCGCATGCGCTCGATGGCGTGCGCCACCGCCCGCAGCAGCAGGTCGCCGCCGAACTTCCCCTTGACCAGGTAGTCCTGGGCGCCCTGCCGCAGCGCCTTGGCGGCGACCTCCTCGTCGCCGAGGCCCGTCATCACGACGAGCGGCACGCCGGTCGCCTGGGCGTGCAGGGTGGCGAGCGTTTCGAGGCCCTGGCTGTCCGGCAGGGAGAGATCGAGCAGCACCGCGTCGAAGCTCTCCTCGCCGAGGCACCGCAGCCCGTCGCTCAGCCTGCCGACATCCACGAGCGCGACGTCGTCCCTGCCCGAGCCGTCGATCATCTCGCGCACCAGGCGGGCGTCTCCGGCATTGTCTTCCACCAGGAGGATCTTCAGGCTTGCGGCATCGCCGGCCTCGGCCGTCGCCTCCCGGACGCCGGGCGCGGCTTCCGGCCGATCGGGAGGCCTCTCCTGGTTCGGCGCGGGGTGCAGGCCCGGCAGCGTCACCTGGGTCAGCCAGAAGTCGCCGATCGCCCTGATGGTCTCCAGGAACTCGCTCCACTGGAGAGGCTTGGTGACGTAGCAGTTCGCCTGGAGCTCGTAGGCCCTGTTCCGGTCGCTCTCGGCGCTGGAGCAGGTCAGGACGACGACCGGGATGCTCTTGAGCTCCGCGTCGCCCTTGAGCTCTGCCAGCAGCTCGCGGCCGTCCTTCCTGGGCAGGTTGAGATCGAGCAGGATCAGGTCGGGGCGCGGCGCGGCGGCGTCCTTGCCTTCCCGCCGCAGGAACTCCATCGCCCGCACGCCATCGGCGGCCCAGTGCAGGCGGCTCCTGAAAGCCCCGTCTTTCAGGGCCTCCGCCGCGAGGCGGGCATCTCCAGGATTGTCCTCCACCAGGAGGATCTCGACGAGTCTCTCGGAAGCCGGGCGCTCCATCGAGCGTCCTTTCCCTGTCCCGCGCTCCCTGTCCAAAGGTTGAGCGCGGCCATTCCCCCCGGGCGTGATTTCCCCGACGCGTCCGGGGACCGACGGGCTCCGTCGGCCGCTCTGTGCAGCAAAGAATCACGTATCTCTTTGCTCCAGCAGATGTTGCGCCACGATCAATATAAGGCTGATCGCTTAGAACGCAAGCCCGTGGCGGGTTTCAGAGGATGTGTGCGGCGCGCCCGGCCGCAGCGCCCGTCAGATACGCCGCGCGGCGGGTGCAGGAGGGGGGGCCGTGCGGAACCCCTGCCGCTCCATCCGGCCCCAGGCGCGGCGGCGCAGGAGGAAGTCCCAGAAGGCCTTCACCTTGAAGAGGGAGAGGACCTGCCGGTATCCGAAGTTCTCCAGGATGCCGAAGAGGACGAGCGTCGCCAAGTGCTGCCAGCCGGGGTAGCGGCGGAAGGAGATCTCCTCCAGCAGAACGGCGGCGACCGACAGGAAGACCCCGAAGAAGACGGCGAAGACCAGGAAGAGAAGGAAGAAGTCGGCGTTCAGGAGACCCAGCCACCAGGAGAGGGCGAGCATCGCGTAGCCCAGGATCTCGATGAACGGCCCCAGCGTCTCGAACAGGACGAAGTACGGCAGGGCGATCGTGCCGATGACGCCGAAGCGGGGGTTGAGGATCATCCGCTTGTGGCGCCAGAGGCTCTGCAGGAGACCGCGATGCCAGCGATTGCGCTGGCGGGCCAGGACGCGGAAGGTGGAGGGCACCTCGGTCCAGCAGACCGGGTCGGGGACGAAGACGATGCGGTAGGGACGTCCCCGGCGGTTCAGGGTCTCGTGCAGCTTCAGGACCAGCTCGAGATCCTCGGTCTCGGACCAGCGATCGTAGCCGCCCGCGGCGATCACCTCGGCCTTGCGGTACAGGCCGAAGGCGCCGGAGATGATCAGGAGAGATCGCAGGGTGCTCCAGCCGATGCGGCCGCTGAGGAACGCGCGCAGGTACTCGACCACCTGGAAGATCGGCAACGGCTTCCTGGGAAGGCCGATGCGCGCCACGCGTCCCTCGCGCACCTCGCAGCCGTTGGCGATGCGCACGATGCCGCCGACGGCGACCATCTCCTGGGGATGCTCCATGAACGGTTTGACCACCCGCAGGAGGGCGTTTTCTTCGATGATCGAGTCGGCGTCCACCGAGCAGTAGAGCGGGTAGCGCGACACGTTGATGCCGGTGTTCAGCGCGTCGGCCTTGCCGCCGCGCTCCTTGTCCACGACCGTGAGGTTCGGCACCTCGAGCGTGCCGTAGATGGCGCGCACAGGGCCGGTCGGCAGGGTGCGACGGTAGATCTTGTCGGTGCGCTTCATGTCGAACGTGCCGACCAGGCGCTGCAGGGTGTCGTCCTTCGAGCCGTCGTTGACGACGATCACCTCGAACTGGCCGTAGTTCACGTTCAGCAGCGAGCGCACCGTCTCGACGATGGTGCGCGACTCGTTCCGGGCCGGGACGAGGATCGACACGGGCCAAGTCATGTCGGACTTCAGGATCTGCTCGTAGTCTGAGAAGAAGGTCCCCTTGACGAAGCGCACCACCTCGACGAGCGACACCAGGAAGAGGACGACGTAGACCCCGTTGAGCAGGGCGAAGTAGTAAATCACCCAGCGGTTGAAGGCCAGGACGATCTCCGGCAGCAGCATGTCCGGCGTCACCGCGTCCCCCTCACGAGGCCCCCTACGCCGGGCGCTGCAGGATCTTGAGCAGCGCCAGGCGCACGCCCTCCTGGGCATGATCGATCGCCTGCTGCGTCAGATGGTCCACGCGCTCCAGCCGGATGATCTTCTCCACGAAGCCGATGGCGGCCTCGCGCCGCGCCGGGTCGGCCGAGGCGAGGTCGGCCAGGTACTCGTCGATGATGCGCCCCTCCTCGAGCTGCGCCACCGCCTGGTGCCGGGCGTAGGTGTCGTCCGCGTCGAGCATGCGGATGAGCGCGTCGCGGCCGGCCGGTCCCACGAGGCGCAACGCCTCGGCCGCGTTGGCGCGCACCCACCACTGGCGATCCTTGAGCGCCTCGCACAGCGCGGCGATGGCGCCCTGGCCGCCCACGCGCCCGAGCGCCTTCGCCGCCATGGCCCGCACGGGCCATTCCGGGTCGCGCAGCGCTTCCGTCAGGTCGGCGGCGAAGCCGGGGTCGCCGACGTGCCCCAGGGCGTTCGCCGCGCGGGCGCGGATGTCGGGGTGTGGATCCTTGAGCGCCTTGCGGATGAGGCCGGCCGCCTTGAGGCTGCGGATGCGCCCGAGCACGTCGAGGGCCGAGATGCGCGCGAGGTGCGGCAGGCTGTCGTAGGCCGCCAGCAGCTCGTCCACCGCTTCGGTCCCGGTGCCGATCAGGATCTCCGCCACGCGGATCGCCGACCAGCGGCTGGGGTCGGTCAGGGCCAGGACCAGAGGGCGGATCGACGTGGTGCCGCGGATGATCCCCAGGGCGCGCGCCGCGCGGATGCGCACCTCGCCCATCGGGTCGTTCATGGCGGCGACCAGCGGCTCGGCGGCGGCGCGGCTGCGCATCAACCCGAGCCGCTCGGCGGCCTCGGCCCTCTTCCACCAGCGCTGCGACCTGAGGTGCAGGATCGAGACGCGCACCGAGCCGAGCGCCTCGAAGGCGGCCGTGATCCGATCGCGCGATTCTCCCTTGACGACGCGCGCGGCGTCGAGCAGGGCCGCTTCCGCCAGGCGCCGGTCCCGGCGGGACAGCGGCTTCGGCAGGTAGTCGAGGATCGCACGGTGGCCCGTGGCGTTGGCATATTCATAGATGGCCGGCTCGAGGAGGGCACGGCGGCGGCGGTCGAGCGCCTCGCGCATCTCGCGCAACGCCTTGTTGAAGGCGATCAGCAGCGCCAGGCCGCCCAGCAGGGCGCCGGTTCCGGCGATCAGGCGGATCAGGAGGTCGTGCAACCGGTCCCCCCCGGCGCGGTGCGCTCCAGGATCTTTCGGATGCGCGCCAGAAGCTCCTGCGTGCTGAACGGCTTGATCATGTAATCGTCGGCGCCGAGGTTCAGCGCCTTGACCACGTCCTCCTCGCGATCCTTGACCGAGAGGATCAGGATCGGGACACGGCGCGTGGACGGATCGTCCTTCAGGCCGTTGATCACCTCGAAGCCGTCCTTGTACGGCATCACCAGATCGAGCACCACGAGCCTCGGCAGGAGCGAAGCCGCCATCCGCAGCCCCGCCTCGCCGTCCTCCGCCTCGTGCACCTCGTACCCGTTGTGCGCCAGGAGCGTGCCGACGAACCGGCGGATGATCGGGTCGTCGTCCACGATCAGGATGCGCGCCTGTTCTTTCCCCACCGCCCCTCCTGTCCCGGCCTGCGGCGCGCCCTGGCGCCGCCCCGGGCGGCATCGTTCAGAACCTCATGTGGAAGACGAGCCCGGACCGGGTCGAGGTGAACCCGGTGGCCACCTGCAGGGCATAGTCGCTGCGCAAGTAGAAGGCCTCCAGCCGCGCTCCCCCGCCCAGCCCCACGCCGAACGCGGCGTACCCGGCCGATACGCGATCGTTGTTCCCGGCCCCCGGCGCCGACCCCGCGTTGGTGCTGAAGTTCTGCCGGCCGTAGGTCCCCTCGATGCGCCAGGTGATCCGGCCGTGGTGGTAGTCGTCCCCGACCGCCACCGTCAGGAGCTCCGAGTCGTAGCGCAGCGGGTCGAAGTAGGCATCGTCCTTGTCCTCGTTGAAGGTGCGGTAGCGGACATCGAGGGTCGCGGTGACCCGGGCATGCGCCGGCGGCAGGCGCCACTCCAGGGCCGCCGAGGCCGACTTGCGCGCGTTGCCGTCGGAATAGGAGCCGTATCCACCCGCCCCCGACAGCATCCAGGCCGGCCTGAAGCGGTACTCCAGGCGCAGATCGGCGCTGTCCACCTTGATGCCGCGATCGATGAGCGGCGCGGTGTCGATCAGGGCCTCGCGCGCGCCGGACCCGGCCACCGTCAGGCGCGGACCGACCGTCCAGCGGATGAAGCCACCGCCGACCGCCACGCTGCGCGACGTTCCGTCGAAATCCTCCTCGTGGGCCGCGCCGAGGCGGGCGTGGAAGGTCAGCGGGCCGAGGAGGCGGGACGTCACCCCCGCCATGAGGACCTGGGCGCGCGCCTCGACCACCGAGTCGACCGGCAGAGCCGCCAGCGCCTGCGAGGCCGCCAGCGGATCGCCCTTGCACAGACCGATCGTCCGGCAGCGGTACTCGGCCAGGTAATCGGAGAACGCGATGCGGACCGAGGTCTGCGGCTCGGCCATGAAAGTACAGGCGGCCGTGCCGGCATCGAGGCGGTTGCTGTCGTTGTCGCTGCGCCGGAAGGCGTCCAGGTCGCCGCTGGGCGCGAGCGATCGGTGGATCTCCTCTTGAAGCTGGCGCGCTTCGCGGCTCTCGGGATGGTCGAGCACCAGGTTGTCGGCCTGCTCGCGGGCCGAGCGGTCGAGCCCCTGCCAGTGGTGGATCTGGGTCATGCCGATGCGCGCCTCGAGGTTGCCCGGATCGGCCCGCAGCACGTCGCGGTAGAAGGCGCCGGCGCGGTGCAGCTCGCCCTGCCAGGCCAGCAGGCGAGCCCGGCCCAGGTGCGCCTGGATCGATTCGAGGCGCCGATCCTCCATGCCGCGGTAGACGGCGTCGGCATCGGCGTAGCGGCCCCTCCAGCCGAGGGCCTGCCCCAGGCCGAGGAGCACGCGCGGGTCGTCGGGGTACCTGGCGCGCAGATCTTCGTACGTCCCGATCGCTTCCCGCAGATCGTTGTGCCATGAGAGGACCTTGGCCAGCTCGAGCGACAGGTCGAGATCCCCGGGGGCCAGCGCCAGGGCGCGGCGGTAGCTGCCGATCGACTCCTCGAGGTCGCCGTCCCAGGACTGGAGCAACGCCAGGCGCCGCAGGGGATGGACCGCCTCGGCCCCCGACCGGAGGGCCTCCTCGTACAGGCGGCGCGCCTGCCCGTATTCCTCGTGCGCGAAGGCGGCGTCCGCATCGCGGATCAGATCGGCGACCGGACGGGCGGGCGCCGGGCTCTCCGGCGCCGGCGTCCCGGGCGCGGCCTCGCCGGCCGCCGCCCCCGGAGCGAGGCCGGCGAGCAGCAGCGCCGCGAGCCACACGCCGCGCCTCATCACGGCCCCTCCCGCGAGGCTGCCGCCTGCCGATCGAGCGACTCGAACGCCTTCTTGAGGATCGCCCAGGATGCCTTCTTCTCGATGCGGTACGACGGGCGGTCCCAGCCGCGCCAGGCGTACAGCGGCAGGTCGGCCGCGGCCAGGTGCGCGGCCGCCGGAAGCCGATCGGCGAGACGCGCCTTGAGCGGTGTCTCGCCCCCGGGGGGCGCCTCGGGCTTGACGGCCGTGGCGTAGAAACGGAACCCGGGCGTTTCCACGGTGCCGATGGAGCGCAGATCGTTCGGGTCGTCATGGAGGACGCGGCGCGAGGAGGGGTCGGTGACGTTGAGCAGCCCCCAGCCGATGCGGGCCTCGATGAAGCTGCCGGAAACACTCGCTTCCCAGTCGGCGAGCGTGGTGTAGTCCGGGTCGCGCGGGTCGATCGAGCCCCGCCGCAGCGGCGATCGGCTGGAGCCCTGCGCGGGAAACAGGGTGCCGTCCCGGCCGATGCGCCGGCGGTTGGTCTCGACCCGGATCTCCATGAAGCGTCCGTCGGCGTTCTCCACCGACTGGTAGGGGCGGTGGTAACGGTGCGTGAAGATGTCGTAGGGGGGATCGACCAGCAACCGGCTGGTGTCGTCGCCGTCGAAGATCAGGCAGAATTCCAGGCCGGCCGGGGAGGGGACGCTTTCCTCGACGGGCATCCTGTGGTCCCCGCGCCTGGCGTCGTAGGTGTCGATGCCGATCAGGTAGCTCGCGTCGCGCCAGTCGGGCGACCCGTCCCCGTCGGCATCCAGCTTCGCGACCTGAAGGCGGATGTAAAGATAGGCCTCGTCGGAAGTGACCGCAAGAGCCCGCAGGGTCCGTGCCGCGTCGTGTCCGTCGGCGAATGAACGCAGCGGCCCTCCCTCGCGCTTCACGGCGAGGGGAGCCACGTCACGCCAGTCCTCGCCCCGCCCATCGATCGCCACCTTCCAGCCGCTCGCCCCGGGACGCGCCGCCAGCACGCCGTAGTTCTGCTCGGGATCGAGCACGTTGAGCCAGAGCGGATTGCGCTCGTAGGGGATCTCGAACTCGGCCACCAGCCAGTTGCGCTTGAACCATTCGTCCAGAAGCGAGAAGAGGATCCCTCCCGCCAGGCCCGCCTCGCGCACATCCCGCATCAGCCGCGCGTCGATCTCCCCTTGCGCGCGTTCGTCGTGCCCCCCGTGGTTCCACCCCTGCGGCTGCAGGTGGGCGATGCCGCGGCTGCTCGGCACGCCGAGTTCGGCGATCAGGATCGGCTGCTCGCCGTGGTGCCGCGCCAGGTCCCGCAGGTAGCCGATGTAGCTGCTCGGGCCGAGGCTGTCGTGGGCCTTGAGGTAGCCGGGGTCGAGGTTCATGAAGTCGGGATAATAAGGATACGCGTGGTAGGTGGCGAACAGGCCGCCCTGCGCCGCCGGCAAGGCGTGGATGCGCGCCGCGTCGACCCCGACGGCGTCGTTGTCGTATTCCTGGATGGGCCCCGGCGGAGGGGGCTCCCCGAGGCGGCGCCGCAGAGCCTCTTCCTCGGCGACCGTCGCCTCGGTCGGGTGCGACAGCGGATCGAGCGTCGGCCAGTTCACGAACGACACCGGGCGCTGCTGGCGGTAGCGCCCGGTCTCGTAGGCGACGGTGAAATCGAGGATGGAGGCGAGCCAGCGTTCGAAGCGGGTCGCCCCCTCCTCCGGGCGGGTCTCGAAATACGCCCCGACGAACGAGCCTCCCCCCGGACCGGCCACGCTCCCGTCTTCCCTCGCGTCGTACCGCGCGACGGAGAACGGCTCCCACTCCCTGCCCACGAGGAACGCCAGGAGGCTCGACGAGACGTCGGCGCGGTAGGAGCCCGAGGCGCGGCCCGGACGCGGGGGGAGATCGAGGTTGCCGTGCACCGCGTCGACCACGCGCCGGATTTCCTCCCGGAACCCGTCGAGGAAGGGAGGGGCGTCGTAGTCGTGGTCCTCCGGCAGCTCGGTCCAGACCCCCTGCACCAGCCAGAGACGCCCCCTCCCCTCGCGGTTGTGCTGCGCCAGGGCGGAGTAGAAGGCGGGCGGCAGAAGGGTGTAGAGGCGGACCGTGTTGGCCCCCATTCCGGAGACCAGGTCGAGCCAGCGGGCGTAGGTCTCCGGGTCCGCGGGGAACTCGGCCGGGAACCGCCCCGGCAGGGCGACCCCCATGTTGATCCCCTTGACGAAGAGGGGCCGCGGGACGCCCGCGTCCAGGACCCACAACTGCCGCTCTCGGGCGCCCGCCACGACCTCGATCGGCGTCGCGTCCGGCACGGGCGGCCGCGGGCGCGATTCCTTGATCAGGCCGCCGGCCGCGAGGACCTGGTCGAGGAACCCCTGGGCCTCGGCGTCCGCCGGCTCGAGGGCCAGGGCCCGGCGGAAGCGATCGGCCGCCTCGGTGAGCCGGCCGAGATCGCGCAGCGCCAGGCCCGATCCCTTGAGGGCGTCGGCGTTCCTGGGGTCGCGGCGCAGGACCTCCTGGAAGCGTCCGAGCGCGGCGGGCGCCTTTCCCTGGCGCAGCAGGACATACCCCAGGCCGACGCGTGGCTCGATGGCGCGCGCATCGAGGACCAGCGCGGCGCCGAACTCGCTGCCGGCGTCCTTGTCGGCGCCGCCGCGCAGCTGGCACCAGCCCGCCAGGGTGTGAAGCGCGGCGCTCCAGCCGCTCGTCGCCGCGGCACGCCGCACCGCCTCGAGCGCCTCGGTGAAGCGGCCCCCGCGGTAGAGGCGGAGCGCCTGCTGGTAGGCATCGTCCTCCGGCACCGTCGGCCGCGCCGCCGCCCGGGCGTGCGCGGTCAGCAGGGCCAGACCGAACAGAAGGAGAAGCAACGCGAGCGGCAAGGCGGGGTCGCCGTGGACAGGACGCCAGAACGTCGGGGTCACCCCCACACCCTCACCGGCATCGATCTGCAGAACGGGATCGGGAAGAGCTGGATGACTGCCCACGGCGCCCCCGCGCCGCGCCATCCCGGGCCTGCGCTCCTTATATCGCACAGGCGCCTTCCTTGACAAGCGCGGCCTGCTTTGAGTAAGGTTTCGGACCCTCCGCGTCGGCTGCGAGGTTCGGATGTTGGGATCGGCCCTGCGCTGGGCCGCCTGGAACCTTCGATTCGCCGGCCAGCCCGGATCGCGGCGGGCTCTCTTCCCCCGGGACGACAGCTCGGGCGCCCGTATCCTGGCCCTGGAGTCCATCCCCGGCCTTCTCGGCCCCGGATGGGAGGAGACGGCCCGCGACGAGCTGCAGCGCGCGCGGCGTTTCGGCGCCGGCGTCCTGACCATCGAGGACGACGGCTACCCGGAGCTGCTCCGGCTCTCCTCGGATCCACCGCCCTTGCTCTACGTCTGGGGCGATCTGCGTCCTCAAGATATGCTGGCGATCGCCGTCGTCGGATCGCGGCGTGCGACACCGCACGGGGTGCGCGTCGCGCACCGGGTGGCGAAGGGAGCCGCCGGTGCCGGCTTCACGGTGGTCAGCGGCCTGGCGCGCGGCATCGACGCCGCTTCCCACCGCGGCGCCCTGGAGGGCGGCGGCCGCACCCTCGCGGTCCTCGGGTCGGGCCTGGACCGGATCTACCCGGTCGAGCATCTAAGGCTGGCCGAAGTGATCGCCGGGCGGGGCGCCGTGCTGAGCGAGTTCCCCTTCGGCACCGGACCACTGCCACGGCACTTCCCGGAGAGGAACCGGGTGATCGCCTGGCTCTCCTGGGCGACGGTCGTGGTGGAAGCGGCCGACGGCAGCGGGTCGCTGATCACGGCCGGCCTGGCGGCCGAGGAGGGGCGCCTGGTGCACGCGGTGCCGGGCCCGGCCGGCGCCCCCGAGGCGGCGGGGACGAATGCCCTCCTGCGGGAGGGCGCCCTGGTCTGCCGCGGATGGGAGGACGTTCTGGAGGACCTGGCGCCGCAGGTTGTCGAGGCGGCGCGGGCCTTCGCGCCCGCGGGCGCCGCCGTGAGCGGGGCCCCGGACGGGCCGGCGCGGCCGCGCGGCGACCTGTGCGCTTCGCTGTCGCCCGAGGCGCGGCGCGTGCTCGACCTCATCCCGGCGGTGCGCGGCATCGGCATCGAGCGCCTCGGGGAGGGCAGCCGGCTGGCGCCGGGGCCCCTCCTGGCGATCCTGCTGGATCTCGAGCTGCGCGGCCTGGTGCGCCAGCTTCCGGGCCGCCGTTTCCTGTCGCGGACTTGAAATATTTGACAGGGGACTATATTTATCGAACGATAGCACGTCACGAAGCGAGGAGAAGGCACTTGGGCAAGTCGCTGGTCATCGTCGAATCGCCGGCCAAGGCCAAGACCATCAACAAGTTCCTTGGCCGCAACTTCACCGTCAAGGCCTCGATGGGCCACGTGCGCGATCTGCCCAAGAAGAAGCTGGGCGTCGACGAGAAGCGCGACTTCAAGCCGACCTACGAGATCCTCCCCGGCCGCAAGAAGGTCATCGACGAGTTGATCAAGGCCGCCGGCACGGCCGACAAGGTCTACCTGGCCCCCGACCCCGACCGCGAGGGAGAGGCGATCTGCTGGCACCTGTCGGAGATCCTGAAGAAGACGAACAAGAACCTGCACCGCGTGATGTTCAACGAGATCACCAAGCGCGCGGTGGCCCACGGCATCGAGCACCCGGCCAAGATCGACCTGCACAAGGTCGACGCGCAGCAGGCGCGGCGCATCCTCGATCGCCTGGTCGGCTACAAGATCAGCCCCCTCCTGTGGGACAAGGTGCGGCGCGGCCTCTCGGCGGGGCGCGTGCAATCGGTCGCCCTGCGCATCGTGGTCGAGCGCGAGCGGGAGATCCGGGCCTTCAAGCCGGAGGAGTACTGGACCCTGGCCGCCCTGCTGGAGGGGAAGGAGCCGCCCCCCTTCGAGGCCCGCCTCATCAAGGTCCGCGACAAGAAGGCCGACCTCAAGAACCAGCAGGAGACCGAGGCGATCGTCGGCGCCCTGAAGGGCGCCGCCTTCGTGGTGCGCTCCGTCGAGGCGAAGGAGAAGAAGAAGAACCCGGTCCCGCCCTTCATCACCAGCAAGCTGCAGCAGGACGCCTCGCGCAAGCTGGGCTTCACCGTCAAGAAGACGATGACCCTGGCGCAGAGGCTGTACGAAGGGATGGACCTGGGAGACATGGGGACGGTCGGTCTCATCACCTACATGAGGACCGACTCGACGCGCGTCGCCCCCGAGGCCCTGCAGGAGGTGCGCGACCACATCGTCAAGGCGCACGGGGCGGAGTTCCTCCCGGACGAGCCGCGCGTCTACAAGGTCGGCAAGATGACGCAGGGGGCCCACGAGGCGATCCGCCCGACCTCCATGGAGCTGGCGCCGGAGCTGGTGAAGCGCTACATCCAGAAAGACGAGTACCTGCTCTACAGCCTGATCTGGAACCGCTTCGTCGCCTCGCAGATGAAGCCGGCGATCTTCGACGTGACCACCGCCGACATCGAGGCGGGGCCGTGCCTCTTCCGCGCCACCGGGTCCAGGATGCGCTTCGCCGGCTACCTGGCGGTCTACCAGGACATCGTCGAGCGCGACCGCAAGGACCCCTCCTCGCAAAAGGAGGGCGCCGATCCCGAGGAGGACGACGCCAGCCGCATCCTGCCGCCGCTGGCCGAGGGGGACCGCCTGCGCCTGCAGAAGCTCGACCCGAAGCAGCACTTCACGCAGCCGCCGCCCCGCTTCACCGAGGCCTCGCTGGTCAAGGAGATGGAGGAGAACGGCATCGGCCGGCCCTCCACCTACGCCAGCATCCTGGCCACGCTGCAGAACCGGGAGTACGTCGAGAAGGTCGACTCGAAGTTCGTGCCGAGCGAGCTGGGGATGACGGTCACCGACCTCTTGGTGGGCCACTTCGGCGACATCGTGGACGTGAAATACACCGCTCGCATGGAGGAGGAGCTGGACGAGATCGAGGAGGGGCGCCTCGACTGGGTCGACGCGCTGAAGGAGTTCAACACCCAGTTCGCCAAGGACTTGAAGTCGGCCGCCAGGAACATGGAGAACATCAAGACCAAGGAGGAGCCGACCGACCGCACCTGCGAGAAGTGCGGCAAGCCGATGGTGATCAAGTGGGGCCGCTACGGCCGCTTCATCGCCTGCTCCGGCTACCCCGACTGCAAGAACACGCAGGAGATCGGGGCGACCAACGGCAACGGCGCAGGGGGCGGCGCGATGGGCGGCTCGTCCGGGGCCGCCCCCGGATCGGAGGCCGCCGTGATTCCCGAGGACCACGGCACCTGCGAGAAGTGCGGCTCGAAGATGGTCCTGCGCAAGGGGCGCTTCGGCCCCTTCATCGCCTGCTCGGCCTACCCGAAGTGCCGCAACACGAAGAAGATCGCCATGGACAAGGAGGGTCGCATCACGGTCACCCGCAAGCCGGACCGGATGCTCGACGAGCCCTGCCCGCAATGCGGCAAGCCGCTGGCGGTGAAGGACGGCCGCTTCGGCGAGTTCACCGCCTGCTCCGCCTACCCGGAGTGCAAGTACATCAAGCTGAAGGAGGTCGGCCTCGACTGCCCGCGCGACGGGTGCGGGGGCCGCATCGTCGAGCGCCGCTCGCGCCGCGGCCGGGTCTTCTTCGGCTGCAGCAACTACCCCAAGTGCGACTTCGTCACCTGGTACCGCCCGATCGCCGAGTCCTGCCCCTCCTGCGGCAAGGCGTACGTCCTCGAGAAGATCACCAAGAAGGACGGCACCACCCACTTCTGCGACAACGAGGGGTGCGGATTCAAGAAGGCGGTCAACGCCTGATCCGGGCCGCCCCTTGCGCGGCGCCGCCGATGTCCCTCAGGATGTCATCGAAGCGCGGCACGCCGGAGTTCAGGGCCTTCCCTTTCAGCAGCAGGTCGCGCGCCTCGACGGTCTCGCCGCGGTCGTAGTGCAGGCGCGCCAGGGACAGCCAGGCGTCCACGAGCGACGGATCGATCTCCAGCGCGCGCCGATACTCCTGCATCGCCTCGTCGATCGACTCGCGGGCATGCCCGCGATCGGCCAGGGCCTTCTGGCGCATGAGGTCGGCCAGCCCCTGGTGCGGGTAGGCGAGCCCCGGCGCCACTTCCACGACCCGCCGCAGGCTCTCCTCCGCCTCGGGGTAGCGGCCCAGCCGGATCAGGAGCCGCGCCTGGTTGTTCCAGACCTCCCCCATCGAAGGGTCCTCGGCCAGCGCGGCGCGATACGCGGCGATCGCCGCCTCCGGCTGACCCTGCGCCTCGAGGGCCTGGGCGACCATCCAGTGGTCGCGCCCGTGGTTGTAGTGCACCAACGGCAGGCCGGTGATGACGGCGAGCGGCACGAGGCCGGCCAGGAGCGGCCGCACCAGGGCCCAGCGACGCTCCCGGAGGCCGTCGTACAGCGCCACCAGCGTGTCGGCCGCGAACAGGATCAGCACCGGCGCCGCCGGCAGGCGGAAGCGGTCGCAGACGAAGAGCAGCGCCACGCTCGCCCCGTACAGGACCAGGAAGAGCGCTGGGGCCAGCGTCCGCCGGTCGCGCCGCGCGATCGCCAGGCCCGCGCCGACGAGGCCGAGCGGCCCGACCAGCCAGAATCCGGCCGGGAACATGCGCAGGGCCGCGAACTGCGAACGGAAGAACCCGAAATCGAGGACGTTCGGGATCTCGGCGTGGTTCACGAGGAGCAGGATCTTTCGCCCCAGGAGACGCAGCGCGGCGAGCGGATGCTGCGCGACGTACGCCAGCGTTTCCTCGCGCCAGTAATCGTCCGCCTCTCTCGCGCTCAGCGCGCGGCCGAGCGCCAGCGACGCGAAGTGCACGCTGCCTTCGCCGAGGTCGTAGAGACGCAGCGTCTCGTGCGCCCGATCCGACCAGGGCTCCCGGAAAGTGCCGTCGGAGCGCGGGCCGTTGCCGATCGCCAGGTTGACGCCGCTGCTGGCGCTGATCAGGAAGTCGCCCCGCGTCGCCGAGGCGTTGCGCGCCATGACCGGCAGGAGGACCGCCGCGATGCCCGCGCCCAGGGCGAGCAGGCCCCGCAGGAGCGTCCCGGCGCCGCTCCGCTCCATGCCGGCGGACGGCGGCGCGAGCTCCGGCGAAGGGTGGCGCGCCGTGCGACCCGCCAGCCACCAGCCGAACGGGATGGTCGCCGCCAGGACCAGCAAGTTCGGCTTGTCGGATGCTCCCAGGCCGCAGGCCAGGCCGCACAGCAGGGCGGTGCCGGCGCGACCGGTGCGGGCGAAGCGGGCGGCGGCCAGCAACGCCGCGACCACGGCGAAGACCGTCCAGGAGATCATCAGGATCTGCCCCTCGGCGAAGACGAAGGGGCCGTAGAGCCCGGCGATGACCGCGGCCACCAGGGCGCGGCGCCCATCGAAGATCTCGGTGCCGAGCCGCCAGATCAGGTAGCAGGTGAGCGCCCCGAGCAGGACCTGGACCAGTTGCGCGGCGACCGGCCGGGCTCCGGCGATGGCATCGATCGCCGCCAGCATGTACGGATAGAGGGTGCTGCCGTAGAAGGGAGGCGCGCTGCCGACCACGTCCCCCGCGAGGATCTGCTGGGCCCGCTCGTGATAGATACGCAGGTCGCCCAGGAGGAAACCACCCAGGGGCGAGGCGTGCAGCTGCGCGAGGTAGAGAAGGCGCAGCGCCAGGACGACCAGCAGGAAGCGCACGAGCGCTCCCGGCGCTTTTCTATCCACCGGCCTCGTCCTCGAAGCGGCACTCCGGCTCCGCCCTTTCGTCGCCGGCCCCGCCGCCCGCGCCGCTGGCATCATCGCCCTCGCCGGCTTCGCATTCCAGGAGCTGGAAGCGCCCCGTCGCTTCGTTCCACTGGATCCGGAGCGGTCCGCCGGAGCCGGCGCGCGCGCGGCCGCCGGGGGTCTCGACGATCGGCGTGAGCGCCAGCGCGACGTGATCCGCCTCGGCCTCGGGCCAGCCGCTCCAGCCGATGATCCGGCCCCGGGTCCCGACCTCGCGCAAGTCGACGAGCCGCCCCCGCGAGCCGCGGATCTCCTGGTCCACCACGAGCGCGGTCAGGACCTCGTTGTCGTGAAGCAGGAGGATGCGCACGCGCGAGGCGACGAAGCCGAGGCGGTCGGGGCAGAAGCCGCCGCGCGCGCATGCTTCTTTCACCAGGGCCAGCGTCCGGCCGTCGAGCGGCTCGGCGATCACCGCCTCGCGCCCCTCCTCGGCCCCCAGGCGGACCGCCGCGATCACCGAGAAGCGGTCGAGGTCGAGGGCGCGCTTGAGGCGCGCCAGATCGGCCCCGTTGACGACCCCCGGCACCGCGTCCCCGTACTTGACGCCGCCCTCGACGCCGATCCACGCCGCGAGCGCGCAGGCCAGGACGGCCGACGGCAGGAGAGCCGGCGAAGGCAGGTTCGGCGAGCGCGAATGGTTCCGCTTCATGCCCACAAGATAGCGCCCGCGCCGACGCGAATCCACTTCAAGTCGTTGTCCCGACGTGACATGCCGCCGGGAGTGCCGCCGGCGCCCGTCCTGGCCCGCCGCGGGGGCGTGCTATAATCCGCCCCTTCGTCGACAGAAGCCCCGCGCCACGGTCCTCGCGCGGAGGATCACACGTCAGCGCGCGCGGAGCGGAGAGATGGCCGAGAAACGGATCCTGATCGTCGGCGGGGGATTGGCCGGCTCCGAGGCCGCCTGGCAGGCGGCGCGCCGGGGCCTGCGCGTCGATCTGTTCGAGATGCGCCCGGTGCGCGGCACCCCCGTCCACCGCGGCGCCGATCTGGCCGAGCTGGTCTGCTCCAACTCCCTCAAGTCGAACCTGATGGACACCGCCTCGGGCCTTCTCAAGGAGGAGATGCGGCGCTGCGACTCGCTCATCATCAAGGTCGCGGACCGGGTGAAGGTGCCGGCCGGCGGCGCGCTGGCGGTCGACCGCGAGCAGTTCGCCCGCGGCGTCACGGAGGCGCTCGAGGCGCTGCCGAACGTGCGCGTCGTGCGCGAGGAGGCGCGCGCCATCCCCGAGGAGGGGCCTTGCATCCTGGCGACCGGACCGCTCGCCTCGGACGCCATCGCCCAGGCGATCGCGGCGTTCACCGGCAAGGACTACCTGTACTTCTTCGACGCCATCTCGCCGATCGTCGAGGCCGACAGCATCGACCGCGGCAAGGTCTTCCCGGCCTCGCGCTACGGCAAGGGGGGCGACGACTACCTCAACTGCCCCTTGAGCGAGCCGGAGTACGACCGCTTCTACGAGGCGCTCCTGGGCGCGGCCGAGGCCCCGACGCACGAGTTCGAGAAGGGGATCCACTATTTCGAGGGGTGCCTGCCGATCGAGGAGATGGCGCGGCGCGGGCGCGAGACGCTGCTCTTCGGGCCGATGAAGCCGGTCGGGCTGGTCGACCCGCGCAGCGGCCGGCAGCCCTTCGCCGTGGTGCAGTTGCGCCAGGACACCCTCGCCGCCGACTTCTACTCGATGGTCGGCTTCCAGAACCATCTCAGGTTCCCGGAGCAGATGCGGGTGTTCCGTCTGATCCCGGGGCTCGAGCGGGCCGAGTTCCCGCGCCTCGGGCAGGTGCACCGCAACTCCTACATCAACGCCCCGGCCATCCTGCTGCCGACCTTCCAGGCCCGGCGCCGGCGGGACCTCTTCTTCGCCGGCCAGATCTCGGGTGTCGAAGGGTACCTCGAGTCGGCCGCTTCGGGCCTCATCGCCGGCATCAACGCCGCGCGCCTGGCCGACGGAGCGCCCCCGCTCATCTTCCCGGCCACGACCGCCCTCGGGGCGCTGTCGCGCTACATCTCCTCGGCCGACCCGGGGAACTACCAGCCGACCAATATCGCCTTCGGGCTGCTGCCGCCGCTCGCCCAGGAGATCCGCGACAAGCGGCAGAAGAAAGCGGCCGTCGTGCGCCGCGCCCTGGGCGACCTCGAGACCTTCCTGGCGCAGTCGATCGCCGCGGGCGTCCCGGCCCGGTAGGCGCCCCCGCCCCGTCCGTCCCTCGGTCATGACGATTCCGTAAGGCGCGCCGCGAAACAGGAATTGTCCCTTGATGGCGCCTCGGCCGGGACCCTAGATTGCCCTCTGGCCGGAGCGCAGGGGGGACGGCGTGACCCAAGGACGGACGGCACGAGCGGGCGGACGCGGGCAGGCGGCGCGCGCGGCGCTGCTTCTGGCGCTGCTGGCGGGCGCAGGTCCGGCGGCGGGCGCGGAGCGGGCCGTTGAAGCCCGGGTGACGAAGCGCTATCCGATCGCGGGGCACGGCGTCCTGGTGATCGACGTGCCGGCTTCCTGGAAGGACCAGGTGGTACCGGCGCCGAACAACCTGACGATCATCTTCGCCGCCGGGTCGGCCGGCTCCTCGTCCATCGCCCTCAACCTGATGCAGAACCCCTCGTTGCCGAAGGGATTCAACAGCGCGGAGAACATCCGCGTGGCCCTCTCGGGCGTGGCCAATCGCATGGCGCTGGCCAGCAACGCGACGAAACCCGGCCTCGAGTCGATCCGCGGCACCTCCGGCGCCGGCTACTACTTCTCGACCCGCTTCCACGCCATGCGCTCCGGAGACCTGACGAACCTGACGCAGGGCCAGCTCGGCCTCATCGACATGCTGCTCACCTTCAATGTCTTCTCCCAGGACCCCGACACCCTCCGCGACGCCGTGACCATGGTGCGCGAGGCCCGATGGTCCGATCGCTAGGAGCCTGTCCTGGCCGCCGTCCCGATCGTCAGGCCAGAAGATCGGCCACCGAATCCATGACCAGGTCCGGCGGCGGCCCGCGGCGCTCGAGAGCGCCGCTTTCGGTCGTGCCGGTGAGCACGATCGCCGTGCGGCAGCCGGCGGCGGCGCCGCCGGCATGATCCGCCTCCAGGTCGTCTCCCACCACCAGCACGTCCCCGGCGGAGAGACCGAGGTCCTCGAGGGCCAGGGTGAAGAAGGCCGGCGCCGGCTTCCCGACCAGCTCGGCGGCCGTGCCGGTGGCGTGCTCGAGCGCGGCCACGAAGGGGCCGGCGTCGAGCACCGGCCGGCCCGTGCCTGGATCCCAGAAGCGGTTCTTGTGCAGGGCCAGGAGCGCCGCGCCGTCGCGGATCCACCAGAAGGCCTGGTTGAGCCGCTCCCAGGTGAAGCCGCTTCCCAGGTCCCCCAGGACGACCCACTCCGGCCGCGTGGTGTCCTCGGCGACCCCTTCGAAGTCCTCGCGCGCCTCCGGCGGGACCAGCAGCGCCGCGCGCGTACGCCCCGACGCCAGGATGCGCCGCCGCGCCAGGGTGCAAGGGGCCAGGATCTCGCGGTCCTCGACCGCGAGCCCGGCCTGGCGCAGGACGGCGCCGGTCGCCGAGCGGGGACGCCGCGTGGTGTTGGTGGCCAGGCGGAACGGCACGCCGCGCTGGCGCAGGCGTTGCAGCGCCTCCGGCGCGCCCGGGATCGCCCGGTCGTTCCGCAGGAGGGTCCCGTCGATGTCGAGCAAGGCACCCCGCACGCCGTCGATCCACGCCATCTCCGCCGCCTCCGGAAAGTGGCCCACAAACGTGTAGAGTTGGGGGCATGGACCCGACATCCCCCTGGGCCTTCAAGGATACCCCGTCCCGCGGGATCCCGGGCGATCCGTTGGCCGCCTGGTTCGCCGCCCTCGAAGCCCGTCACCTGGAGCGCCTGACGTTCCAGGAGGTGCGGCGCGCCCTGCAGGCCCTCTCCTCCCTCTACGTCGAGCGGCGCGGGCGGCTGGCCTCGGGCGCGGCGCTCGAGAGCGAGGGCAAGCGGGCCGCCTTCGCGCTGTTCTACGGCCCGCTCCACTTCCTGGTCGTGCGCGGCATCGTCCGCGCCCTCGGCGCCTCGTCCCCCCCGCCGGGGCGCATCGTCGATCTGGGGTGCGGCAGCGGCGCGGCCGGGGCCGCCTGGGCCCTCGAGGCGGGGGGCCGCCCGGAGATCCTGGGCGTGGACCGGAGCGCCTGGGCCGTGCAGGAGGCCGCCTGGACCTACCGCGCGCTCGGCCTCGCCGGCGCCGCGCGCCGGTGCGACCTGGCGCGCCTTCCCTTGCCTGGGCGCGGCGGCGCGATCGTGGCGGCCTTCACGGTCAACGAGCTTCGACCGCCGTCCCAGGAGCGGCTGCTTGCGAGGCTGCTCGAGGCCGGGCGGCGCGGGGCGCACGTCCTCCTGGTCGAGCCGCTATCGCGCCGCTCGGTCCCCTGGTGGGACGCCTGGTCGGAAGTCTTCCTGGCGGCGGGGGGCCGCGCCGATTCGTGGAGGCTGCCGGCCGCTCTGCCCGAGCGCTGGCGCCTGCTCGACCGCGCGGCCGGGCTGGATCACCGCGAGCTGACCGGCCGATCGCTGTGGCTCGTCAGCGCGGAGGCTGGTTCAGGATCATCCAGTAGAGCCCCAGCTCGGTGACCGACTTGATGAACTTGTCGAAGTCGACCGGTTTCACGATGTAGCTGTTCACCCCGAGCTTGTAGCTCTCCACGATGTCGCGATCCTCCGCGGATGAGGTCAGCACGACGACCGGAATGGCCTTGGTCCGGGGGTCCGCCTTGATGCGCCGCAGGACCTCCAGGCCATCGACCTTGGGAAGCTTGAGGTCCAGAAGAACGACCTTCGGTGTCCTGTTCGGCTTGCCGGAGGACGCCTGCGGGAACAGGAACTCGAGGGCCTCCACGCCGTCCTTCACCCAGAGGACCTTGTTGGCCAGGTGGTTCTTGGTCAGCGCCCGAAGCGTCAGCTCGCCGTCGTTGGCGTCGTCCTCGACCAGGAGGATCTCGACTTCGCCTTTGTCGATCGTCATGAGCTCACCGCGCCTGGAGGAGCCGTCAGCTGGATCATAGGGTCCGGACGGCGGTCGCGGCAACAAAAAGAGGGAGCGAAGGCCCTTGGGCCTTCACTCCCTCTCATCTCGCCGCCCGATCTACCCCTGGGAACCCGGGGCGCGGCGGGGCTTGCGGGGACGTTACGGCTGCTTCGGCGCCTGCTGGTCCTGCGCGGGAGCCGGGGCCTGCTGCTGGGACGGAGCGGCCGTGCCCTCGGCGGGCGCGGCGGCGGAGTCGGCGGGCGCGGCCTGCTGCTGGCCGTCGGCCGGGGCCGGGGCCTGCGAGGTCTCCGTCGCCGGCTTCGTGGTGTCTTGCGGCGGCTGCGACGAGCAGGCGATCGCGAGCAGGACGATGAAGGCCGAAGCGCAGACAACGACGATCTTTCTGAAGTTCTTGGCCATGGTCGGGTTCACCTCCCTCCAAAATGTGTCGGGACTGGACAAAACGGGCGCCATCCTAGGCGATCCCGGGTCGGGCTGTCAAACGGACCCCTTCGGAAAACCGCTCAGGACACCGATTCCGCGATATCGCGCTCGAGAGCCTGGAACGACCTCAGGTACTCGCGCCGTTCCGCCTTCAGGCGCTCGATGATCGCGGCGTACTCGTCCTGCCTTCCCTGCCGGGCGTACAGCGCGCGCGGCTGCAGCAGCTGCTCGCCCTCGCCCCCGATGCCCGGCACCGACGAGGCGATCTCGTAGCCGAAGTCGGGGTCGCGTTCCCAGCGGATGCTCCCCTCGGCGATCGCCTTCACGACGGCGCTGCTCTGCTCGATGCCGACCTTCATGCTGCGCGCCTCGTCCTCGCCGCCCCCGATCCGCCCGGTGTTCATCAGGTAGACCTCCATGGGGTTCTTGCGCAGGAGCTCGAGGAAGCGGTTCCCCTGCAGGCTGTGGTCGAGCGGGAAGAACGGGTTGGTCCCCGGGATGCGCAGGAACCGGCCCGCCTCCTCGGCGCCGCCGGCGCTCGTCCCCCTGGTCTCGCCGAGCATGAAGTAGGCCGCCGCCTGCGCGCCGTGGAGGCGCGCGACCGCGGGGATGACGTTCTCGTTGCGGTTGAGGATGAGCAGGAGGTCGGCCTTGCGGATGCCGCGCGCGTCGCCGGCCCCTTCGATATCGGACATGTGGAACACCGCCCGCCCGTTCTGGGTATAGGAGGTGTCGAAGAAGTCGATGTCGGCCCCCGTCTGCGACACGTTCTCGAGATAGGAGCTCGGCTTCAGCACGGCGCGGTAGATCGCCGGCTCGGTCCTCTCCGCCAGCCCGAAGGTCTTCGCGAAGCAGCCGTTCTCGGTGGCGTGGACCCGTCCGTCCGGCATCAGCGCCAGGAAGTCGTCCTGCACCGGCTGCGAGTCGTTCTGGCGCGTGAAGGTCGTGGTCGTCTTGCCGGTGCCCGACATCCCGATGATGAGCGCGACGCGCCGCCTGTCGCCCACCGGGATGATCTTGCACCCCGCGTGCATCGCCAGGCCGCCGCGGTCGTAGACCAGCTTGTTCCACATCCTGAGGCCGCCCTTCTTCGACTCGCCGAAGTAGTCCGAGTTGAAGACGCGCGTGATGCGGCGCTCGAGGTCGGCCGCGATCAGCCGATCGCTGGGGAACCCCGCGGCGACCAGGTTCGGGGTATAGATCACCGTCAGCTCGGGATCGAAGGAAGCCTCGGCGTTTTCGAGGGGGTAGTAGAGGATCTGCTGCATGGCGGCGATGTTGGCGTTGGCTGCCTCGATGATCAGGCGGGTCGGGGTGCGGAACGCCTCATCGTTCCCGATGTAGCCGTCCACCACCAGCATGTCCCGCGAGGCGATGTACTCATCTTGAAGGCGCGCCATCCGCTCGCCCTCGGACCGGCTCATGGTCAGCCCGCTGTGCAGCCCGGGATCGTCGGTGACCACGAAGGTCGAGGACTTGCTGCGGGAGGCGACGCGCGTCTGCACGTTGACGTTGCCGTGCCGCGTCGTGCGGCAGTTCGGCATGCGCTCCGTGAGCCTGCGCAACTCCTCGGGCGCGGGACGGAACAGGACGCTACGGGGCTTGACCGGCAGGGCGATCATCGAGGATGCGACATAACCCCTTTCTTTGTAAGCGTTACGCGCGTCCGCCTCGCTCGGCGCCTGCTTCAAGCGATCCCCCCGTGCGGGGCGTCCCATCACGCCCCTGCTTGAATGTGTGAGCATGCTTTTTACCCCGTGAAGATGGAGATGTCAAGGAAGAACCGGCCGTCGGATAGAATCGGGACGATGGATCACGTCGGCGACTTCCTGAGGCACCTCCAGTTCGGCGTCAACGCCTCGCCCCAGACGGTGCGTTGCTACCGGGCCGACCTCGACGAGTTCCAGTCCTTCCTGAGGACGCGCCTGCTGCACGGGGCGCGCGCCTCCCTGACGGCCGTCGATCACCTGGCGGTCCGCGCCTACCTCTCCTTCCTGCACGCGCGCGGCGTCAGCCGGGCCACGGTCGCCCGCAAGCTCGCCTCCTTGCGCTCCTTCTACCGCCACCTGGTGCGCGGCGGCGTGCTGGCGCGCAGCCCCGCGGCGCTGGTGGCCACCCCCAAGGCGGAGAAGCGGCTTCCCCATCCGATGACGCGGGATGAGGTAGAATCGCTGCTCGACTCCGCCTTCGGCATGAGCGTGCGGGACATGCGTGATCGGGCGATCCTCGAGCTGCTGTACGCGACCGGCATCCGCGTCGGAGAGCTGGTCGGCGCCGATCTGGGGGACCTCGATCTGGGCGGGCCGGACGGTGACGGCATGCTGCGGGTGCTCGGCAAGGGGAGGAAGGAGCGGATGGTGCCGGTCGGGACCAAGGCGGTCGCGGCCCTGCGAGCCTACCTGGGCCTGCGCCGGGAGCTGAGCGGCGCGCCGCGCCGGCCGCGCGGGGGCTCGGCGGGAGGTCCCCCCGGACGCCGGGCGGGTGACCGCGACGCGCTCTTCCTCAACGCGCGCGGGGGGCGGCTGACCGACCGCAGCGTGCGGCGCATCCTCGACGCGCGCCTGCGGCGCGCCGCGGTGCTCACCCACGTCTCGCCCCACTCGCTGCGCCATTCCTTCGCCACGCACATGCTCGACGCCGGCGCCGATTTGCGCTCGATCCAGGAGCTGCTCGGCCATGCCTCGCTGTCCACCACGCAGAAGTACACGGCGGTCACCACGCGCCGCCTGCTCGAGGTCTACAACCGGGCCCACCCCCGCTCGGGCCGCCGGCCGCCTCCTCGCCCCCCCGGGACGCCGGGCCCCTCAGGAGCCGCGCGATGAGCCGCAGGCGGCGCGACACGCAGATCCTCGCCCGGCGCAAGGGGCGGGCGCGGCGCAGCCGCCGGCCGGTGGTCTGGCCGATCGCCGGCACGGGCGCCAAGGGCGGCGCGGCCCGCCCGCAGGCCGGACGGGTCGTGACCCTGACGGCGGCGCGCCGCAGGGCGGCGGCGCGAAAGCGGCTGCAGAAGGGGACGCGGAGCGCGCCCGCCCTGCCGATCGACGCGGAGCGCTCTGCCGCGGACTTCCATCTGGCCGCCTGCGTTTCCTGCGCGCGCGCCGGCGGACGCGTCATCATGGACTACTGGGGCAAGCGCGGCAGCTTCGCGGTGCACGAGAAGGGGCGCAACGACTACGTCACCATCGTGGATCGCGAGGCCGAGGCGGCGATCCTGCGCCTCGTCCGCGACCGTTTCCCGGACCACGCCATCATGGCCGAGGAATCGGCCCCCACGGAGGGCACGGTCGGGTACCGGTGGTACATCGATCCCCTCGACGGCACCACCAACTACGTCCACGGCTATCCGCTGTTCAGCGTCTCGGTCGCCGTCGCCGACCCGCAGGGGATGCGAGCGGGCGTGGTCTACGACCCGCTGCGCGACGAGATGTTCTCCGCCGCCCGCGGCGCCGGGGCCTTCCTCAACGGCGAGCCGATCCGCATCGCGCCCGTCGAGAAGCTTTCCCAGGCCCTGCTGGTCACCGGGATCCCGTTCCGCTCCCTGTCCCGCCTCGACCCGTACGTGGCCTCGTTCAAGGCCTTCATCCAGAACGCCGCCGGCATCCGCCGCGACGGCTCCGCCGCGATCGACCTGGCCTACGTGGCCTGTGGCAGGCTGGACGGCTTCTGGGAGATGGCGTTGTCCCCTTGGGATGTGGCGGCGGGCAGCCTCATCGTGCAGGAGGCGGGGGGGTTCGTCAGCGACTTCCAGGGGCGGGACGACTACCTGGCCAGCGGGGACATCGTGGCCGCGGGACCACAGGTGCACGCCGACATGCTGCGCATCATCAAGGACTGCTACCGAAAGGCGTAGAGCGTCTGGAGGGCCGGACGCTTCAGGCCGTCCGGCCGGCGCCCGGCGCGAGGCGGGCCGCCAGCAGGATCGCCTCCGCCAGGCTGCCGGGGTCGGCCGTGCCGCGGCCGGCGATCTCGTAGGCCGTGCCGTGGTCGACCGAGGTGCGCAGGAAGGGCAGGCCGAGGGTCATGTTGACGGCGCCGCCGAAGGAGCGCGCCTTGACCGCGATGGTGGCCTGGTCGTGATAGAGGGCCAGGACCGCGTCGAACTCTCCCCTGGCGGCCCGCACGAAGAGGGTGTCGGCCGGGAAGGGGCCCGAGACGTTCGCCCCCGAGGCGCGGGCCGCCTCGACCGCCGGCACCAGGATCTCCCGCTCCTCGGTCCCGAACATCCCCCCCTCGCTGGCGTGCGGGTTGAGCGCGCAGACCGCGATGCGCGGGTCCCCCCCGAACCACCGGCGGTACTCGGAGCGGGCGAGCGCGAGGCGCCGTTCGATCGCGCCCTGCGCCAGCGAGGCGATCGCCTCGCGCAGCGCCTGATGGACGGAGAGCAGGATGACCTTGAGGTCGCGCGATACGAACATCATGGCAACCTGGTCGCGCTCCAGGCCGCAGAGATCGGCCAGAAGCTCGGTGTGGCCCGGATAGTCGTGGCCGGCCAGGCGCATGGCCGTCTTGCTCAGGGGGGCGGTGGCGACGGCGCTCGCCACGCCGCCACGCACCAGCGCCACCGCCTGCTTGACGTACATGACCGCGCTGCGCCCTCCGGCCGCCGTCGCACCGGGGGCGGAGGGGGTCTCGGGGCGGTTGCGCATGTCCTGAAAGGCGGGCCCGGAAGGCCAGCCCGCCACCGCCAGGCCGTCTCCCTGCTTGGAGCCCCATTCCTGCGACGAGCGCGACACCTCCGGCCAGGATGCCGGGTCGCCGCCGGTCCCGCCCGGCAGGCCCCGCGCCACCCCCAGCAGGTGCTCGCGGTCGCCGATCAGCAGGGGGCGACAGGCCTCGAGCACGGCAGGCGACTGGGCTGCCTTGAGACAGATCTCCGGTCCGACCCCGAACGGGTCGCCGGTGGTCACGGCGATGATCGGCTTCATCGGTTGGAGCGTCCGGCGGTGCGGACCATGGAACGGACGGCCGGTCGGGTGATGGAGGCTCTCAGATACCGTCGGAGCTGGTCGACTTGCCGCCCTCCAGCTCCTCGGCCTTGTACATGTACTTGATGCAGTCCTTCATCACCATGAGATTGGGCGCGCCCTGCCGGTTGACCTTGATGCAGTTGCGGTCGTACCACTCGATGACACCGCGGAGCTCCTCGCCGTCCTTGAGGACGACGACCATCGGAGTCCGGCTGTTCATCTGCTTGAGGTAGTAGAACGCCTCCGCATTGGTCTGCTCCGGAGGGACCTGCTTCCGCCGCGGCTGGCGGGGCGAGAGCCTGTCCTTGAGCTCCGAAAGGTTGGGCCGGATCAGCTTGCGGTTCGCCTGATCGTCACCCCTCCGCTCCGGGGCACCGGCTACCGGCTCTTGATTTCCCGTATCGTAACGACGCATTGAAGCGAGTCTCCCGCTCGTGAGAGAACCTGTCTCGAAGATCCCGCCCGGGGCCCCCGACAGGAGAGCGCGGCCCCGCGCAGACCCTGCACCAGAGTCACCGCAACGTTCCGGCTGGTTAAGGTCTGGAGACGCGAAACTGCGTTCATGCTATCACAGGTCCGCGCGGTTTCCAACACGCAGATGCTCCGGCGCACGGGCACCGCGGATCCCCATCAGGGGCGCTCGGGCGGGGGCTCGGGCGGGGGCTCGGACTTGGCGGTGAGGGGAGAAACCACGAGGAACTTCTTGTACTTGGGCATCACCTCGACCTGGCTCTCCTTCCAGAGGCGGCGCAGGTACGTGTCGTAGCGCGGGCGGAATTTCTCCAGACGGACGGAGTCGTAGATGGCGTCATGCACCTCCGCCGGGGTCTTGACCACCTTGGGCGTCTTGTTTTCGAGGCGGACGAGGTGGAACGAGCGGCCGGTGTCGATCGGGTCGCTCACCTCCCCCTCCTGCAGCGCAAAAACGGCCGCGGCGATGCCGGCGTGCAGGTCGGAGGCGGGCAGCGGGCCCAGGAGCCCTCCCGAGTCCTTGGTCCCCGCTTCCGAGTAGCGCTTCACGAGGTCCACGTAATCGGCGCCGCCCTTCCATTCGCGCACGATCCCCTGGGCGCGCGACAGCGCCTCGGCCCGCGTGGCGTCCTCGTAGAACAGGACGATCTCCCGGAAGGTCACCGTGGGAGCCGTCTCGTATTCTTTGTGGTGCTCGTCGTAGTGGTCTTGGATCTCGCGCTCGCTCACGCTGATCTTGCGCTTGACCTCGTAGTTGATGACCT
>QHXZ01000181.1 GCA_003223165.1 Acidobacteriota bacterium
GATCCGCTCCGGGTAGGTCCCAGCGGCCACCTGGATGGTCGCGTCGCTCACCGAGCCGGTGTCGATGCGGCAGTCGGCGTCGTTCAGGGCGGACTGGATGGTCGTGTAGGGCGCCGTGGCGGTGCCGCATCCCGCGAAGCAGCCGGCGTCGCATGCTATGGGATGGAAGTAGTTGCTGATGGTGCAGACGCTGGTACAGGCGCTGCCGGCCTTGACGTAGAGGGTCACCGTGCCGGCGGCGACCACGAGGCGGGCCACGAAGACCAGGAGGGCGATCGATCCGGCCGCGAGCAGGCCGCGCAGGACGGTGCGCCGCGTATCAGCGCGCATCGGCACGGAGCGGCGCGCCGGCATGCGGGCGCCTCCGAGAGAGCAGCTCAGGCTGCCCACGCTTCCACGCAACCGCCACGCCTCCCTCCAGGCGCTTCCGCCGTGCGGTCGAGCATTGGCGCTGTCCGGGATCGTCCAGGTCCTGACTTGAACGGGGCTTACTTACCCTGAAAGGCCGGATTGTCAAGGAGTTTCGGCGCCGCCGACGGGCCTCACACGCGGAGGGGGTGGCCCCCTGTGCCCGGGGGGTGAAGCGAGGGTCCCGGGCCCGATAACGGAGGTTCGCCTTTTCGCGACGGAAAATTACCCTGGCGTATGTCGGGCGGAGGGGGGTGTCATGCCGGCCGCCTGGGGCCCGTTCTTCCTCCGGCTTTCAAAACTTGCTTGACGCACCCGGGGTTTGGCCGTAGATTTCGTCCGCTTTTTCCCAGGGCATGAAGTTCTGCACTCAAAACGGCCGCTTCTTTTAAAGAGAGCTTGCGTACGATATCCTTTTCGACGGGAGGGAGCCCAATGATGAGGAAGGCGGTGCTGGTCGCGGTGGTGATTGCCGCCCTGACCGTAGGCATCTTCGCGGCGTCGAGCAATGCCCAGAAGTCGGCGGTGGTTACCGTCGGTGATTTTGCCGTCAAGGTGGCGAAGGCGATGGGCTACGCGGCCGACAGCCAGCAGGCGGCCGTGAAATCGCTCAAGAAATCGGGCGTCAACCTGGAGGCGAGCGACCTCAGCGCGCGCCTGACCGAGGGCAAGGCGGCCGGCATCCTGAACGAGCTCGGCATGCGCGTCAGCAACGTGAACCCTGGAGGGGCGATTTCCCCCGACAAGGCGGATCGCCTGGCGACGCAGGTCGGCCTGACGATGAGCGTGAGCGCACCAAGCCCGGAGGACGGCGGCATCCCCTCCGAGTGCCTCGCGCTCAAGAATCGAGGTGGCTGCCAGGACTGCTGCAAGGCGTTCTTCGGCTGCGCCCCCTCGCCGGCCCTCTGCGACTTCGCGTCCTCCTGCGCCAAGACCTGCAAGAGCGTCCTGCCGCCGGGCCAGACCAGCAGCCCCGAGCCGCAGCCCTAATCGAACCCTGAACGAGGCGAAGAGCGCCCCTCCCGGCGACGGGACGGGGCGCTCGTTTTTTGGGGCGGCATTTTGGCTGCGGGTGCTTTGCCCCGGCTGTGAGAAAATAGCCCGGCCATGATGCGCATCGGACGCGTGACCCTCGATCAGCCCCTCATCCTGGCCCCCATGGCCGGGATCACCGATCAATATTTTCGCCTCATCCTGAAGCGGATCGGCGGGGTGGGGTTGGTCACGATGGAGTTCATCTCCTCCGAGGCGCTGACGCGCGGCAACGAGCGCACCCGCCACATGATGCAGTATTCGGAGGAGGAGCGCCCGCTCTCGATCCAGATCTACGGCAGCAACCCGGAGAGGATGGCCGACGCGGCGCGCCTGGTGGAGGCGATCGGCGCCGACGTGGTCGACATCAACATGGGTTGCCCGGCCAACAAGATCCTGAAAGGATGCGCCGGAGCGGCGCTGATGGGAGACCTGGAGGCGGCCCGGGCGATCATCCGGACCGTGCGCAAGAGCGTCTCGATCCCTCTGACCGTCAAGTTCCGGGTCGGCCTGGACGACCGGCGCGCCAACCACCTCGAGCTCGGAAGGATCTGCGAGGGCGAGGGGGCGGACGGGGTGGCCCTGCACGCCCGCACGGCGCGCCAGATGTTCAGCGGTCGGGCCGACTGGGAGCAGATCCGGCGGCTGAAGGAGACGCTGTCGATCCCGGTCAGCGGCAACGGCGACGTCGAGAAGCCCGAGGACGCGCTGGCGCTCTGGCGCGCCACCGGTTGCGACGGCGTGATGATCGGGCGGGCGGCGATGAAGAACCCGTGGATCTTCCGGCAGATCGCGGACGTCAGGGAGGGGCGCGCGCCGATCGAGCCGGCGATCGCCGAGCGCCGCGACCTCATCCTCTTTCATTTCTCCTTGCTGCGGGACCGCGAGGAGGAGCGCGTCGCCCTGCACAAGATTCGCACCTTCACCGGCTGGTACACCCACGGCCTGCCGAACGGCCGCGACCTGCGGCAGCGCATCAACGGCCTGCGCTCGGTCTCCGAGTTCCTCGAGGCGATCGAAGGGTTCTTCCAGGAGCTGCGGGCGGCCTAGAAGGCTTCCATGCGCGCGTACCAGCCCTTCAGGTGGGGGAACCCCGCCGAGATCCCCTTCCCATCGCGCCCCAGGCGGCTCAGGAAGGCGAACAGGGCGATGTCGGCCAGGCTCGGCGTCGCGCCCAGAGCGTAGTCGCGCTCCGAAAGCAGCTGCTCGAGATTGCGGAACTGCGTCTCGAGGTGCTTCTCGGTTTCCTTGCGGACAGGCGGGTCGAGCGGCCTGCCCGCGGCATCCCTGTCGCTCAGGACGGAGTGGATGAGCGGGCCGAGGACCTCGTCGGCGTAGTCCTCGACGATCCAGGCCAACGCCTGATCGGCGGCGCCCGCCGGCAGCATCCCTCTCTCACCGTAGCGCGCGATCAAGTAGCGCAGGATGCGGGTCGAGTCGGGGATCACCCGGTCCTCGTCCACCAGCACCGGCACCAGGCGCTGCCCGGAGACCCGCTCCACCTCGCTGCGGTCCGCCGCGTCGATGGTCACCCGCTCGCACTCGAGGCGCATCCTCTTGAGCGACAGGCGGACCTTCTCGCAGAAGGGGCAGGCCTCGAAATGGTAGAGGCGCACGGTCGGTCTACTCGCCGCGCAGCGTGCGGCGCCACCAGCGGCGCCGCGGCTTCTTTTCGGATCCGGACGCGGCCGCGTCGCCCGCGGCCGCGGGCGGTGCTGTGGCGGGGCCGGCGGGCCCCTCGCCGCTCGGGTCGGAGTAGCGCTCGGCTCCTCCGCGCGAAGGGGGAGCAGCCGGCTCGCGCGTCGAGCCGGACCAGGGCGGGCCTGCCCCGCGAGAGGCGGGCCGGCGTGGCCGCGGCGGCCGCGACGGCGGCGGCGCCGTCGCCGCTTGTGGTGCGGTGCACCGGCCTGGGCGTTCTCGCCGAGGGGAAGATCCGCCAGGTGCAGAGGGGAGGACCCGCCCTGAGGGGTGGGGCTCGTCGCGGCGACGGGGGAGTCGTCGGCGTCACCCTCCGGCCCCTCGGAGAAGTTCGGCGGCTCGGACACCGCCCCGGAGGTGGCCTGGCTTCCGGAGGAGGCGGAGGCCGCCGGCGTCTCCTCGCGGCGCGGGGGTCGTCCACCCTCGCCGCGGCTGCCGCCGGACTGCTGCGCCACGCCTTGCTGCCGCGGCGCCCCGGCCTCTGCCCCGCGGCCGCGACCGCGGCCGCGGCGGCGGCGGCGCCGCCCCGGCTTCTTGTCCGCTCCCGCCGCCTCGATCGGGACGACGGGCGCCCCCTCGCCGGCCTCCGCCGGGCGGCTCGCCTCGAGGGCGCGCGGCGGGGGGAGCGTAAGCGCCCCCGAAGCCAGCGCCTCGTCGACCGTGTCGGCCGTGACCATCGGCGTGATCTCGGGCTCTTCCCTCTTGATCTCCTCGATCTCGAACTGGTGCGGCTTCATGCGCGTCTCGAGCACCACCTCGACCTGGACGCGGTGCCGGCTCTCCAGCTTGTAGAGGTCGTCGCGTTTCTGGTTCAGGAGGTACCCTCCGGCCTCCGGCGGCAGGTAGACCTTGACGCCGGCGATGTCGCCGCGCGCCACGCGCGCCTGGATCTTCCGGAAGGCGGCGCGCGCGGAGGCCTCGGGGGTGCGGACGGTGCCGTCGCCCTCGCAGGTCGGGCACTCCATGAACGAGGAGGAGGCCTTGGTGGCCTTGATCCGCTGCCGCGAGACCTCCATGAGGCCCAGCTTGCTGATGCGCGTGACGTCGTAGCGCGCCTTGTCGCGCGACATGGCCTCGGCGAAGACCCGCTCCACCTGGCGCACGTGCTTGCTGGCCTCCATGTCGATGAAATCGATGACGATCAGGCCGCCGATGTCCCGCAGGCGGAGCTGCCGGGCGATTTCGTCGGCCGCCTCGAGGTTGGTCCGGGTGGCGGTGTCCTCGCTGTTGGCCGAGCGGACCGAGCGCGCCGAGTTCACATCGAGAGCCGCCCGACTTGAGCTGCACGATCCTCTTGTAGATGCGCTCGATCTGCTCTTCGAGGTTGTGCTTGGTGAAGATCGGCTTGTCGCCGGTGTAGAGCTTCACGATCTGGGCCTTGTCCAGCATGTGGGCCTCGAAGAACTTCCTGGCCCGCTGGTAGGCCCCGTCGTCGTCGATCAGCACCTCCTCGATGTCGGAGGTGAAGTAGTCGCGGATGGTGCGCAGGACCAGGTCGCGCTCCTGGAAGATCAGGGCCGGAGCCTTGACCTGCTGGCTGGCCTTCTCGATCGTCCTCCAGAGCTCGAGCAGCGCCTCGAGGTCGGCCTGCAGCTCCTGGGGACTGGTCTCCATGCCCGCGGTGCGCACGATGACACCGAAGCCGTCGGGGATGGTCAGCGAGTCGAGGATGCGCCGCAGGCGGTCGCGCTGCTCCTCGTCCTCGATCTTGCGGGAGATGCCGGCCGAGTCGGCACCGGGCATCAGGACCAGGTAGCGGCCGGGGAGCGAGTAGTAGGTGCTCAGCGTCGGGGGCTTGTTCCCGAAGGAGTCCCGGATCACCTGCACCAGGACCTCCATCCCCTTCTCGAGGTGGCGGGTGATCCGCGACCCGCGCCCCTTGCCCCCCGCGCCCTCGCCCCGGCTCGGGTAGACCTTGAAGTTCACCTCGTCGAGCGGCAGGAAGCCGGCGCGCTCCCCCCCGTAGTCGACGAAGGCGGCCTCGAGGGCCGGGTTCACCCCGTCGACGACCGCCTTGAAGATGTTCCCCTTGAGGTTCTCGCGGCTGAGGGTCTCGATCTCGAAGATGTCGAGAACACCGTTCTCGACGATCGCAACCCGGTTCTCTTCCTCCGCGGTCACGTTGACCAGCATCGATTTCGCCATGATGTGGGATCTCCTCGCGCCCCACGCCGCGGCGTCCTCGCCGGCCCCGAGGCCTGGCGCGCCGCGCGGGCGCCTGTGACGGGCTCGACCGGGCCGCGGTTATCGCTCGCCCGGGTGCGCCGCCATAAGAGGCGGAGTATACCATCCCGCCTCCCTGGCCGGAAGATGGCCCGCCTCAGGCACCCCCGGTGTGAAGCGCCGCAGCCTGCGGTCGCCGGGCACCGGGTCCGGCTCGCTGCGCGAGCCTCCCCTCCGCTTCGCCTCGCGCCGCCCGCCGCGCTGGGGTTCGCGCGTCGGGTCCCCGGCGCGAGGTCTTCTGTGAAGTGGCTGGTCCGTGTCAAGAGGGTTTGCTGGTCACGATCGCTCCTGGTGTCGGCACACGGCTTTTGGTCTCAGCGAGGTTCTTCACCCTTCTGTTCGCGCTCGACAAGGGCGACGCGGGGTCGCCGGCGC
>QHXZ01000095.1:0-14353 GCA_003223165.1 Acidobacteriota bacterium
TGAGATCCACCACCAGGAGCCGGTTGTTCTCCATCTCCCGCTCGACGCGCACCGTCGTCCCGTCGCGCAGCTCCAGGCCCATGGCCGCCGTGGCGCTCGGCCGGTCGAGCAGCCGCGCCAGAAGCGGCCCGATCTGCCCGTAGTTGTCGTCGTCCGCTTGCAGGCCCGCCAGGATCAGGGAGAAACCCTCGGCCTGGATCGCCGCCTTGATGACCTTCGCCAGCGACAGCGGGTCGCTCCCCTCGAGAGCCTCGTCCTTGACGTGGATCGCCCGTTCGGCGCCGGTCGCCAGGCAGGTGCGCAGGACCGTGGCTGCCCGCTCCGGCCCCACGGTCAGGGCCGCGACCTCGGCGACCTTCCCCGCGTCCTTCAGCTTGAGCAGCGCCTCGAGGGCGTAGCGATCGTAGTCGTTCAGGCCGAAGGTGAGGTTGCCCTCCTCGATCCAGGTGCCTGCGCTGTTGAGGCGGAAGGGCGAGTCGGCGCTCGGGACCTGCTTGACGAGGACCAGGCTCTTCATCACGTCCCTCCCGCGGCGACGCCTGGCGTGGCGACGCGGCGCCTATTCTAATCGAGGGACGCGCCTGGGGGACGTTACGGTTTGACCGCGGGGCCGAAAAGCTCGGGCGGGCCGGTGGTGGGCACCAGCTCGACGAACAGGCCGCGGCTGCTCCGGTGGTTCGGCACCGGGAAGAAGTAGGTCGTCCCGTATCCCGTGTTGCACTCGATGCAGCCGATCGGGGCGCGGTTCACCTGGATGCGGTTGTTCAGGCGGTCGAACTGGACCAGGTTGAACCACTTGATGTTCACCTCGTGGGTCGTGGTCCAGCTGGCGGTGCCCGCTCCCTTGCTGAACGAGACCGTGATGTTCACCACCTTCTGGTCGCAGATCGACGGGTCCTGGCTCGGGTTCGGGAGGGTGGGACAGTTGTCGCAGGCGTCGCCCAGGCCATCGTGGTCGGTGTCGGTCTGCAGCGGGTTGGACACCGAAGGGCAGTTATCGGTGGCGCAGGTGTTGGCGGCGAAGCCAGGGTCGCCGAAGCCGTCCCCGTCGACGTCGGTGCAGGGGTCGAGGTAGTCCGGAATGCCGTCGTGGTCCGCGTCAGGGAAGGGGCCCTGGTTCATCGACACCGAGGCGCCGGCGCGCGTGCCGAGCACCATCTCCTGCCGGCCGTCGCCGTTGAGGTCGGCCAGGGCGATCGAGTCGGGGGCGATGCCGGTGCCGTAGCGGCTCTCGGGGGCGAAGGTGGCATCGCCATGCCCGAGCAGGACCGAGGCGTCGGCCGATCCGAGGTTGGCCACGGCCAGATCGATCCGTCCGTCGGCGTTCAGGTCGCGGGCCGCGATCGCCACGGGCGACGTCCCGACCTTGAAGCGCGCCTGGGCCCCGAACGTGCCGTCGCCGTTGCCGCGCAGGACCGAGACGTCCTCGGAGTCGCGGTTCAGCACGGCCAGGTCGAGGCGGCCGTCGGCGTCGAGATCCGCCGCCGCCACGCCGACCGGCACGTTCCCCACCTGGAACTGCGTCTGCGACGAGAAGGTCCCGTCGCCGCGCCCCAGCAGGACCGACACGACGACATCGCGCGAGCTGGTCACCGCCAGGTCGGCCTTGCCGTCGCGGTTGAAGTCTCCGGCGGCGATCCCGAGCGGGGTGGCGAAGGCCCCGGCGCGGCCCTCGGGACGGAACGTGCCGTCGCCGTTCCCGAGCAGGATCGAGACATCGTTCGAGAGCTGGTTGGTCACCGCGACGTCGGGCTGACCGTCGCCGTCGAGGTCGGCCAGGACGAACGCCCCCGGGCTGCCGCCGGTCGGGAAGCCGGCCGGCGGCCCGAAGGTGCCGTCGCCGTTCCCGCGCAGCACCGAGACGTCGCCGGAACCCTGGTCCAGCACCGCCAGGTCGGGCCGTCCATCCCGGTCGAGGTCGGCCGCGAGAACCGCCACCGGCCCGAGTCCCACCGGGAGGCTGGTCGCGGGCGCCAGGACGCCATCCGGCCGCCCGAGGAACAACGCCACGCTCGAGGTGTCGAAGACCGCGATCGCCAGATCGGGAGACCCGTCGGCGTTCAGATCGGCCACCGCCCCGGCCTGGCCGCCCGCCCCCAGCGCGTAGGGCGCGAAGGTGGACAGCGACCCGTCGCCGTTGCCGTAGAGGAGCGACAGGTTGCGGCTGAAGCCGTTCACCACCGCCACGTCCGGCTTGGCATCGTTGTCCAGGTCGACGACCGCGAGGCCGGCGGGAGACTGCCCGACCGGCAGCCGGTCGTGGAGCGCGAAGCTGCCGTCGCCGTTGCCGAGCAGGATCGAGATGTCGTTCGACCCCTGGTTCGACACCACGAGATCCTTGCGGCCGTCCCGATCCAGGTCGCCGACGTCGACCGAGGCCGGCGCGTCACCCGTCGCGAAGGCGCCCCGCGACAGGAAGGCCCCGCCGCCCGCGCCCAGCAGCACCGTGACCGTCCCCGACCCCTGGTTGGCGACCGCGAGATCGGCGAGACCGTCGCCGTTGAGATCCGCGGAGGCCAGGGCCGAGGGCAAGGCGCCCGCCCCGAAGTGCACCGCAACCCCGAAGCTGCCATCTCCCTGGCCGAACAGGATCGCGACATCGTTCGCCCCCTGGTCCGCCACGGCCAGGTCGATGCGCCCGTCGCCGTTGAAGTCTCCGCGCACCATGGCGCTCGGCGCGCTCCCCGCGGCATAACGGACCTGGGGCCGGAACGTCCCGCTTCCCGCGCCCAGGAGCACCGACACGTCGTCCGTCAGCGAGTTGGCCAGGGCGAGGTCCTCCCGCCCGTCGCCGTCGAAGTCCCCCGCCACGATGGCGCTGGCGCCGCTTCCCCCGGCGGCGCGGCTCTGCGGCGCGAAGGTCCCGCCGCCGAGATTGAGCAGGATCGAAACGTCGCTCGATCCCATGTTGGCCACCGCCAGGTCCGGCCGGGAANTGCACCCCGACCGCGTAACGCGCCTGGGGTGCGAAGGAGCCGTCCGGAAGCGCCGTCAGCACCGAGACGTCGAAGGTCTCCCGATTGGCGACCGCGAGATCGAACCGCCCGTCCCGGTTGAAGTCGCCGTTGGCCACCAGGGCGGCGGGAGAGCCTCCGACCGGCTGGACCGGGTCGGGGAAGAGGGGCGCGGCGGCCAGCGGGCCGATCGCCAGGGTCACCGCGCACAGCGCCGCGAAGAAGCGAGCCTCTCCTGTCACGATTCCCCCCACGAAGGCCTCCTGGGCGCGATGTCCCGACGAAGATACCGTCATCGGCATCCGCGGCCAAGCGGAATTTACGCCAGGGAGCGGGGGCGAGGCGAACCTTGACCCGCCGCCGCGTGTGGAGGCAGGGGGAGCAATCCTCCGAGGGATGAAAACGGCCCCGCGGGATGCGCCGGGCGCTATCGGCTCACGCCTGGGCGGGGGCCTGGATCGCGGCGCGGCGGCGGTAGCGCGCCGGGCGCGCGGCGCCCGCGGCCCGGACCGCCGTCTCCACTTCCATGAGCCGCGCCCCGGGCGCCGGAGCCTTCTGCGCGTAGAGCGCCTTCCGGCCCTTCCCCAGCAGGCGGAACTCCTCCGCCGCGACCCGGACCATCTGGCGCAGCGCCTCGCACGCCAGGAGCGCCTCGGGCGTGCGCGGCGCCGGCTGCGAGACGGTGAAGGAGCCTCCCGCTCCGAGCGAGCGGGCCGCCTGGCGCGCCACGATCAGGCCGGCGGTGACGTGCCGGTCCAGGAAGAGCGACAGGCAGCGCTGGTGCTCGCGGTAGCGGGCCTCGATGGAGGCTTCGTCCAGGCCGGCGAGCGCCGGGTCGGCCGGGAACATCACGAAGCGCTCGCCGGTGCGCGGCGCCCCGGGGACGTAGAAGACGCTGTCCACCTCCGCGAAGGAGGAGAAGAGGTCGGCCACTCCCTGCGCCGAGGTCGGATCGACGCCGCGGATCTCGAGGCGGCCGTCCCGTTCCGGGGCGATCGGCAGGTTCCACCAGGGCGATCCGGACGCCCCTTGCTTGAGGTGCGGCCCGAGCCGCGCCGTCATGCCGTCGTCGGCGGCCACCACCACGCGCTGCGCCCCCGACTCGAGGCACCAGGCGGCGAGGGCGCCGGCGCGATCGATCTCCGAGTTCGTGCGGGCGCTGCCGATGATGAGCGCCGTGCCCCCCGGCGACCTCGGGGCCGCCGGGTCGGCCGGCTCGTCGAGCCGCGAGGCCGGCAGCGTCGAGACGGGGATCCATTGCCCCGACCCGGCCGGCCCGCGGCGCGCGGCGAAGCAGACCGCCTCGGCCACGTCCTCGGGGCGCGGGGCGCGATCGGGGATCAGCCGGCGGAACCACTCCTTGACGGCCGGGTCGGCCAGCGGCTCCGCCACGCCGTGCTTCTTGAACTGCTCGGCGTAGTTCTTCGCCACCCACTGGAAGCGCGGCCCGTCGATCAGGCTCGGCTGGATGTCGGTCACCGAGATGCCGTGCGGGCGCAGCGCGTCGGCCAGGATCTCGGCGCAGGTCTTGAGCAGGATCTTGGGCACCGTGTAAGGGATGCGGAAGACGTACGGCTGGTCGGCGTAGTAGGTGCTGATGTTGACCACCTCGCCGCCGGCGCCGCGCCGCCGCATGTCGAGGATGGCGCGCACCATCCCCAGCCAGGCGCCGGTGAAGTTCACCGCCAGCGTCTGGTGCCAGCGGGCCTCGCCATCGAGCTCGATGTCCGGAAGGGTGGCGAAGGCGCCGCCGATCCCGGCGTTGTTGACCCACAGGTCGACGCCGCCCATGGCCTGTCGCCCCTCGCCGCCCGGGCCCGTGAGGGCGCGCGCCGCCTGCAGGATCCGCTCGCGCTGGCCGGGGAAGGCGATGTCGGCGACCACCGCGTGCGCCTCGCCGCCCAGGGCGCGGATGGCGCGCGCCGTCAGCTCGAGGTCCGCCTGCCCGCGCCCGGCCAGCACCAGGCGCGCCCCTTCGCGCGCCAGCCGCAAGGCGATCGCCTGGCCGAGGTTGCGCCCGCCGCCCGTGACCACGGCGGTGCGGCCGGCGAGGGGCCCGCGCGCCAGGATCCCGGCGTTCCTCTCGTCGGGGTGGTAGATCATGCCGGAGATCCCGGCGCCGTCCGGCGCCATGAGGTGCAGGGCCGTGCGGGCCGTCCTGGCGGCGTCGGCCGCGCGGGAGTCGCTTCCGGGGAAGATGGCGTTGACTCGGATCGCCGAGCGCGCCGCGGCGGTCTCGGCCGCCAGCGAGCTGACCACGGCCTGCAGCCCGGCGCGCACCACCCCGATCATCGGCGCCCCGTCGGCCTCCTCGCGCGTCACCGACGGCCCGACCAGGATCAGGCTCCCCTGGCCGCGCCGCGCACCCGCCTGCAGCAGCCCCTCCTCCTCCACCCTCCACCCCTCCGGCAGGCGCTGCAGCGCGCCGCCCTTGCCCGGCGTGCCGCGGCCGCGCTCCAGGAGCTCGAAGCAGGAGCGCAGCGACAGGAAGCGCGGGTCCTTGAGGCCGGCGCGCCGGTTGCCGAGCACCAGGAAGGAGGCCAGGGCGTGGCGCATGCAGGCGGCCGGCTCGAAGGCGAAGCGCTCCTTCAGCCGCTCCTCGACCTCCGCCGTCACGTCCGTCACCGACGCGGCCTCGAGCGTCTCGCCGGTCATCACGATCACCGCGTCGAGCTCCGCCTCGGGGCCGGACGTCAGGTCCTCGAACAGGGCGGTGATCTCCGCTTCGTTCTCGGGCCTCAGGTCGACGGCCTTCATCGACCCGAGGAGCGTCCGCTGGCCGTCGCCGTAGGCCGCCGGCTCCTTCCCGCCGGCCAGGGAGGACAGGATGCGGCTGGCGTCGGGCGCGGCCAGGACGACGCGCGCTCCGGCGGCGGCGCAGGCCAGGGCGATGGACGAGGCCTGGGCGGCGTCCGGGCGGCCGATCAGCAGCACGCGCCGGCCGCGGCAGTCGGGAGGCGGGCCGCCCAGGAGCGGCGGGCAGGCGGCGGGCGGCACCTTGTAGTCGACCCCGCCCGCCAGCTCGACGACGGTGCCGTTGGCCGAGTCGCGCAGCTCCTGCGAGGCCAGCGCCAGGATCGATCGGGCGGCGTCCTCCTGCTTGAGGAAGCGCCGCGAGGGGTGCATCTCTTCCGTCTTGCGGCGGATGTCCTCCCCCGCGACCTCGCGCCCCCACAGGCCGCGCTCCATGGCGCCGAGCGGGTAGACGATCGAGTCGATGCGTCCCCCCTCGACCGGGCCGAGGTTCAGCGCCATGACCCTGATGCCGTCGCGCGCCAGCTCCCAGGCCGCGGCGCGCGCGTGCTCCAGCTTCCAGGCCTGCGCGCCGGTGTAGGGGGTGCGGAACGGGTAGGGTCGCAGGATCTGGCGGTGCGGCGAGGTGAAGTAGGTGCCCACGTTCAGGATCGTCCCCTGGATGCCGCGCTCGCGCATGAGCCTCGCCGCCAGGCGCGTGGTGGCCATGGTGTGCAGGTGGACGTTGAAGGCGTAGCGGTAGTTGCGCGACGGGATGCGCACCAGCGCCCGCACGTCTCCCGAGATGCCGGCGTTGTTGATCAGGATATCGAGGCGGCCGAAGGCCTTCCCGGTCTCCGCGAACAACCGGGCGAGCGCCGCCTCGTCGCTGACGTCGCCCACCTCGTAGATCACCTCGCCGCCCAGGTCTTCGATCTCGGCCACGGTGCGCAAGAGCGTCTCGCCGGTGCGGCCGATGATCGCCAGGCGCGCGCCGGCGCGCGCGAAGGCCATGGCGGCGTTGTAGCCGATGCCGCCGGGCCCGGTTCCCTTCCCGGCCCCGGTGACCATCACCACCTTGCCCCGGAACTGGTCCGGATCGAACAGCGCGAAGCCCCCCGTCTCCCCGTTCCCCCCGCCTTTCATCCCACCTCCCTCCGTCCTCGTGTCGTCCCCGGTCCGCTTCATGACGGGCTCCGTTCCGACAGGTCCTCCGTGCGCCGCGGGGGGAGCGGCGCCGGCTCCTGGCGCTCCAGGAACCCGCGAATGCCCTTCCTCCCGTACCTCTCGTCCACCACCAGGGCGGCGAAGTGCCGCGCCTCCAGGTCGCATCCAGCCTCGAAGCCCCGCCGCAGGCCGACGATCGTCGCCTCGAGCGCCCGCACGGCCGGCACCCCGCGGCCGATGGCCGGATCGAGCGCCTGGCGCAGCAACAGCCGCAGCCGCTCGTCGCCGTCCAGGAAGCCCGCCGGGAGATCGATAGGCCGCGACCAGGCGGCGCGCGCCCGGATCCGCCTGGAGCGGGCCTCGGCGAGCGGCCCGCCCGTCCCGCCGGCGCGCGCGTGCGCCATCGCCAGCGCGTAGGCGCGCTGCAGGGCGTTCGCCTCGACCGCCTCTTCCAGAAGGCCGAGGCGCAGCGCTTCGTCCACGTCGTAGTGCCGCCCGGTGAGGTTCATCTCCAGCGCCTCGCGCACGCCGCGCTCGAGCCCGAAGCGCTCGATCAGGAGGCGCGTCAGGCGCTGCGTGCCCCCGAAGCCGGGCATGATCCCCAGATCGATCTCCGGCTGGCCCAGCCGCACGCGCTCGGCGCGGGCGGCGATGCGGTAGTGCGCGCAGCACAGCAGCTCGTGGCCGCCGCCGAGCGCCACCCCGTTGACCACGCCGATCACCGGGCGCGGGAACGATTCGACGGCGTCGAAGATGCGCTGCGCGCCGCGCGCGATCGCCAGCGCCGCGGCGGAGTCCTGCACGTCGTCATAGAGCTGCCGCAGGTCCTGCCCGGCCAGGAAGGCGACGCTCCCCTCGCCGGTCAGGATGACGGCGGCGATCCGCTCGTCCCGCTCCAGGCGGCGGAAGGCGTCGCCGATCTGGTACACGGCGTCGCGCGCCAGGGTCGGCGGCCGGCCGGCGTCGCCGCGCAGGGTGACGCGCGCCACGTGCGTCGCCGTCCCGCGGCGGGCGCCTGTGGGATCGACGGCGTCGAGGCGCACGCTGACGTACCTGTCGTCGGAGAACAGGGCGCCGTCGGCCTCCTCGACCTCGCGCTCGGTCGTGAGGCCCCGCCCGGGGGAGGCGATGTGCACCACGAAGGATCCCGAGGCGGAGTTGGCGTGCATCGCCTGGAAGGCGCGCGGCGCCTCGTCCGCCTCGTACACGCGCGGCGGCGGGATGCGCACCAGACCCTGGGCGATCCAGTCGATCACCTCGCGCCCCTGCTGCGGGTTCCCCATATGGCTTCCGATCACCTCGAAGGAGGGGAAGTAGACGCGCCGCTGGCGCATCCAGACCTGCGGCGCGTAGAGGGTGTAGGCGCGCCGCACCGCTTCGCCGTAGACCACCGCCCCGGTGAACGGGCGCACCATGAAGAGATCGGCCGCCAGGGTGTCCTCGGCGCCGCGGGCGTAGATGATGTCCGGCTGGCCGCGATGCTCGCCCGGGTGCTTCAGGAGACGCCCGACCGCCGTCGCCAGCGGCTTGAGGGAGAAGTTCTCGTAGTGCTCGTAGCGCATCGGGTCGCGGTCGTAGTCGGGCATCCGGTCGGGCCATTCGAAGCGCGCCCCGCGCCTGAGCGACTCGAGGCTGACGGTGCCGAGCAGGCGCGACGCCAGGCCGGCATCGCGGTTCAGCGTCACGCCCTGCGCGTCGGTGTTGGTCAGCGCGACCACCCGGGCGCCGAAGGAGGCCGCGGCGCGGATGGCGTCCATCGCCACGCGATCCTCCCCGTCCCGCTCGCCGGCCCCGTAGTGCACCAGGACGCCCATGCCCGGCCGGAGCCCGGCGCGCGAGAACATCGCCTCCGCCGGAGTCACCTCCGCGCCTTTCCCCTCGCCCGACCCCTCGCCCGTCCCACCGGGGCCGCGTCCCAGGAAACGCAGGCAGTAGCCGCCGAAGGCGCCGAAGAAGGCCAGCCGGCCGCCCGGGCCCAGGGACTGGACCAGACGGCCGAACGCCATGCGGCCGCTGAAGGAGACCACCGCGTCCATCAGGCGGCCGTCGTGGCGCTGGCGCAGGGCCTCGAGCAGCGGCGCTCCCGCTTCCTCCCAGGCGTCCCACTGGCGCGGATCGTCGGGCACCGGAGTCCAGAGCTCCTTCAGGGCCGGGTCGGTGCGGTCGATGAAGGCGGCGGCGCCCGCCTCGACGGCCTGCCGGCCGCGCTCGGGGCTGCTGACGATGCCGGTGACGCGCGCCCCGAGCAGGCGGCCGAGATCGACCGCGTGGGCCCCCGTGCCGCCCGTCGCCCCTTCGACCAGGAGGGTCTGGCCGCGCCGCACCGCGAGCCTCCGGGTGAGGGCGCGGTAGACGGTGACCAGGTTCAGCATGAAGGAGGCCGCCTGCTCGAGCGTCAGCCCCTTCGGCACCGGCAGGAGCTGCGGCGCCTGCAAGCGATCGAAGGGACGCAGCGTGCCGTCCGGCGTCTCGAACCCCTGGATGGCGAAACCCGCGTGCATGGCGTCCTCGGACACCTTGGGGTCGAGCAGCCGGTAGGTGGCCGGGAAGTTCACCGCCAGCTGCCCCGGCGCGAAGAGCCCCTGGCGATCGACCTCGCGCCCGCAGGCCACCACGCGGCAGACGGCGCCGCTGCCCAGGACGTGGTACGGCTGCCGGTGCCACTCGAAGGGCGACTTCGGATCGGCCAGGAGCGCGTGCAGCACGTTGTGCGTGGAGCCCGCGAACAGGTTCTGGACGATCACCTCGTTCGGCTCCGGGTCGCAAGGCACCGGCTCGATCACCCGCACCAGCGCCTTCTCCGGCTCCCCGTGCACCGGCCGGCCGAAGGCGTCGCGGGCCATCGCCCAGGCCTCCTGGGCCCGGGGCAGCGGGTCGAGGCCGGGGCGGAAGCCGGTCTGCCCGAGGCGGTAGATCTGCTCCGGTGGCGCCGCGTAGGGACGGTAGACGGGCGCCTCCGCCTCAGGCCGGGGGGCTTCGTGCGGCGCGGCGGGCGGAGCGGCGGCCGCCACGGCGGTCCCGGGCGCGGCCGGGGGTTGCAGATCGCGCCGGCGCGCCACGGCGTGCAGGACGTCGATCAGCACGCTCATCTGGTCGACGGTGGCGACGCTGCCGAGGCGGATCGTCCTTCCCTGCCGCAGGAGCGGCGGGAAGAGGGCCGCCAGCGCCTCGCGGTCCGCGGCGATGATCCCCTGGAGCAGCCTCGCGTCTCGAAGGCGCGCCAGGATAGAGGCCAGCGTGTCGCGGTCGAGCGCGGCGGCGTACTTGAGGAAGCGGCGCAGGATCTTGCCGCTCTTGGTGGTCGGCAGGCTCGGGACGTAGAAGATGAAGTCGGTGGTCGGGGCGACGTGGGCCCCCTTCGCCTCCGCCACCGCGTCCTTGATCTGGTTGTCGAGAAGCGTCGAGGCGGCCTGCCCGTCGCGCAGCTTCACGAACAGGACCGGGTTGTCCCCCCGCACCTCGGCCGGGATGCCGATCGCCGCGACGTTGGCGACGGCGGCGTGGCCGCGCACCGCGCCCTCGATCTCCTGCGTGCCGACCCTATGGCCGCTGACGTTGAGCACCTCGTCGTCGCGCCCCAGGAAGGACAGCGTGCCGTCGGGGTTCCTGACCGCGGCGTCGCCCGTGTTGTGCCAGCCGGGCACCTCGGAGTGGTAGATCTCCCGGAAGCGCGGGTCGGTGCGCCAGTCGGCGCCGGTGCCCGGCCGCGCCCAGGTGCCGCGCGCGATGCCGGGGTTCGAGCGCACGAAAACGGTCCCCTGCTCGCCGATGGTCGCCGGGCGCGGCTCCGTCCGGTTGCCGTCGTCGTCGCGGATGACGAAGATGCCGATCTCGGTCCAGGGAAGCGGGCGCGCCGCCGCATCGGGGGTCTGCGGATGGGCGGTGGGCGCCGCCCCCGTCTCCGGGGCCGAGTCCTCGGTGCGCCACCAGCAGTTCTGCATCGGCCCGATGTGCGCCTCCCACCAGGCCTGCACGGCCGCGTCGAGCGGCTCGGCGCAGGAGCAGGAGGTGTAGCGGCCGGCGTCGCGCAGCGACTCCCGGGCGATCGACGCGACGTCGGCGCGTAGCGCGGCGATCTCCGCCTCGGCCGGCAGGGCCGCTCCGCTGCGGCGCGCCACCGCCAGCGCCTCCTCGAACAGCGCCGGCCAGTCCGAGGGCCGGCCGGTCCAGCGCGACAGGTAGGCGGCGCGCACGCCGTAGGCCAGGTCGCCCCCCGCGCGCGCCTCGATCGTTCTCTGGATGTCGGCGAGCGTCGCGTCCCCGCCGCGGTGACCGAGGCTCGAGAGGTCGTGCGCGCGCAGGTGCTCGGGGTCGTCCCCCATGGCGGCACGGATCCCGGTCACGCCGGTCTTCAGGAAGTTGACGCGGTAGCGCTCGATCGCGGCCCACAGCCGGTCCTCGGTGGGGACGAAGCCGACCAGGACGCTGGTCATGCCGTAGGCCAGCGGCCCCCAGCAGGCGAACGACTGCCCCGTGATCCAGCCCGGGTCGGCGACGGTCAGGATGCGCTGGTCGCGCGACAGCCCGAACAGGACGCGCAGCACGAACGGCAGCCGCGCCAGGAAGCCGCCGTGGGTGTGGACCAGCCCCTTCGGCTTGCCCGTGCTGCCCGAGGTGAACATGACGAAGAGAGCGTCCTCGGCGCCCATCGGCTCGGGGTCCGAGGCGCTTGCGGCCCCGGCCGCCAGGAACTCTTCGTACGAGAGGTCCCGCCCCTCCACCCACCCGGCGTCGTCGCGCGTGCCGAGCCGGCGCAGGACCACCACCTTCTCGATGCCGGTCGTGACGGCGTCGAGGGCGGCGGCGAGATCGCCGAGCAGCACCGCCGCGTGCCCCGCCGCGCCGCCCGCCCTGCCGTCCTGCCTGTCCAGGAGCGCGGCGGCCCGTTCGATCCGCTCGATGAAGGAGCGATGCTGCGTGCCGCCCTCGCCTTTCACGCCCTCCGCTTCCAAGCCCTCCGCTTCCGGCATCAGGATAGATTCGAGGCTCTCCGGCGCCTTCGGGCCCTCGGCGCCCGCGGGCGCGCCGCGCTTCCGCCCGGCGCTCCCCTCGTCCTCCGCCAGCTCGCGCGCCACGATCTCCTTGAACTTCGCCTTCTCGACCGTGACCTTGTCGGCCAGGAGGTCCCGCACCCGCTCGAGCAGGCCGCCGCCCGCCTCCCCGCCGTCGCGGGCCAGGGCGCCCGCCAGCAGGTCGAGCGCCGCGTCGACCGGCACGAAGTCTCGAAGCGCCGGATCGACGAAGTCGCGCTTGTACTGCACCACCTCCCCCTTGCGGAAGGCGCCGTCCACGGTCACCAGGACCCGCGTTCCCATCAGGTGCAGGCGGTCGCTCAGCTCCTCGCGCGCGAAGCCGGCGAAGACCGGGTGGTAGACCACGCCGACGCGCGCCGCCGCCAGCTGCACCACGTAGGTCTCGATGATGTTCGGCATGTAGAGGACCAGCGAGTCGCCGCGCCGCAGGCCGAGCGCCCGCAGCGCCGCGGCGCAGGCCTGCACCTCGCGCAGCAGGTCGGCGTAGGCGATCGAGCGCTGCTCCAGCGGCCGCCGATCGGAGTCGATCCGGTCCCCTTCCCACAGGAAGGCGGCCTGGGCGCCCCGGCCGCGCTCCACCCACCGGTCGAGCGCCTCGACGCTGGCATTCAGCATGCCGTCGGCGAACCAGCGCACGCACGGGAAGGCCGACCCGTCGTACCCCTCGTGCGGCGGCCTCATCCAGTCGAGCTCCTGGCGCGCCACCTCGACCCAGAACGGGTCGCGCGCCAGGCGGGATGCGTGGCGCAGCAGGACCCAGCCGGAGCGCTCCCGGATCAGCGCCCGGTGCACCCCCAGCGGCTCCCACGAGGACGGGAAGTCCGGGTCGCGCCGCTCGCGGAACGCCCGCACACCCTCGGCGAAATCCGGGTGGCGGAAGAGGGCGGCCGCGAACAGGAACTCCATCGCCAGCGCCAGGTCGCGCGGCGCGGGCCGATCCGGCGCCACCAGGTCCGCGATTTCGGCCTGGGCGGCGATCTCCTCGCGCAGGTAGGGCAGCCAGTCCGGCGCGGTGCCGCCGCCCGCGCCCCCGGCGGCCTCCCGGGCCAGCGCCTCGTGATCGACCCTCAAGAGAAGGTCGGCGGCCCAGATCGACACCGGGCTGCGGCGCCCGATCGCCTCGAGGTTCCGGCGGGCCCAGTCACGCTCCTCAGCATCCTCCGACGCGTCGGCAGCGCGCTGCAGCGACCGCATCACTTCGGAAGGGGCGGGCAGCCCGAAGTGGCGCCCGACGTAGCCGAACCGCGTACCCTCCGGCAGCCGCTCGGCGCGCCGCGACCAGCGGCCCTGGAAGGCCGGCACGCCGCCCGCCACGCGCGCCTGCAGGAAGGCGATCTCGGCCGAGCCGTTCAGGCGCGGGCCGGCCTCGCCGCGCGCCATCCTCCCGAGCGTCGCGACGAGCGGCTCCACCTCCGCCGGGTCGATCAGGACGTCGGCGAAGCCCCAACGCAGCGCCTCGGCCCCGTCGAGCGACTCCGCGGTCCAGGCCAGGTAGCGCGCCAGGGGTAGCCCCAGGCGGTGCTTCAGCTCGTAAGTCGCCCCGATGTCGGGCAGGAAGCCGAGCCGCGATTCCGGCATGGCGAAGCGCGAGCCGGTCGTCGCCACCAGGTAGCCGCCGAACGCCAGCCCCAGCCCGCCCCCCATGCAGATGCCGTCGGCGATGGTCACGCAAGGGATCGGCAGGCGGGCCAGCCGCATGTCCAGCAGGTACTCGCGCGCCAGGAAGCGTTCCGCCTCCTCGGGAGCCCCGGCCTCCACCGAGCGCAGGAAGGCCTTGACGTCCGCCCCGGCGCAGAACTGGCCACCCTCCCCGCGCAGCACCAGCAAGCGCACCGCCGGGTCGTCTTCGATCCGGTCGAGCGCTTCGTGCAGCGCCTCGATCATGTCGAGGGTCAGGGCGTTGCGCGCCGCAGGGCGCGCGAGCGTCAACGTGGCGACGCTCCGGCCGATCTCGCAGCGAATCCCGGTGCGCCGGCCCTCTCCTGCCTCCAGCGCGGTCGGGATCGGGGTGGCGCTCTCCTCCGGCGGGGCGGGCGCGGATCCCGACCCGGGCGCCGGGCCCGCCCCGGTCACCTTGCGCCTGCCGCTCTTCCTGTCGTCCGTCACCCTCTCGAGCACGTCACCCTCGCTCCCTCGGCCCGCCGCGGGAGTAGACGACCCCCCGGGGCGGGGAGATGCGCCCCCGCCGCTGGCCCTCGTCCGGGACTGATCGGGGCTACGACCCCGTCAATGACGCCTTGTTTGTTCTGGGATTGCGAAGCGGAAAAACAGGCGTTCCCGGACTCGGGCTAGGCTACGAGTCCTACGGAGGATCGACTAAGTCGGGACGCCTTCATGCCACACTCCCCTGCTACGTGGCGAATTATGTACAGCGAACCCAAGCCGCTGTCAACGCCATTGTCAGCCGATGAAACAGATTTCAGTCCTGGCGCCCGCCCCGTGGAACGGGGCTCGCCCCGGCCTATT
>QHXZ01000095.1:14359-15136 GCA_003223165.1 Acidobacteriota bacterium
GGAACAACCGGCCTCAGGTGCCGCGCTGTCTCCTCGCTCCCGGACCAGGGCCCTGCCCCGGCGACGCCGGCGGCTTCACCCGGCCCGAGTTCCCCGCGTCGCGCACGGCCGGGCCGAAGAGCTGGAGCTCCCCATTCGGCCGGACCATTCCGATGAACACTCTCAGGCCGCTCTTGTGCTTCGGGATGGTGAACGAGTAGCTGCCTTCCTTCCCGGTCGTGCACTCGTGGCAGCGGATCGGCGAAATGTTCTGCTGCACCAGGCTCGAGCGGCTGTTCAACATGTAGACATTGAAGAACGGGTTGTCGATCTCGGCCGTGGTGCGCCAGGTCACCGTCCCCGCGCCCTCCCGCGCGTCGTTGAACACGCTCAGGTGGATGTCGACCACCAGCTCCGGCACGGGGCAGGGCACGGCGTCACAGGCATCGCCGACGCCGTCGCCATCGCAGTCGGCCTGGTCGGGATTGGGAATCGTGGGGCAGTTGTCGACCGCGTCGGGAACGCCATCACCATCCAAGTCCTGCTCCGGTGTCGGTGGCGGTGAGAGGTTCGGCAGGAAAAGGAGCTCGATCGCGCCCGCCCCGAGCACCAGGTCCACCGTCCCGCGATTCCTGAAGTGGCCCGCGACCACTCCGGGGAAGATCAGGTTCGGCAGGAACCTCTGAGCCGGCCCGAAGCCGCCCGAATGGTCCGCGAGGAAGACCGAGAGGCCCACCGTATCGAAGCCCGCGACGGCCACCAGGTCGACCTCCCCGTCGGCATTGAAATCGCCGAGGG
>QHXZ01000096.1:0-3714 GCA_003223165.1 Acidobacteriota bacterium
TGAGGAAGGGACTGCCGGCCGGGCGGCCGTCGTCCGAAACCGCCACCGCTCCCGAGCGCACCATGTCCCCCATCTCGGCCAGCTCCTCGCCCCGGCCCCCCTTGCTGATGCAGCCGATCGGGTAGACGTTCACCGCGCCGCGCCGGCGCGCCTCGGTGACGATGTACTCGGTGACCGACAGGCCGTCGTTCCAGGGCTCGGTGTTCGGCATGCAGGCGACCGAGGTGAACCCGCCGGCCGCCGCCGCGCGCGTCCCGGACTCGATCGTCTCCTTGTGCTCGTGGCCCGGCTCGCGCAGGTGCACGTGCATGTCGATGAAACCGGGGCAGACGATCTTGCCCGCCGCCTCGAGCACCCGCGTGTCCGGAGGGAGCGCCGCGCGACCGCCGGGCGCGCGGCGCTCGGCGATCTTCCCGTCCACGACCAGCAGGTCGAGGAGGGCGTCGGTGTCGGTGGCCGGGTCGACGACCCGGCCGCCCCTAATCAGCAAGCTCGCCAAGCGTCCCTCCCGCCAGCAGGTAGAGCACGGCCATGCGCACCGCCACTCCGTTGGTGACCTGCGCGAGGATGACGGAGTAGGGCCCGTCGGCCACGGCGCTGTCGATCTCGACCCCGCGGTTCATGGGGCCGGGGTGCATGATGATCACGTCCCCCCGCGCGCCCGCGACGCGCTTTTCGGTCAGCCCGAAGAGGTTGTAGTACTCGCGCGCCGAGGGGAAGGCGCCCCCCTGTTGGCGCTCCCGCTGGATGCGCAGCATCATGATGACGTCGGCCCCCGCAACCGCCTCCTCGATGCGGAAGGTCACCGCCACGCCGACCCGCGCCAGCTCGGCCGGGATCAGCCCCCCATGGTCTTGAGCAGGAACAGGTTGCTGCGCAGCACCCGGCTGTGGGTCAGGTCGCCGATGATGGCCACGCGCAGGCCGGCCAGCCGCCCCTTCCTCTCGCGGATGGTGAAGGCGTCCAGGAGTCCCTGGGTGGGGTGCTCGTGGGATCCGTCGCCGGCGTTGATGATGTTGGAGCGGCAGTGGCGCGCCAGGAAGTGCGGCGCGCCCGAGGCCTTGTGCCGGATGACGATCATGTCGGGCGCCATCGCCTCGAGGTTGCGCGCCGTGTCGAGCAGGCTCTCCCCCTTCACCACGCTCGAGGCCGAGGGGGAGAAGTTGAGCGTGTCGGCCGACAACCGCTTCTCGGCGATCTCGAAGGAGGAGCGGGTGCGGGTGGAGGGCTCCATGAAGAAATTCACGACCGTCTTGCCGCGCAGCGTGGGGACCTTCTTGATGGCGCGCTTGGACACCTCGGCGAAGGCCCGCGCCGTGTCGAGGATGAGGGTGATCTCCTCGGCCGTGAGCCCCTGGATCCCGAGCAGGTGCCGGTGCGTCAGGGCGGAAAGCGGCGCCGGGGCCGCCTTCTGCCCCTCGGGACCCGCGTCGGGAAGGGCCACGATGTCGGGAGGGCGTCCCGCCGGGGACGGCGCCCGCGCGGGCCCCGCAGGCGGGCGGGCGGGACGCCGCCGTGGCGCCGCGCTCTCCTGCCTTCTGTCACCGCCATCGAGCATGGCTCACCTCGCGGCCCGGGCGGCCTCCCTCGGGCCTCCCTTCCTGGCCGCCTTCTTCTCCGGCCGGCGCACGATCAGGACCTCGTCGGCCCCGTCCTCTTCCTTGAGGCGGACCTGGACCATCTCCTCCAGGTTCGTGGGCACGTTCTTGCCGACGTAGTCGGCGCGGATCGGCAGCTCGCGGTGGCCGCGATCCACGAGCACCGCCAGCTGGATGAGCTGAGGCCTGCCGAAGTCCATCAGCCCGTCGAGCGCCGCGCGGATCGTCCTGCCGGTGAACAGGACATCGTCGACCAGGATGATCTTCCGGCCGTCGATCGGGAAGTGGATCTTCGTCTCCTTCAGGACGGCGTGCGGCCCGATGGTCGTCAGATCGTCGCGGTAGAGCGTGATGTCGAGGATCCCGACCGGGATTTCCTTGCTCTCGATCCCGGCGATCTTGGACTGCAGGCGGTTCGCCAAGGGCACGCCCCGCGTGCGGATGCCGACCAGGACCAGGTCCCCCACCTCGCGGTGGCGCTCGAGGATCTCGTGCGCGATGCGGGTCAGGGCCCGGTCGATCTTGTCGGCGTCCATGACGTTCACCGCCCGTTCGTCAGGCATCGCGCCTCCCCGTCCCGCGGCCGGCTCCGGGCAAAAAAAATCCCGCGTCGCCGCGGGGTCTCCGTGTCGCTTCGCCTCGTGCCGCCGCCATCGCCGCCACCTTCCCGGCCTCGCGGGGCCAGATTAAAAGTGCTTCGTTCTACGCTGGCCGATGGAGGATACCCGAGGCGGAGTCCGCTGTCAACCGCACGGCGCACGGCGCTTCAACGCCGCTCCTCGTAGCTCCCGATGACGGCGACCGGGTGGTCGAAGGTGTACCGGGACGTGAACACACCCGCCAGGATGCTCCCGTCCAGGTCCTGGGCCACCGGCATGTCGAGAGCGTAGAGGGCGGTCGGAACCAGGTCGGCGATCGACCCCTTCCCGAGCCGCTGACCCCGCCTGACCTGGGGCCCACGCGCGAAGAGGAAGCCATCCGGCCCATCCTGGTGGGTGCCGGAGAGGCCGTCTGAGGACGTCAGCGCCGCAAGCAGGCGGCGGCCCGGCGGAAGCGGCACCATGCCGTGGGAGGAGGTGACGAACAGCAGCGTCGCTTCCTCGCCGTCGGCCTGGAGGGCGCGCCCCACGATGGCGTCGATGCGGCGGTAGTAGCGCTCCAGGACCGGGCCGTACAGGTCGATCTCGCGGTCGGTCAGGTTGCCGAAGTCCGCCGGGCGCGCGTAGCGCAGGAAGACGTGCGCCACCTGGTCGAGGCCGGGAAACGACAGGGCGGTGACGTCCGGCCCGCGGTCGGGGTGCATCCCGCCGAGGGCTTCCAGCACCCTGCCATCGGCCTCGACCGCCGCGGCGAGCCGCCCCACCAGGTCGCGCGAGCGCGCATCGGAGGCGCGCAGCGCCTCGGGGTCGAGATCGTCCAGCAGGCCCTGGGCCGGGCGCGGCGTCCCGGGCGGTCCCGCCGCCCTGTGGTCGAGATCGATCTCCCATCCGGCCGCGCCGCCCCGCCCCGGCGCCTGGCGCACGATGTCCCAGATCGCCAGGCTGCGGCGATCGGAAACGTCCGTGAAACGCACCGCCAGGATCGGGGCCAGCAGCAGGTCGAAGGCGAGATCCTCCGGGACCACTTCGATTGTGGGGCCGCTCCCGAGGAGCCGCCGCGCCCGCGCGTCGCGTACGCCGTGCCGGTAGGGGAGCTTGCCGGTCAAGAGCGTGGCCCGCGTGACCGCCGCCGCGCAGGGCAGCACAGACTTGAGCCGGCCGTAGGCCCCTTCCTCCTTGAGCCGGCTGAAGGCCGGCAGCTTGCCCTGCGCCTGCAGGGTCATGACGGTGTCGAAGTCCGCCCCGTCGAAATTCAGAAGCACCAGGCGGTGCGCGGGCGTCCGTGCCGCCGCGGGCGCCGGAGCCGGAGCCGCGGGTCCGGAATCTTCGAGGCCCCCTCCCCCTTCCCAGGCAGCCGCCACGAGCCCGAGGAGCGCGAGGGCGGCGGCCGAGGCCTGAAGCCAGCCGATGCGCCGCAAAGGCGGCGCGAGACCGATCACCGCGGCGTAGATCCAGGCGAGGCTGAGCGCCAGGCAGGTGGACGCCAGGCGCCCCGCCCGCCAGGGCTCGATGACGCC
>QHXZ01000096.1:3742-25498 GCA_003223165.1 Acidobacteriota bacterium
CGCTGCTCTACGGCGCCCTGCGCTTCTTCGCCATCAGGTAGCGCAGGCTGAACCAGGGCACGCGCAGGGGGTGGCTGGCGAAGAAGCGCAGGGCGCCGTAGAGCAGCGGCCAGACGAAAGCCGAGGCCAGGGTATAGGTCAGGACGACCGCCAGGAGCCCGGCGAGCCCTGCTCCGTCGCCCGGCCAGCCCCCGGGGTTCATCAGGGCCAGAAGGAGGACGACCAGGAGGCCACCGTACAGGCCGGCGAGCGCCGCGTGCGCGGCGAGCTTGACGGGGGTCACACCGCCGGATGCTACCACACGCGTGGCCGGCCGCCGACGCGACGTTGTGGCCGTCCCGTGCATCTGCTATAGTCCCGCGCCGACATGCCGTTCGACCTTGCCGCTCGTATCGTCCGACACGACGCCATCAACCCGGATCATTTCCTGCTGACGCTCGAGTGCCCCTCGATCGCGCGCGCCTCCCGGCCGGGCCAGTTCGTCATGCTGCAGGTCCGCGAGGGGCGCGATCCCCTGCTGCGCCGCCCGATGAGCGTCTTCCGCGTGCCGTCCGGGCGGCGGCGGATCCAGATCCTCTACAAGGTGGTGGGATCCGGCACCCGCTTCCTGTCGCGGCAGCCCCCCGGGGCCGCGCTGCGCACGCTCGGCCCGCTCGGCAACGGATTCCGCCTGCCGCGCGGCGCGCCGCGCGCCGCCGCGTCGCCGCCGCGGCCCGTGCTGGTCGCGGGAGGAATCGGGATCGCCATCTTCCCCTTTCTCCTGGAGGCCCTGCCGCCGCGAGGCCCCCGTCCGGTCCTCTTGTTCGGGGCGCGCACGGCGCGCGACCTGGTGGCCCTCGACGCCTTCCGCGGGCGGGGCGCCCTGGTGCGCCTGGCGACGGAGGACGGCAGCCGCGGGGCCAGGGGGTTCGTCACCCGCCTGCTCGAACCGCTCCTCCAAGCACCGCGCGCGAGCGCCGCCGCGGGGCGCCCGGAGCTGTACGTCTGCGGACCCACCCCGATGATGCGGGCGGTGGGCGCCCTGGCCGTGGAGGCCGGCGTGCCCTGTCAGCTGGCCCTCGAATCCCAGATGCCGTGCGGCATCGGCGTCTGCCTCGGGTGCGTGGTGCGCTGCCGGGACGCCGATCCCGGCGGTCTTCCCTTCGGCCGGGTCTGCACCGAAGGGCCGGTCTTCGAGGCCGCGCGGGTGCGTCTATGAAGCGCGACCCGCGCGGCGGCCCTCGCGCTCACCGGGCCTCGGTCGACCTGTCGGTCAGCCTCGGCCCGCTGCGCCTCAAGAACCCCGTGGTGACGGCCAGCGGGACCTTCGGCTACGGCACGGAGTTCCTCCCTTACCTCGATCTCTCGGCGCTGGGGGGCCTGGTCACCAAGGGACTCTCGCTCAAGCCCCGCGCCGGCAACGCCCCGGCGCGCACGTGCGAGACGGCCGCCGGGATGCTGAACGCCATCGGCCTGGCGAACGTGGGCGTCGAGGCGTTCCTCGAGGAGAAACTGCCCGCCCTGCGCGGCCACGACACGTGCATCATCGCCAATGTCTTCGGCGAGACCGTGGACGAGTACGTCGCGGTGGCGCGCCGCCTGAACGGGGCGCGGGGCCTGCACGCCCTGGAGCTCAACCTCTCCTGCCCCAACACCGAGAAGGGCGGCATCGCCTTCGGGGTCTCGCCGCCGGTCATCCGCGAGGTCGTGGGGCTGGTGCGCCGCGCCGCCCCGGACCTGCCCCTCATCGTGAAGCTGACCCCCAACATCACCGACGTCGCCGTGGCGGGGCAGGCGGCCCGGGAGGGCGGGGCGGACATCCTGTCGCTGGTCAATACCTTCCTGGGAATGGCCGTGGACCTGCGCGCGCGGCGGCCCGTGCTGGACAATGTGGCGGGAGGCCTCTCAGGGCCGGCGATCAAGCCGCTGGCCCTCTTCATGGTGCACCGCGTGCACCGCGAAGTGGGCCTGCCGATCATGGGGATGGGAGGGATCGTGACGGCGGAGGACGCCCTGGAGTTCATGGTGACGGGCAGCAGCGCCGTGCAGGTGGGGACCGCCAACTTCTTCGATCCCGGCGGGGCGGCGCGCATGGTGCGGGACATGCAGGACTGGTGCCGCCGCGAGGGGATTGCGGCCGTGCGGGAGATCGTCGGCACCCTGAGGCTGCCGGCGAGCGAGCCGGCCGCGCCCTCGGCCGGCTGAAGCGGGAAGACGCTAGCGGCCGGACGGCGGCGCCGCGCGTTCCGCCGGCGGCGCGACAGCGGCCGGAGCCGGGGCCGCCTCCGACCCCGCGGCGGTGATCTCGCCCAGCTCCTGCGCCGCGTCGCCGAACAGGCGCCCGAGAGCGGCGAAGACCTCCTCCCCTTCCGCGACCTTGCGGCCGTCGGCGTCGAACAGGACCAGGCTCCGCGACGGGCATGGTCCAATCGACGATGTCCACCTTGCGCACCGCCAGCCTGTCGGACCTCTTCGCGGCCAGGCGCTCCAGCGCCGGCCCCAGCACGCGGCAGGGCGGGCACCAGACGGCGTAGAAATCGAAGACGGTGTACTTGCCTCGGGCCAGGTGGGCGAGGATGTCCACCTGCTCGCCGTGGGTGATCACCTTGACGTCGGCGCCGTCGGATCGGGGCCGGTGCAGCGTGTAGGCGCTGAACCCGGCGCCCGCCACGGCCGCGGCCGCCAGGGCGAGGAGGAGCCACTTCATGTCGCGCGTCATGCCGTCCGCCATGCGGAACCTCCACGGCCTCCCGGACGGCAGCGATTATCGGCCGCCCTCCGCCGCGGGTCAAGCCGCGCGCAGCGTCCTTGCAACGCGCCCCCGGTTCTGCAAAAATCTCCGGCGCATGCCGGCCTCCGACAAGCTGATCGTCGCGCTCGACGTCAACTCCCGCGAGGGCGCCCTGTCCCTGGTCGGCACGCTGCGGCCGCGGGTGGCGCGCTTCAAAGTCGGGCTGGAGCTGTTCACCGCCTGCGGCCCGGCCCTGGTCCGCGAGGTCCAGGAGGCCGGCGGGCAGGTCTTCCTCGACCTGAAGTTCCACGACATCCCGAACACCGTCGCGCGGGCCTCGGTGGAGGCGGCGCGTCTCGGCGTCGGGATGATCACCATCCATCTGTCCGGCGGGGTCCTGATGGCGCGCCGCACGGCCGACGAGGTCGAGGCCCACTGCCAGGTCTACCGGCTGCCGCGGCCGAAGATCATCGGGGTCACGGTGCTGACCAGCCTGGGGGCGCCCGATCTCGAGGCGGTCGGCGTCCTGCGGCCGGTGGAGGACCAGGTGGTCGCCCTGGCCGGGATCGCCAGGGCGGCCGGGCTCGACGGCGTGGTCGCCTCCCCGCGGGAAGTGCGCCCGGTGCGCGAGGCATGCGGCCGCGAGCTGCTGATCGTCACCCCTGGGGTGCGTCCCGCCGGGAGCGATCCGGACGATCAGGCCCGCACGATGACGCCCCGGGAGGCGGTCGAGGCGGGGGCCGACTTCATCGTCGTGGGACGGCCGATCACGCGGGCGCAGGACCCCTTGGCCGCGGCGGAGAACATCCTGCTCGAAATGGACGGGCTATGAACGTCGGCACCGGACCGGCACGCGCGAGCGGGGGGTGGGTCGCCCTGTCGATCCTCGGAATGGCGGCGCTCCTGGCCCTGTGCGCCGCGGCCGCCGGGCCTCCCGCCGCCCCGGATCCCAGGCCCCTCACCAACGAGGACATCGTCCGTCTGGTCATGACCGGCGTCTCCGAGGCCTCCATCCGGGCCCGCATCGACGAGCGACCGGTCGAGTTCGACCTGGCCCCGGACATGGTGCAGGAGCTGCGAGTGGCGGGCGTCAGCCCCGCGCTGGTCGAGGCGATGCGGCGCCGCCAGGCCGCCATGCCGAAGCCCGCAGCCTTGCCGGCCGGGCCGGAGCCGGCACCTGCCCCGGCCGGGCCGAGCGGAACGGTGGAGGTGATCTTCAATCCGCCCCCGGCCGGCACCGGGCCTGAGCCCGCGGGTTCCAGACCCAGGCACCCTTCGGAAGGGTCGATCTTCGCCCTGCGCCGCCTGCCGCGCGGAGTCCCGCGGGAGGGTGGCATGGAGGTCGGCGAGACCACCGACCTGGCCATGGCGATCCTGTGCACCACGGGGGAGCATGTGCCCGACCACTGGGACACGAAGAGCCCGCTGGCGAACGCGCCACGCCACGAACGGCTCCTGTTCCAGCCTGGGGCCTCGCCCGACACCGTCAAGGGGTTCGACGTCCTCTACCTCGATCTCCGGCCCTCCTACCGGGTCGAGGTGCCGGAGGGCGACCACAACCTCCTGGTGGCCGCCGCCGCCAAGCAGGCCGGATCGGGGACCTGGCGCCTCCTGGCCGCCGCCGCGGCGCGCGTCAGCGTGCGGGCGGGACGCACGACGCGCATCACCATGCAGGCGAAGAGCCGCATCCGCGGCAGCCGCATGGCGGGCTTCGGGGTCGACATCGAATGGAAGGTGGTCTCGGCGCAGACGCTGGAGGAGACTGACGCCGCGGCACCGGCCCCCCAGGCCGCCAAGGGCTCCGTGCCACCGTGAGCCCCGCGCCGGATCGTCCCAACCTCAGCCTGGTCCTCGCCGGTGGCGGCATCACGGGCGCCATGTACGAATTCGGGGCCCTGCAGGCCCTGGATCACTTCTTCGGCGGCTCCTTCACGGTGAACGACTTCAGCATCTACGTCGGGACCAGCGCCGGGGCGGTGGTGGGCGCCCTCATGGCGAACGGCGTGTCGCCGGGCGAGGTCGGGCGGGCCATCATCCACAACACCGACAGCCCCCTGAACTTCAAGCAGGAGGACATCGTGGCGCTCGACTGGCCGGAGATCAAGGCCTCCCTCCTCAAGGCGCTCAGGATGATCCCGCCGCTGTTCCGCTTCTACCGGCGCAATCCGCGGCTCTTCTCCCTGGCGCGGCTGCTGTACGCCCTGGAGGAAAACCTGCCGCCCGGCATCTACAGCCTGCAGAAATACCAGGCCTACCTCCGCCGGCTGCTGACTCGCCCAGGGTGCGTCAACACCTTCGACGAGCTGAAGCGCGAGCTCTACATCCCGGCGACCCATCTCGACACCGGCGACCGGGTGATGTTCGGCACACCGGGATGGCGCGACGTGGCGATCTCGGACGCCATCGCCGCCTCGTCGGCCCTGCCCCTCTACTTCCGGCCGCTGACGATCAAAGGGATGGACTTCGTCGACGGCGTGGTGGCGGGCGTGGCGCACGTTGACGTGCCGATCGAGCGCGGCTCGCACTTCCTGCTGGTGATGAACCCGATCATCCCGATCGACAACCGGGCCGGGCAGATCTGCATTCCGACCTTCTCCGGCCACTGCGCCCGCATCCAGGAGAAGGGGGTCACCTTCGTGGTGGACCAGACGCAGCGCATCTCCTCGCGCGAGAAGCTGGCGCTGGGCCTCGAGCGCTATCGCGCCCAGCATCCCGAGGTGCGCTTCTTCCTGATCGAGCCCCCGGCCAGCGACTCCGTCCTGTTCATGGAGAACATCCTGAACTACGGGTCCCGGGTCGCCATGCTCAACTACGGCTACCGCTCGACCGCCAGGCAGCTGCGGGCCCGTTTCGAGACCTTCCGCCAGGCCTTCGCCGCCTACGGGATCGGGGTGTCGCTCGAAGGGCTGCGCGAGGACAACCCCTGGGAGCCGCCCACTCCCCTGGCGGTGCCGCCGACCGCTCCCGCCCCCAGCGCCGAGTCGGAGGTACCCGTGGCCGCCGCGGCCGGCCCGCCCGCCGCGTAGGAGCCCCGACTCCCGCTTGCCCGCCCCGTCGGCGGGCACTAGATTCCCCCGAGGCCGCCGGGAGCCTGCCCGGACGCCGGGAGGGGCCTCGTGGAGAACATCAGCGACCTCGATCTCCTCGTCAACGCGCACCAGCCGATCATCGCCATCGAGAGCTCCGAGGAAGAGCGCGTGCGCTCGATCCTGCAGGACCTGGCGGCGCGCCTCGAGCTGCCGCTCTTCGAGTGGAAGGCGACGACCGGCCTGCGCCGGCTCGGCACGACCGATCCCCTTTACGAGACGGAGAAGCCCGAGAAGGCCCTCAAGGCGGCGCTGGCCATGCGCACCGAGGCGCTCTACCTGTTCCACGACCTCGACAAGTTCTTCGGCGAGGCGCCGATTTTGCGCGCCGCACGCGACATCGGGGAGGCCTTCACCGAGGACCGCCGCAGCCTGATCCTGTGCGCGCCGGAGATCGAAGTGCCGATCGATCTCAAGACCTGCACGGCGCAGATCCGGCTCGAGCTCCCGACCCTCGATGAGCTGAAGGAGCTGACCGTCCGTACGCTCAAGAGCCTGGGGGCGCCGCAGCGCATCAAGGTCGAGCTGTCGCTGCCGGAAATCGAGCAGCTGGTCGCCGCCCTGCGCGGCATGACCCTGCTCGAGGCCCAGCGGGTGCTGATGCGCGCCGCCCTCGACGATCTCAAGATCGACCACAGCGACTTCCAGCACATCCTGGATCACAAGAAGGCCCTGATCGCGCGCGACGGCGTGCTCGAGCTCTATCCCGCCGAGACGACGCTGCAGCAGGTCGGGGGCCTGGAAAACCTCAAGTCCTGGCTCAAGACGCGCGGCGCCGCGTTCTCGGCCGAGGCGAAGCGCTATGGACTGGAGCCGCCGCGCGGGTTGCTCCTGCTCGGCGTGCAGGGATGCGGCAAGAGCCTGTGCGCCAAAGCCATCGCCGCCGAGTGGGGGCTGGCCCTCCTGCGGCTGGACGCCGGGGCGCTGTACGACAAGTACGTCGGCGAGTCGGAGAAGAACCTGCGCAAGTCGCTGCAGACCGCGGAGGCGATCGCGCCCTGCGTGCTGTGGATCGACGAGATCGAGAAGGGGATGTCCGGGCGGGAGGGATCCGCCTCCGACGGCGGCCTGTCGCGGCGGCTGTTCGGTTCGTTCCTGTCGTGGCTGCAGGATCGGAAGCAGCCGGTCTTCGTCGCCGCCACCGCCAACGACATCGCTTCGCTGCCCCCCGAGCTCCTGCGCAAGGGACGGTTCGACGAGATCTTCTTCGTCGACCTGCCCGGCGACGCGGCGCGCCGCGCCATTCTCGCCGTGCACCTCTCCAGGCGCCGCCAGGACCCGGCCCGCTTCGACCTGGGCGCCCTATCCGCCGCCTGCGAAGGATGGAGCGGCGCGGAGATCGAGGCGGCCATCGTCTCCTCCCTCTACGCCGCCTTCGCCGACCGGCGCCCGCTGGCGGACCAGCACGTCACGGCCGCGCTGGCGGCCACCGTGCCGCTCTCCCGCACCTGCCGCGAGCAGATCGACGACCTGCGCGCCTGGGCGCGCGGACGCACCGTGCCCGCCGACGCTCCGGCACCGGGGCGCGCCGCCCCGAGTGCGGCGTAGCGACTCGCTTTACTCGAAGCGCAGCGGCAGGACCTTGGAGACGCCCGGCTCTTCCATGGTGACGCCGTACAGCAGGTCGGCCGCCTCCATGCTCTTGCGGTTGTGCGTGATGAGGATGAACTGGGTCTCGTCGCGCAGCTGTTGCAAAAGGCGCGTGAAGCGCTCCACGTTGGCCTCGTCGAGCGGCGCGTCGACCTCGTCCAGGACGCAGAACGGCGAGGGGCGGTAGCGGAACAGGGCGAAGAGCAGCGCCACCGCCGTCAGCGCCTTCTCCCCTCCCGAGAGGAGGGTGATGCTCTGCAGGCGCTTGCCCGGCGGCTGGGCGGCGATCTCGATCCCGGCCTCCAGGACGTCCTCCTCGCGTTCCTCCAGCCGCAGCTCGGCCTTGCCGCCGCCGAAGAGGATCGTGAAGCTGCGCGCGAAGTTCGCCTGGATCGCCTCGAAGGCGGAAAGGAAGCGCTCGCGCGACTGTCTGTTGATCTTGCGGATGGTCTCGCGCAGCGAGGCGATCGCGTCCTCGAGGTCCTTCTTCTGCGCCAGGAGGAAGGTGTAGCGCTCCTCCAGCTCGCCGTGCTGCTCGATGGCCATCAGGTTGACCGGACCGATCGACTCCAGGTCGGCCTTCATCCCCTCGACCTCGCGCTCGAGGTCCTCCAGCGACCTCGCCGCCCCGTCCTCGGGAGCGTCCGGCGGACGGGCGCGCAGCTCCTCGAGGCCGATGCCCAGGTCGTCGCGGCACAGGCGCCCCAGATGATCGAGGTCCGACTCGAGCCGGGCGCGATGCAGCTCGCGCCCCTGGAGCTCCTCGCGCAGGACCGCGTGCGCGGCGCGGCCTTCCTTCACCGCCTGGTCCCGGGCATGCAGCAGGCTGCGGTCGTAGGCCAGGCCGGCATGCGCCGCTTCGTCGCGGGACGCCGCCCCGGCGCGCGCGGCCAGCGCCCCCTCGAGCTCCTCCTGCAAGGCGCCGCCTTGCTCCGCGATCGCGGCGATTCGCGCCTCCCCCTCCTCGCGCTCCGCCGCGCGCCGCGCCACCGTCGACGTCGCCTCCCGCACCGACTCCTCGACGGCCTCCCGCTCGCGCGCCAGGGCCTGCAGCCGCTGCCGGCCGGCGGCGACCAGCGCCTTGGCGTCCGCGGCTTCCTGCCGGATCCCCTCCAGGGCCGCCCGCAGGGCGGCGATGGCCTCCCCCTCGGAGCGGATCCCGTCTTCCATGGCGCGCCGGCGCGACTCCGCTGCCGCGGCCTCCTCGGCGAGTCCGGCCGCCTCGGACTGGCGCCGGCCGATCTCCCGGCCCAGCCGATCCGTTTCGCCGGCCAGCAAGGGCACGGTGGCGGCCAGCATCTTCAGATCGACTCGCTTGCGCTCGAGCGTCAGAGCGGACTCGAGCGTGCTGCGCTCCTCCTCCTGGCGGGCCGCCTCCGCGTCCAGGAGCCGCTCCTGGATCGACGCCAGCCCCGCGCGCTGCGCGAGCAGGACCGCCTCGGCCGCGTCGCGCTCCGACGCGGCCTCGGCCAGCTGCCGCGCGATCTCCTCGCGCTCCGCGCGCCGCGCCAGGACGCCATGCTGCGCCGCCGGGCCGTCACCGCCGGTGAGCGCGCCGTCCGGGCGCACGATGTCGCCCTGCGGCGTGACGAAGGCCCAGCCGGGGTGCGCCGCCTGCAGGTCCAGCGCCCGGCGCAGGTCGTCGACCAGCACGGTGCGGCCAAGCGACAGGTCCACCGGGCCTCCGCGAACCGCGCCGGAGACACGCTCGCCCAGGAGCCCGAGGACCCCCGGGTGCCCGGCCAGGCCTGCGGGGAGCACGGGGGCCGCACGACCTTCGGCCTCGGGATCCGCCGCGCCGTGGCGGCCGCCGACGAACGAGGCGCGGCCGAGGGCGTGGCGGCGCAGGTGGGCGATGCCCAAGAGCGCGTCGTCCGGTCCCCCGACCAGCACCCCTTCGAGCAGATCGCCCAGCGCGGCCTCCACCGCGCGCGTCAGTTCGCGCGGCACCGACAGGCGTTCACCGACCACCCCCTGCGGCGTGAAGCCCGCCGCGCCCTTCAGGATCGTCGCCACTCCCTCCGCGAAGCCGGCGTGCTGGCGCTCCATGTCCTCGAGCGCCGCCAGCCGCTCGGCCAGGGCGGCCGAGCGCCCTTTCAGCTCCTCGGCGCGTTTCTCGAGCGTCGCCAGCCCCGCCGCCGCGGCGCGCTCCTCGGCCTGCAGACCGTCCCGGCGCAGGACCCTGTCGTCCAGCCGGGCGCGGTCGCTCCCCTCGCGCTCTTCCAGATCTCCCAGCGCGGCGGCCAGCGCGGCGCGCCCCGCCTCGGCCCCTTCGAGCTCGCCCGACACCCGCGCCAGGTCGACGCGCGCCGCGCGCAGTTGCTCCTCGAGCGCCGCGCGGCGCGGCCCCAGATCCCCGAGCAGGTCGAGGTGCCCCAGCAGGGCCGCGCGGGCCTGCTCCAGGAGGGACTCGCGCCCGGCGAGGGTCCGGGCGCGCTCCTGGTGCTCGGCCTCGACACGGTCGAGCGCGCCCGCCGCCTCCTCGACGCGGGCCGCCTCGGTTTCCGCGCCGGCCGCCAGGACGCGGGCCCGGGCCATCAACTCCTGCTCGCGGCCGGCCAGGCGCTCGCTTTCCTCCGCCAGCGCCGCGAGCCGCTCGCGGCGCTCGCGCGCCTGCTCCTCGCCGGCGCGCAGGAGGCCCTGCAGGCGGTCGATCTGCATGTCGAGCGCGTGGATCTCCTCCCGCCGCCGGCGCGCGCCCTCCTCGCCCTCCTCCAGCCGCAGGCGGAGCTCCTCGAGGCCTGCCTCGTCGCGCGCCAGGGCGGCGGCGGCCCCCGCCTCGCGCGCCTTCAGGTTCTCGAGGGCCTCGAGCGTCACCCTGTGGTCGTCGTCGTACGTCTGCAGCCGCTGCCGCGCGATCGCGGCGCGCCGCTCGCGCAGGCCCTCGAGCAAGCGCCGGTAGCGGCGCGCCTTGGCCGCCTGGCGCTTGAGAGAGTTGATCTGCTTCTCGACTTCGGAGGTGATGTCCGAGATGCGCAGCAGGTTGGCTTGCGCCGCCTCGAGCTTGATCTCCGACTGCCGGCGGCGCGTCTTGTATCCGAGGATCCCCGCGGCCTCCTCGAACATCGCGCGGCGGTCGCGCGGCTTCGACGCCAGGATCTGATCGATCTTCCCCTGCTCGATGGTCGAGTAGAGGCGGGTCCCGACCTGGGTGCGGGCGAGCAGGTCCTGGATGTCCCGGAGACGGCAGCGCCGGCCGTTCAGGGCGTACTCGCTTTCCCCGGAGCGGTACAGGCGGCGCGTGACGATCACCTCGTCGGGGATCTCCTCGATCGTGAAGCGGCCCGCGGCGGGCGGCGCCTCGACGGGCTCCCGGGCCTCGCCGGCCGCCGTCTCGTCGCGCTCCCCCTCGCTTCCTTCCGGCGCCGGGGCCTCGAGGACGCCGGGAATCGGCAGCGCCGTGTCGGTCTCTAGGGCGGCGGGCGCGAGGGAAGGCCCCTCTTCGCCGGCCGCCGCGCCGGTGTGGCCGTTCCCCCCGCCGTTGCCGTTGCCGCCCGCGCCTCCGACGTTCCTGAAGTGCAGCGAGACTTCCGCCATCCCGAGCGGTCGCCGCCCTTCGCTGCCGTTGAAGATCACGTCCTCCATCCTTTCGCTCCTGAGCGAGCTCGCCTTCTGCTCCCCCAGGACCCACGAGATGGCGTCGCCGATGTTGCTCTTGCCGCAGCCGTTCGGACCGACGACGGCGGTGATCCCCGGCGGAAACTCGAAGCGGGTGCGGCCGTAGAACGACTTGAAGCCGTTGATCTCCATCCGGTCGAGCATCAGGAAGCGGGCCATCGTTCTCCTTGAGACGGGAGGACAGTGAGGCGGCGCGATCTTAGCACATCCGGGGAGCCGTGCCGGGGGCGGCGGGGCCACAGGTTGGGCCCTCCGCCGGACCGCGCACAGGATATGGGGCCCCCGGCTGGCGGAGCGGGATCAGTACTGCCGCGAGACGACGAAGTCGGGAAGGGACTTGAGGGCCTCCCGGGCCGGGCACGGATCGAAGAGGTCGAGGGCCTCCTTGGCCCGGCGGGCGTAGGCGAGCGCCAGGGCGCGCGTCTTCTCGAGCGTCCCCCGTCCGCGCAGCAGGGAGATGATCTCCTCGCGGCTGACCGTCCGGAAGTCGCCCTCCTCGAGCACGGCCTGCACCAGGGCGCGCTCCGTGGCGTCGTTCTTCTCGAGGAGGTAGATGAGCGGCAGGGTCAGCTTCCCCTCCTTGAGGTCGGAGGCCACCGGCTTTCCGAGGACGCTCGGGTCGGCCGTGAAGTCCAGGAGGTCGTCGATGATCTGGAACGCCATGCCGAGGTTCATGCCGTATTCGGCGAGCGCCTCGGTCTTCTCCCCGCCCACGCCCGACAGCACGCCCGCCACCCGGCCGCAACCCGCGAACAGGTAGGCCGTCTTGCGGCGGATGATCTCCAGGTGCTCGCGCTCGCTGAGGGCGGTGTCGGCGCGGCGGCGGTCGGCGATCAGCTCGCCCTCGATCATCTTCAGGGTGATGCCGGCGAGAATCTTGATGATGCGGATGTCGTCCGCCACCAGCGCCATGTTCATCGACTTGATGTAGAGGTAGTCGCCGAGCAGGACGGTCAGGCCGTTCCCCCAGCGCGCGTTCATCGAGCCGCGGCCGCGGCGCAGGTCGGCCTCGTCGATGACGTCGTCATGCACCAGCGTGGCGCTGTGGATGAACTCGAAGACGGACGCGAAGAGGACGTCGCGGTCCCCGGTGTAGCCGCACAACTGCGTCGAGAGGAGGAGCAGGATCGGCCGCACCCGCTTCCCGCCGCCCTCGGCGAGGTAGCGCCCCAGCTCGTCGATGACGCCGAACTCCGAGCGCAGGTTGCGGCGGCATTCCTCCTCGACCTGCGCCAGCTTGTCGGCCACCAAGGCCAGCGCCGATGGCAGCCCCGGCGGCACCCCTCCCAGAGGAGCGGCAGGCGGCCGGGCCCGCGTGGTCTTGAGGCCGGAGGCCAGGTCGGTCATGGGTCAGGCACCCGCACCGCCGGTGTCGGGGCGTCCTCGGTGGGCTCGTCGCGTTGGGGGGCGGCCGCGGCCGTCCCGGTGTGGCGGGTCTCGATCACCTTCGATCCCTCAACCAGGTAGGTCACCCCGTCGCGCTCGTACACCCACAGCTCGCGGCCCTCGCCCTGCGGCTGCCGGCTGGTGGGGAGCCCGAGCGAGCGCAGGATCTGGCCGCAGTGGCTGCCCGGCCCGTACTGGTCGATGAGGGCCTTGACCTGCGGCCAGTCCGGCTGCGTCTTCAGCACGACGCTCGCCTGCACGGTCCTGCCGCCCCGCGCCTTGGCGCTGATCTCGAGATCGTCGGGCAGGCGGTACCTGACCTTGTCGAAGCTCGCCGGATCGTAGAAGCGCAGGTAGTAATACCTGAACTGCGGATCGACCGGGGCGCCGAACTCGAAGAAACCGTGCGCGTCGGTCGTGGCGCGCGTCGCCTCGACGGCCTGATCGCTCGTGCGCAGCGACCCCAGGCTGAGGATGGAGCGCGACTTGATGAGCCGCACCACGTGCCCGGGCACCGCGGCTCCCGACTCGTCGACGATCGTGCCGCGCACCGCGATCATCCTCGCCGTGTCGTCGCCGGCCGCCTGCGCCGTCGCCACGAGCCCCAGGGACAGCATCGCGGCCAGGGCCGTGAAGCCTCTCCCGAGGTTCCGCACGTGCACGCGGCCAGCCATCGGCTCCCTCAACGGTAGTTCGTGAACTGCATGTCGATGCTCAGCGAGCTGCGGCGCAACGCGTTCATCGCCGCCTGCAGGTCGTCCCTGCTTCTTCCCTTCACCCGCACCTGATCGCCCTGGATCGAAGCCTGCACTTTCAGCTTGGTCTCCTTCAGGATCTTGACGATCTCCTTCGCCTGCTCCTGCGGAATGCCCTGCTGCAGCGCGACCTCCTGGCGCAGGCTCCCTCCGGTCGCCGTCTCCGGCGTCTTGAAGGTGAGACCCTTGAGCGGTACTTTGCGGCCGGCCAGGCGCTGCGTCAGGATCTCCGTGACCGCCTTCAGCTTGTAGTCATCCTCGGCCTGCAGGTGCAGGGCCTCCTTGTCGCGCCGGATATCGGCAAGGCTGCCCTTGAAGTCGTAGCGCTGCCGGATCTCCTTGAGCGCCTGCTGCACGGCGTTGTCCACTTCCTGCAGATCGATCTTGGAAACGATGTCAAAGGAGCTCTCGGACGCCACGACGTCCTCCAGCAAGGGCGGAAAGGGCGGTCATCTTAGCACCGCGCGGCGAGGCTTTGCAAGGAAGCGCCGCGGGGGGCAATGGTACGTTAACGCCGTATCAGCAATTTCCCACTAGGTCGGTCACGTCCCACAGCCTGTCCGTTGCGCCCGCCGCCATCGCCGGGGTCAGCCCCTTGAGAGCACGGCGATCGCCTGCGGCAGGTGCTCCGCGTCCGGCTCGATCAGGAGGTAATCGTAAGCCGGCCGCGGCTGGCGGGGCGTCAGCCGGAGCGGTCGCGCGGCCCCCCCGGCCGGTCGGGGACCCCAGGAGATGGCGAACGCGCCGACCAGTTCGAGACGCGGCTCCAGCAGGATGCCCATGCCGCTCTTCCCCGCCTCGCCCTGCCCGGCCCCCAGGGGGGCGATGATCACCTGGCGGTCCTCGGGGAGGTAGAGGGTGCTCTTGCCGCCGGCCGCGAGGGCGATCTTGCCTCGCGGCTCGTCGTACTCCCAGCGCATGCGGCCCGGCCGGAGCAGGAAGACCGTCCCCTTTTCAACCTGGGGTCGGGGCAGAGCGGCCGATTCGAGCGTCTGGGTGAAGGAGGCGATGAGGCCCGTGGTGCCGTTGAGGGCCGCCTCCACGAGGCGCGCCTCCGAGACCGCGTCGGCCGTCTCCGCGGAGGGGGACGCCGGGCCGGCGAATCCCGTCGCCGGCACCAGGAGCAGCAGGAGCGCCGATCGTAAGCCGAGCCGTCCCGGAACCCTTCGCACGCTCCCCTCCGCTCCAACCGTTCGATCCTACAGGAAAGCGGCCCGCGTTGACTCCCCCCCGGACGTGCGTTACACTCGCCGCTCGCTGTCACCGCTCCGGTCCCGGCGGTCGCGTGCGCCCGGGCGGACCGTCGGAGATCCCCCAGGCGATGCCCCGCAGTCGCGTTCGACTCCTGATCCTCGCCCTCGTCGCCTCGCTGGCCCTGACGTTGGTTTATGTCCCGGCGGGACAGCTCGCGGTCCGTGAGTCGTATGGCGGCGGCGTTTCGAGCGTCGGGCCCGGGTTGACGTTCCGCATCCCCCTCGTGCAGCGCCTCTACCGCTACGACACCCTGCCGGTGGGAATTGACTCGCCCGTAACGATCAAGAGCAAGGACAACGCCAGCTTCTCGCTACCGGTGACCATCTCCGCCTGGGTCTCCCCCGGCGACCTGGTGACCTTCCACCGCAGCCGCGCCGGGCGGGAGCCTCGCCTTTACATCGAAGAGCGGGTGCGCGAAGCGCTGGGGGAGGCGACGAGCGGCATGAACGCGGACGAGATCCTCACTCCGGACGTGGGGCGACGGCTGGGCCCTACGGTCTCGGCCGACCTGATCACCCACGGCATCGCCGACGACGGCCTCAAGGTCTCCCCCCCCGCCCCACGCGTGGTCCTCAACGCCGTGCTCGACTATCTCAAGCGCCGCTTCCCCGCCTCGGCGCGCCGGCTGGCCGAGCGCGCGGTGGCCGCCGATCCCCGCGAGGCGCTCTACCAGACCGCGATGGGCATGGTGCTGGAGGCCGAGGGGCAGGCGCCCGCAGCGGAGAAGGCCTACCTGGACGCCCTCTATCTCGACCCCACGGCCTTCGAGCCGATGAGCCGCCTCTACCTGATGTACCAGACGACCAAGGACCCGGAGAAGATCGCGCGCCTGGAGAGGCTCCTGGAGGCGAGCCTGCAGAAGAAGAAGGACTCCGCCGTGCACCACGACTGGCTGGGCCAGGTCTACCTGCGGCTCGGGAGGCTCGACCAGGCCGAGCAGGCGTTCCAGACGGCGATCGGGCTGGCGCCCCGCGATCCGGAGTACCGCGTCAGCCTCGGCAGCCTGAGGGTCCGCCAGGGCAAGCTCGACGAGGCGCGCAAGGTTTACGAGGAAGCCCTGTCGCTGCGGCCCGACCAGCCGCTGGCGCTGTTCAACCTGGGCGCGACCTACGCCATGCAGGGGCAGATCGACAAGGCCATCGAGCAGTTCCAGAAGGCGGAGCGGGCCGGGACCCCCAACCACGCGCTCTACAACTCGCTGGCGCAGGCTTACGAGCAGAAGGGGCAGCTCGACCGGGCGGCCGAGTACCTGAAGCGTTCCCTGGCGCTCAAGCCGGAGCAGCCCGATCGCAAGGCCGCGCTCAAGCGGATCGAATCGCAGCTCAAGAAGAGGGGCTGAGCGGCGGAGCCCCGGCGGCGCGGCGCCTGCGGCGCAGCCGCACGATGGACAGCAGGACGTACGCTCCCAGGACCAGGCCGACCCCCCAGACGTAGCGGCGGAACACCACGCGCACTTCCTCCCAGGACGCCCCCAGGCTCGTGCCGCCCCAGGCGATCAGCGCCACCCAGGCGAAGTTGCTCAACGTTGAATAGATCAGCACCGGCCGCCAGCCGAGCCTCCCGATCCCCGCCGCGTAGAGGAAGAAGCCGCGCACGCCCGGAATGAAGCGGTTCACCGCCAGGAGCCGCGCGCCGTGGCGGGCGAAGGCGCTCTCGAGGCGCGCCAGCTCCGCCCGCGCCCACTCCGAGCGCAGGAAGAAGTAGGACCGCCCCAGCCGCCGGCCCAGGGCGTATGCCGTCGCCGCCCCGGCGACGCTGCCCGCGAGGCAGGCGGCGAGCGCCGCGTCGAGGCGCAGCACGCCCGTGCCGGCCAGGAAGCACGCGAACAGCATCGTGGAGTCGCCCGGCACCGGCGGAAAGACATACTCGAGCCAGGCCATCAGCACGACGAGGAGGAGGCCGGCCCACGGGTGGGCCAGAAGCGTGCCCTGGATGGCTTCGCTCATCGCCTCACCGCCGGGCGGTCAGATCTTCTCGATCAGGTCGCCCAGGAAGGGGATCGCCCAGCGCTCGCCGCGCAGGGCCTTGATCACGCAGACCAGCGCCAGGGCCATGTAGAGCAGGATGAGGTTGATGAGCGCGAACCCGAACAGCCAGCCGAGGATCTTGGACAGGGTCGCCAGGATCGCGCCGACGAAGATCACCCCGAAGAAGACCAGGCAGGCGATGCCGCACAGGATGAGCCCCTGCTTGGCGTGCCAGCGCACGTACTCGCGGCGCGTCACCATGAACGGCACGAGGGCCAGGACCCAGAGGTAGGAGAAGACGAGCATCACCTTGTCCTCCTCGTCGAGGTCCTCGGGTGTCACCGGGTTCTCTTCCGCCGCCAGGGACTCGTTGCTCATGGGAGGGGCTCCTCGCGGCATCGCTTCCCGAACGCCATCCGCGGCCGCGCGGGGACGCTGCTTTATAATAGCCGCCCTTCCCCTTGTCAAGGAGAGCGATGGACAGCCTGACGCCGATGCTGCGGCAGTACCAGTCGATCAAGGCCGAGCACCCCGGGGCCATCCTCATGTTCCGCCTGGGCGACTTCTACGAGATGTTCTACGAGGACGCCGTGGTGGCTTCGAAGGCGCTCGCCCTCACGCTGACCTCGCGCGGCCGCGGCACCCCCCACGAGGCGCCGATGTGCGGCGTGCCGTACCACGCGGCGCAGGGGTACATCGGCCGCCTGATCCGCCAGGGGTTCCGCGTCGCCATCTGCGACCAGGTGGAGGACCCGCGCGCCGCGAAGGGGATCGTGAGGCGCGCCGTGACGCGCGTGCTCTCGCCGGGCACCGTCACCGACGACCTGCAGCTGCCGGCGCGCGAGCCGAACTACATCGCCTCCGTCCTGCCGTCCGCTGAGCCGCGGCGCGGCCGTCCGGCGGATGGTTTCGGCGTCGCCTTCCTGGACCTGTCGACGGGCGACTTCCGTCTCGCCGAGCACCGGGGGGAGAAGGCCGGCGAGGCGCTCGCCGACCAGCTGGCGTTCTTCGCGCCGCGGGAGATCCTCGCCCCGGAAGGGGCGGCGCCCGGGCTGCCGCGAGCCGAGGGCGCGCTCGAGGGCACCCTGGTGCACGCCGCCCCGGCCTGGGCCTTCGCGCGCGACGCGGCCTACCGGGCCCTCACCGAACGGCTCGGCACCGCCTCGCTCGATGGGTTCGGCTGCGAGGGGCGCGACCTGGCGATCGGCGCCGCGGGAGGGCTCCTGCACCACCTGCGCGAGACGCAGAAGGCCGACCTCAAGCACCTCACCCGCGTCACCTGGCACGAGGAGCGCGACGGGCTGGTCCTCGACGCCGCGACGCGGCGCACGCTCGAGGCGGTCGAGAACGCCCGCGACGGCGGGCGTGAGGGCACGCTGCTCTCCGTTCTCGACCATACCCTCACGGCGATGGGCGGCCGCCTGCTGCGCGACTGGATCCTCCGGCCCCTGCTTTCGGTCGAGGCGATCGAAGAGCGCCTCGACGCCGTGGAGCTCCTGCTCGGGCGCCCTTCGGAGCGCGCCGCCCTCCGCGGGCTGCTGGCGCGCGTCGCCGACCTGGAGCGCCTCCTGGCCCGCTCGGCGCTGGGGACGGCGAACGCGCGCGACCTGGTGGCGCTGCGCGACTCGCTGGCCGTGCTCCCCTCGATCGCCGCGCTGGGGGTCGCCTTCACGGCGCCGGCCCTGGCGCGCCGGGTGGCCGGACTCGACGTCCTGGGCGATCTGCACGGCGCCCTCGCGGCCGCGCTGGCCGAGGATCCGCCCGCCACGATCAAGGAGGGGGGCCTGCTGCGCGACGGCTACCACGACGAGCTGGACCGTCTGCGCCTGATCCGACGCGACAGCCGCGCCTACCTCGCCTCGGTCGAAACCCGCGAGCGGGCCCGCACCGGGATCGCCTCCCTGAAGGTGCGCTACAACAAGGTCTTCGGATACTACCTCGAGGTCAGCCACGCCAACCGCGGCCTGGTCCCCGCCGACTACGAGCGGCGGCAGACGCTGGTCGGGGCCGAACGCTACGCCACGCCCGAGCTCAGGGAGTACGAGGCCAAGGTGCTGACGGCGCAGGAGCGGATCGAGGCGCTGGAGCACGAGATCTTCGTGGCGCTGCGGGGCGAGGTGGCCGAGACGGCGCCGCGGCTGCAGGCCACGGCCGGCGCGCTTGCGGCGCTCGACGCCCTGGCGGCGCTGGCCGAGGCCGCCGCCGAGCACGGCTACGCCCGCCCGCGGGTCGAGGACTCGGGACGGCTGCGGATCCTCGAAGCGCGGCACCCGGTGGTCGAGCGCATGCTCGCGGGCGAGCGCTACGTGCCGAACGACTGCCTCATGGACCTGGAGGAGCGTCAGATTCTGATCCTGACCGGGCCCAACATGGGAGGCAAGTCGACCTACCTGCGCTCGGTGGCGCTCATCGTCCTGATGGCCCAGGCGGGCTCGTTCGTGCCCGCCGCCGAGGCCACCATCGGGATCGTGGACCGGATCTTCAGCCGCGTCGGCGCCTCCGACAACCTGGCGCGCGGCCAGAGCACGTTCCTGGTCGAGATGAACGAGACGGCCAACATCCTCAACAACGCCACGGCGCGTTCCCTCATCCTCCTCGACGAGGTGGGGCGCGGCACCTCCACCTTCGACGGGTTGTCGATCGCCTGGTCGGTCGCGGAGCACCTGCACGATCACGCACCGGTGGCGGCCCGCACCCTGTTCGCGACGCACTATCACGAGATGACCGAGCTGGCGCTGCTCAGGCCTCGGGTCAAGAACCTCACGATGGCGGTGCGGGAATGGAACGACACCATCGTCTTCCTGAGGAAGGTTCTGGAAGGGGCCGCCGACCGCTCCTACGGCATCCAGGTGGCACGCCTCGCCGGCCTGCCGCGGGCGGTCGTCGACCGCGCCCTCGAGGTGCTCGCCAACCTGGAGCGTGAAGAGCTGTCGCGCGATGGCCGGCCGAAGCTGGCGCGACACCTCGGCGGCGGGAGCACCGCGGGCGTGACTGGCGGGGAGGCTTCGGAGCCCGCGGGCGGCGCCGCGCCGGCCCAGCTCGGGCTGTTCGTGCCCGAGGAGGACCCGATCGTGGAGATGGTGCGGCAGGCGCCCCTCGATCGGATGACCCCGCTCGAGGCCCTCAACTTCCTGGCCGAGATGAAGAGGAGGCTGGCGCGGTGAGGCCGCGGCGGCCTCAGAAGCTGGCGAGGGCTTCCCTCTCGTCGCGGAAGATGTCGAAGATCTCCTGCAGCCGTGTCAGGATCAGCAGGTCCTGCACCTTGCCGCTCGGGTTGAGCAGCTTCAGCGTGGCGCCCTTCTCGGCGGCGCGCTTGTAGCAGGCGACCAGCTCGCCGATGCCGGCGCTGTCCATGTAGGAGACCCCGCTCAGGTTGAGGATGATGTTCTTGCGCCCCTCGTCGAGGAGGGCGTTCACGGCGTCGCGCAGCTTGATGTCCCCTTCCCCGATCGTGATCTTCCCCGAGAGATCCACGACGGTCACCTTCCCGTGGTGCCTGGCGTTCGCCTTCATCCCTTCCTCCGTTTCATCGCACCGCCGCGGCCCTGCCGGCCGGCCGGTTGCAAGCGCTTTTCCAGGATGACCTCGGTTCCCCTCCCGCGTCGGCGCAGGAAGGCGACACGGTCCACAAAATGCTTCATGAAGAAGATGCCCCGTCCGCTGGACCGGAACATGTTCCGCTCTTCGCGCGGGTCGGCCGTCTGCTCCCAGTCGAAGCCCGGACCCTGGTCGCGGACGCGGACCCGGAAACTCTTCTCGTTCTCCTCGAACTCGATCTCGACCGATTTCGTCTCGTCCATGGCGTTGCCGTGCTTGATGGCGTTGATGACCGCCTCGCGCACGGCGAGCCCGATGTTGAGCGCGTCGCTCTTCGAGAAATGGGCGTCACGCGCCAGGTCCTCGGCAACCTCGTGCACGAGGTCGACGTAAGCGATCCGGCTGCCCAGCTTGAGCTTGACCCTTCTGCCCACGTGCCCCGGATTCTCCGGGCGGCACGGACACGGAGGCCCCCGGGTGCGGGACCGCGAGCGTCGGCCGCTCGACTCTGCGTATGGGAAACAGGGGGGCGATGGTAGCCAAAACCGCGCGAAGCTGTCAAATCGCCCGGGCTCCTAGTCGCCCCCCCGCTGGAAGATCCCCACGCCGTCATAGTCGGCGACCCTGCGGAACCCCGGCACGGAGTCCGAGGGATAGGCCAGGACGAGACGGGCGGAGGGGCCGAGGTCGCGGCCGAGCTTCTCCAGCAGGCGGTCTTCCTTGGAGGATCCGAGGGCGTAATAGAAATAGACCTCGTAGGGGCGGAGGTCCACCTTGAAGAAGTCGCCGCGGCGGAGGACGGCGCTTTCTGGATCGACCAGACCCTCGAGCCGCTTCTCGGCCGCGAGGGCGATGCGGTGGAGCTCCTGGTCGTACTCGATCCCCGTGGCCCGCGCTCCGAGGAGGGCCGCCATGAAGACGACCCGGCCGTCGCCGCTGCCGAGGTCGAGAAAGCGGTCGCCCGGCCTTATCGCGGCCACGAGGGCCGGGTAAAGGTCCTCCAGGATCGACGGGTAGAACAGCCCCTTGGCGACCTTCTCTTCGGTCTTGAGGTATGCGACCTGCCGCCGCGGATCGGCGCGCACGTCGTCCGGAGGCGGGCCCGGGCGGCCCGACATCTTCTGCACCAGCGCGGGCGGGTAGAGGTCGAAGCAGGTCTCCTGGATCCGTCGCAGCTTCGAGGCCAGGTCCGCGGGAGGCGGCGCCGCAGCCGCGGCGACCGGGAATGCCCCCAGGGCGGCGCACAGCGCCGCCCGGCCCGCCAAGTCGAAGACTCCGCCTCGAGGGCGCATCGGCCGGCTCCTCCGTGCCGCCAACCCTATCACGCTGCGTCCGGATTGCGTTCCAGTGCCCGGTACTGGGTCGCCTCCCCCACGTGCGTCGGCCCCACTGAAAGGGCCCCGTCGAGATGCGCGATCGTGCGCGCGACCTTCAGGATGGCATCGTGGGCGCGTGCCGACAGACCTAGGCTGCGGACCGCCCGGTGGAGGATGCGCCGCGCTTCCAGTTCGATCGGTGCCGCGGGCTCCCTATCGAGCCGGCCGCGGGCCGTCGCGACGCGCTGCGCCACGACCGCGGAGCCTTCCACGGCGGGAGCGCTCTCGAAATCGCGCAGCGGCAACGGCGGCACCTCGACCTGGATGTCAAAGCGGTCGAGGAGCGGCCCGGAGACACGCGCGCGGTAGTTGGCCACCGTGGCCGGGGTACAGGCGCAGGGGCGGTCGCTGCGGCCGAGCTGGCCGCAGGGGCAGGGGTTCATCGCCGCGACCAGCGTGAAACGGGCCGGCAGGCGCACCGCGCGGTTGCCGCGGGTGATCAGGACGCTCCCCTCCTCCAGCGGCTGTCTCAGGACG
>QHXZ01000097.1:0-15996 GCA_003223165.1 Acidobacteriota bacterium
ATCGTGATGATCCGCTCGGGGCCCAGCCGATCGTCCCCCAACCGCCCCGACAGCGGGCCCCCGGAAATCAGCCGCATCGCCATCCACGGAATCCCGCCCTCGATGCCGAAAGCGTGGATGGGAATGATGTTCGGATGCTCCAGCCGCGCCACCACCTTCGCCTCCCGCCGGAAACGCTCGGCGAAGGTCTCGTCGTGCAGAAACTCCCCCGGCAGCACCTTCAGCGCCACGTAGCGGTCCAGGGCCGCCTCGTACGCCTTGTACACCGACGCCATCCCGCCCCGCCCCAGCGGCTCGATGATCCGATAGGCCCCGAACGTCGCCCCCGACGCCAGTGACATTCCGCTCTTCTCTTTCCCGTGGAGGTCGGATGATGGCATCCGGGTCCCTTTCGCATGGGACAGACGCGGCCTGCCCGCGAGGCGGCGTTGCGCGCGCTCACCTCGCGCGCCCTCCATGATTTCCTCACGAAAACGCCACGGAACGGTCCCCGCTGCGCCGGCGTTAGCGCTTGTGGTTTCGAAGGCGCGACAGCAGAGAGGGTGGAAGGCTTTTCCGGGCGGCCACTTCTCGGCCCGGACGAAAGGAGCTCGTATGAAGACCATGGTTGCCGGGTTGAGAACGGTTCTGGACGCACGGGGACGGGGCCTCGCGGTGATGGCGCTCGCGCTGGCCCTGGGCCTGCCCGCCTGTGGCGGGAGCAACAACATGACCGGCCCGACGCCGGTTCCGCAGCCGGCCGGCGCGTCGCAGGCCAAGGTCGCGGTAACGGTCTCGAACGCGACTTACGACTTCTCGGACGATCCTTCGTTCAACTACCAGCTCACCTTCGGTCTCCAGATCACGGAGTCCGCCGGGCTGGCCGCGAACGTCAACTTCGTCCGCCTGGAGGTCTACGGCGCGGGCGATGCGCTGCTCGAGAGACGGGAGATCGGGGCCACGAACTTCGGCTCCAACCGCCTCCCGGCCAACGGGAACGTCACCTACAACGTCAAGATGCACTTCAACAGCGACCCGCTCGTCGGCCGCTACGTGCTCATCGGCGTGAGCACCACCGATGACAAGTCGAACACCCAGCTCAGCATCACCCCGAAGCTGGCCTTCTAGGTCCACTCCCCGTCCTGCTCACGCCGGTCCGCCGCATCAAGACCGCCCGGGAGCAGGACGGGAGCCCGTCCGGCGGCGCCTCTCCGCAACCGGGCGCAGCAGCTCGTGAGGGTCGATGCGGAGGGCCCACGCGAGCCGGCACAGCGTGTCGAGAGGCACGTTGCGCCGGGCCCGCTCGATCGACCCCAGATAGCCCGGATGGATCCCGACCCTCTCGGCCAGCGCTTGCTGGCTGAGGCGCCGGCGCGCGCGCGCCTTGCGCAGCTGCGCGGCCAGGACGCGCCTCCCGTCGAAAAGCTCGTCGCTGGCGAGCTTGGCGGTGGGCCACAGGGGGAGCTGCCGGGCCCGCCTCATTCAATCGCAACGCGGCGCGCTTCGCGCGCCTGAGCTTCGCGCCCCGTGGTCGTGCGCTTCGATCAAGGTTCCGCCCTCTCGGGAGTGAATCCCGCTCGGGCGGAGCGGAAGCCCGACCGCGGGCGCTCCATTGCCCAGAGAGTACCACTATGGCCATGCACAACCGGCCGCGGGCGGGCTGCTCTCTTCAGCCCTGTACTCCCGCGACCTTCTGATGAACGCTCGCTCGCTGGGCGTCGAGCTGGGGGCCGCCGGTGAGAAGCAGCTTAGGCACGCGCAGGGCCGTCCCCGCGATGCAGAGCGCCTCGCCGGCGGGGTCGAACGGGACCATCACCAGCTCGGGGGCGGACGGGGTGAGCCGGGCGTTCGTCAGCGCGCGTTGCAGGAGCAGCGTGTTGAGGCGGGCGGCCGAGGTCTTGCCGTGGAGGGCCGCGATGACGAAGGGAAGCAGCTCCCTCGCCTCGGCCTCCGATAGCGACGCGCCCCAGGTCACCGGCCGGCCTCCGACGGGGATCTTCTCGTCGCGCGCCTCCAGCCCCGCGGCGTGGACCCATTCCGCCAGGTCCTTGAAGGTCTCGTCGCCCGCTTCGGTCCCCAACAGCCGGAAGGCCGGCACCCACAGATGCTCGCCCGAGGGACGGAACCCCGGGGGGGCGCCCTGCGGGAAGAGCGCGCGGCCGTAGTCCTCCAGCCGCTCGATGGCCGGCGCATCCGCCATCTCGATCCGGAAGCGATAGCGCCAGAACGGCAGGTAGTCGCCGTCGAGCCGCTCCTCCCCACGCACGCAGTGGCCGTACGGCACCAGACGCAGCCCGTCGGGAGCGGGCCCGAGCCCGCGGTGGCAGTTCGGGCAGACGTGGACGTGGTATCCGGCGGCGAGCGCCTTCTCGAACCCGCACTCGGGGCAGCGCGATGCGACGACGTGCACGCGGCGGAACGATGGCTCGCCCGAATGGAGCGGATCGGCGCGGGCGACGCCCAGCAGCGTGCGGGCCTCCGCCGCGTCGGGATGGCCGGCGATCGTGCCGAAGCCGCCGTCGGCGAGCACCCACTGCTCCTCGTCGATCGCCACTCGGGCCAGCCAATACGGCCGGTAGACAAGCACCCGGCCCCGGTCCAGGAACGCGGCGTGCCTGGCCACCGGCTGCGTCCCGGGATCGAGGTCCTGCCCGCGCCAGCGGTCGATCTCACGGTAGGATCTCTCGGGCACCGGCGCCCAGGCCAGGAACGCGCCGCGCTCCCGCACTTCCCTGACCGTCAGCGGCCGCACGCGGGAGCGTGACAGCCGCAAGCCGCGGTCCCTCAGGTTGGCCTGCTGCGGGTCGTAGGCGGGCACGCTGTGCTCCAGCGCGAAGGCGCGGACGCGCATGAGCTTCGGGCCGTCCGCGCGCCGGCCCAGGATGGCCTGGACGATCCAGCCCGTGATGTGCCAGTACGGCACGTGCAAGCGGTACGCCTCCACCACCCGGGCCCGGCTGCGCAGCCGCCTCTCGAAGGCCTCCAGCCGCATCTGCACCCAGAACTCCGGGGGCGGACGTTCGTCGTCGCCGCCGCGCAAGCCGAGGATCTCGGCCCGCTGAGCCTGGACCTGGTAGCGGATGACCGTCTCCAATACCGCCTCGGGCGAGCGGAGCTGGTCGTCGGCCAGGTAGATCTCGTCCCGCTCGGGGGCGCTCACCAGCAGCAACGAGCCGCAGTGCTCGCAAGCGTGGCTGGCCGCCTCTTCGTCGACGGTGAACGGGCCACCGCACTTCGGACAGGAAAGAAGGAGGGCTAGCGGTCTGGCGGGCCCAGTGGGCTCGGCTGCCGTGGCCACGATCGCGGCGCGATGGTAACGCGCCCGCGCGACAAACGGCTACGTCACTACCGACGGCTCAGACGGTTCGGCCCCTGGCCCGGCTCGCCAGGCGATCACGGCGCACTTGCAGGCCTTCCTCGAGGGCCGTGCGGAAGTCCTGGACGGTCTCCATCATCGGGGACCACCAGCGCCACTGGACGCGGCCGTCCTCGCCGTCGCAAGGAGGGTTTTCGACTTTGCAGATGAACCGAACTGCTTCGCCCGCCGTCCCGTCACGGCAGACCCGGAAGCGCACCTCCACGGTGCCGACGTCGGCGTCTTTCAGCAGGCGGCGGAGCTCCGCTTCGAGCGAGCGGGCCAGGGCCGGCTGCTCGGCCGCGATCGGGTTGTCCAGGATCTCGATACGATGGCGCTGGGTTTCGCGCTCCCGTACCGGGAAGAGCGGGTTCCGCGCCTCTCCTGCCGCCGGCTGCGACGTCACGAGTCCCATGATTCCTCCAGCCTCCCCCGGCGACCGGCAGGACAGAAAGCCGACCGGCGGCGCCCGGGTCGGAGGTGACGCCCTATTTTTAGCAAGAGCCATACCAGATCAGGATGCCCTCGAATCCGGCGCGGCGAGGCGTTCCTTCGAGCGTGGATGTAAGAAGCGGGGACGCCGATGCTGAAGGATCTACATCTCCTGTATCGGTTACAGCGTGCGGCGAGTTTTTGTCAGGCTGGCCGACCTCTCTCATGGATGAGCTAGGATCGCCGGAGCGGAAGAGGGCCGATGAGCGACTTCGAGATCGACGAGCGGGCCGGCGCTCTGTGGCTCACCCTGCGCCGGCCGCCGGTCAACGTGCTCGACATCTCCACGCTGCGGGAGATCCGGCGCGCGCTCAAGGGCCTACCCGCGCGCCACGACTTGAAGGTTCTCGTCGTGCGCTCCGGGCTGCCGGGGGTGTTCTCGGCGGGGATGGACGTCGCCGACCACCGGCGCGAGCGCGTCGCGCAGATGCTGAGCGCCTTCCACCGCCTGATCGTGTTTCTCGACCAGATCCCGCAAGCGACACTGGCTGCCGTCGACGGCCGGTGCCTCGGCGGCGGATGCGAGCTGGCCCTCTTCTGTGACCTGGTCCTGGCGACGCCCTCGTCGACCTTCGCCCTGCCCGAGATCGACCTCGGCTGCTTCCCTCCGGTGGCGGCGGTCACCCTCCCGCGCCTGGGGGGCCGCACCGCTCACGAGATGATCCTGCTCGGTGAGCCCGTCTCCGCCGAAGAAGCCCTGCGCCGCGGCCTCGTCAGCCGTCTCGTCGAGGACCTCGACGCCGCGTGCGCGCGGTGGGTCGAGCGCCTGGCAGCCAAGAGCGGCTCGGTCCTCGCCCTCGCCCGGCGCGCGGTGCGGCAGGGAGGCCGCGGCTCGTTGGCCAAGGCGCTGGCCCGGACGGAGCGCCTGTACGTCGAGGAGCTGACGCGCACGCGCGACAGCGACGAGGGGATCCAGGCCTTCCTGGAGAAACGCCGCCCGCGCTGGACGGACCGCTGAGAGGCCGGTGCTCACGCTGATCGAAGGCGCGCGCCTCGTCGCCACCCTGGACGACCGGCGCGCGCGCGTTCCCGACGGGTCCGTCCTGGTCCGAGACGAGGTCATCGAAGCGGTCGGCGCCGGCCCGCTGGAGGCGAAGGAGAGGATCGACCGACGCATCGACGCGCGTGGCAAGCTGGTCCTGCCCGGCCTGGTCAACGCCCACCATCACCTTCCGCAGACCCTCACCCGCAACGTGCCGCGCGTGCAGGAGGCGCCGCTCTTCCGCTGGCTGAGCGAGCTGTACGAGGTGTGGCGGGGCATCGACGAGGCGGCGGTGGACGTGGCCGCCCGGGTCGGGCTCGGGGAGCTGCTCCTCACCGGCTGCACCACCACCTCCGACCACCTCTATCTCTTCCCCCGCGGCCAGGAGCGGCTCGTCGACGTGGAGATCGCCGCCGCCCGGGAGATGGGGATCCGCTTCCAGCCCACCCGCGGCTCGATGAGCCGGGGCCAGACCCAGGGCGGCCTGCCGCCCGACGACGTCGTGCAGGACGAGGAGACGATCCTCGCCGACTCCCGCCGCCTCATCCGGGAGCACCACGACCCGCGGCCGGGGGCCATGACGCGCATCGCGCTCGCCCCCTGCTCTCCCTTCTCAGTGACCGACGGCCTGATGCGGCGGACGGCGGAGCTGGCCCGCGAGCACGGCGTCCGGCTCCATACCCACCTGGCCGAGACGCTCGACGAAGAGGCTTACTGCCAGCAGGAGTATGGCTGCCGGCCCGTGGAGTACCTGCGCCGGCTCGGCTGGCTCGGCCCGGACGTGTGGCTGGCCCACTGCGTCCATCTCTCCGCCGAGGAGGTGTCCCTCTTCGGCGAGACCGGCACCGGTGTCGCCCACTGCCCCTCTTCCAACTTCCGCCTCGGGTCGGGCATCGCGCCGGTGCGCGCCCTGCTCGAGGCGGGGGTGCCCGTGGGCCTGGGCGTCGACGGCTCGGCCAGCAACGACACCTCCAACATGCTGGCCGAGGCGCGCCAGGCCCTGCTCGCCCACCGCATCGGCGCCGACCCGTCGCGCTGGATCACGGCCGAGGAAGCGCTGTGGATGGCGACCCGCGGCGGGGCGCGCTGCCTCGGCCGCGACGACATCGGCAGCCTGGAGCCCGGCAAGCGCGCCGACCTCGTCCTCGTCGACACCCGCAAGCTCTCCTACGCGGGCGCGTCGAGCGACCTGCTGGCCGCGCTGGTCTTCAGCCCCTTCCCGGCGCCGGTGGACACGGCGATGGTGAACGGAAAGGTCGTCGTCGAAGGAGGCGAGCTGAGGGGGGTCGACGTGCCCGCGCTCGTCGCCCGGGCCGACGCGATCGCCGAGGGCCTGCTGCGCCACGCCTCTCGGCGCACCGGGCGGGACTACTTCGAAAAGGGCTAAGATCGCCCGAGCGTCATGCTGGCCCGCGGCATCCGCAGCTACCACCGTCCCACGCGACTGGAGGACGCGCTGAGCCTGGCCGCCCAGGGCGCCGTCCCGGTCGCCGGCGGCACGCGCGTGCTGGCCTCCCCGGTCGATGCGCCCAACGTGCTCGACCTCTCCGCCCTCGGCCTCTCGCGGGTCGAGAGCGAGGACGGCGACCTCATGATGGGGGCGATGACGACCCTGCAGGAGGTCGTCGAGTCGCCGCGGGCCTACGAGGGCACGGCGGGCCTGCTGCCCGCGGCCTGCCGGTTCCGCTCCGCGTCGCGGATGATCCGCGGCATGTCCACCCTTGGCGGCGAGTCGGTCCACGCCGCCCACGACTCCGAGGTGGCGGCGGCGCTGCTCGCGCTGAACGCCGTGTACCTGGTCACGAAGCCGGACGGCCCGGTCGAGAGCCCGGCCCTCCGCTTCCTGCGCAAGCCGCGGGAAGACCTGGCCGGGGGCGGCCTCCTGACCTCGCTCTTCATTCCCGGGGCGCCCGAGGGCGCGGCGCTCGAGCGCGTCGCCGTCCTGCCTTCGGCCCCCTCCCTGGTCGCCGTCGCGGTGACCGTCTCGTTCTCGGGCGAGCGCCTGGCGCGCGCCCGCGTGGCCGTGACGGGCCTCGAAGGACCGCCCTCGCGCGTGCTGGAGGCGGAGGCGGAGGTCGAGGGAAGCGCCGGGAGTGCCGACGAGCTGGAGGGCTGCGCCGAGCAGGTCGCTCGCCAGGCGCCGTTCCGCGAGGACGCCCACGCCCCGGCCGCCTACCGGCGCCGCGCGGCGCGGACGCTCACCCTGCGCGCGCTGCGGCGCGCCATCGACCAGGCCCGCGACCACGAGCCGGCCCAGATGGACCGGCCGCGGCCCGCCCTGCTCGTGCGGCTGCCGGTGGCGGTGCCCTACTTCACGTCCGGCCGGATCGAGATCACGGTCAACGGCGCCCTGCGCCCCGGGGAGGCGGAAGCGCGAACGACCCTGCTCGAGTGGCTGCGGCGCGAGGGTTACTGGGGGGTCAAGCACGGATGCGAGACCGGGGAATGCGGCGCCTGCACCGTGCTCCTCGACGGCCGCCCGGTCACGTCGTGCCTCACCCTCGCGCTGCGCGCCCACGGCCGCAGCGTCACGACGGTCGAGGGCCTGGGCGGCCCCGACCGCCTGCATCCCATCCAGGCCGCCTTCGTCGAGACCGGGGCGATCCAGTGCGGATACTGCACGCCGGCCATGGAGCTGTGCGCCAAGGCGCTGCTGGACGCCCAGGCCGAGCCGAGCGACGCCGAGATCCGCGACGCCCTGGCCGGCTGCCTGTGCCGCTGCACCGGCTACGTGAAGCCGGTGGAAGCCGTCCGGCGGGCGGCCCGAGAGGGCCGGAGCACGTGAGGCGCTACGCCGGGGCGGTGCTCCTCGGCCTGCTGCCCGCCGCCGCTTCGGCGCAGAGCCAGGTCGAGCTGAGCGTGGGGGCCGGCATCGGCTCGAGCTTCACGCGCCGCGCCCCTTTCGTCTTCGACGACCAGACCTTCGGCGGCCCGTACCGCACCTGCAACGCCGGGGTGCCGGCGGGAGCGTGCCTGGTCCAGGGGACGACGGACGTGACGTTCGGCCTCGAGACCAGCTACTCCGCCATGCTCTCGCTCGGCCTGGAGGCGCGGCGCCGGGTCGGCGGGCCGTTCCTCGTCGGCGCGGGCGTGCTCGGCGGGCTCGCCATCCGGAGCCAGCGGATCATCGTCGGCGACACCGGCGAGGTGGTGGACGGGCGGCCGAGCGTGCCGCAACCGCTGATCGACAGCGCCAACAACCACGCCGTCCGCAGCACCAACGGCGTGGGCACGCTCGGCTATCTCCACGCCGGCCTGCGCTGGGACCGCGGGTTCGAGAGCCGGACGACCATCGGCTACCGGCCTTCGTCGACGCGCGTCTTCGTGGAGGCCGGCGGGGGCTTGCTCGCCGCCGTGCCCGGCGGCGCCACCGCCGGCGTCGGTCATCCGCCCGCCCTCCATCTCGCGGGCGGGCTGATCTTCAAGCGCACGAGCGCGCGTCCCCTGACCCTCTCCGTGCGCTACGTGCAGGCGCTGCGGAAAAGGGACGAGGCGACGCTCGTCGACTCCCGCCTGAGCTGGGCGGTCTTGCAGGTGGGGTGGATGCTTCATTGAGCAAGGGGGCGCTAGCGGCGCGCCCCCTTGAACCCCCGCTCGCGTCTTCCGCGGCGGCGACGTGAATTCGCCGCCGCTCATCGCGCGGGTCCGCTTCGCGACCCGCGGGAGTGAATCCCGCTCCGGTCCTCAATCAGCAAAGGGGCGCTAGCGGCGCGCCCCCTTGAACCCCCGCTCGCTCCGCGGGAGTGAATCCCGCTCCGCTCGACGCTTGTGCCTGCAAGGCGCATGTGCGGCGCGCGCCCTCCAGGACCGCTAGTGGTCGGCGGCCACCAGCCGGCCTTCGGTGTCGTACACCTCCACCGGTCCGTACTTCTCCATCACGGCCCGGATCTTGCCTCCGTCCCCCACCGCCACGATCTGCAGGCTCTCGGGATCGACGTACCTGCGGGCCACCCGCTGAACGTCGTCCGCCGTCACCGCCATGATCCGGATGGGATAGGTATCCCAGTAGTCCTCCGGAAAGCCGTAGACCTTCCGCGTGATGGCATAGCCGAGGAGCTGCGTGGGCTGCTCGAGGGAAAGGGCGAAGCTCGCGACCAGCGAGCGCTTCGCCTCCTCGAGCTCCGTGTCCGGTACCTTCTCGTCTCGGATGCGGCCGATCTCCTTCAGGAACTCGGTCATCGCCCCCTCGGTCACCTCGGTGCGCATGTCGCCGCCGGCGCGCCAGGGGCCCGGATACTTGAGGGCCAGGAAGTTGCTGTAGACGCCGTAGGTGTAGCCCTTCTCCTCGCGCAGGTTCAGGAAGAGCCGCGCCGCGGGCCCACCTCCCACGACCCGGTTCATGACCACGACCGCCACGTAGTCGGGGTCACGGCGCTCGATCGCGATGTTCCCCAGGGCGAGCGTCGTCTGGACCGAGCCCGGACGGTCGACGATCAGGACCTTGCGGCCGGACACCGGCTGCGGGTTCGGCGGGAAGACGGGGCTCAGCTCGGTCCGCCGCCAGCCCTCCAGCCACTTCTCCAGCCGGGGCATCAGCTCGGCCGCACGCACGTCGCCCGCGATGGCGAGGATCGCGTCCTGCGGGACGTAGCGCTCGCGGTGCCACCGGGCCAGGGCCTCGGGAGCGAGGGCGTCGAGGGACTCGGGGGTGGCGGCCACCACCGCCGCCGGGTGGGTCCCGAACACCGCCCGGCTGAACCGCTCGTTGAGGAGGAAGAACGGCGTCGAGCGCTGCTGCTGGAGCTGGACCTTGAGCCGCTGCTTGAGCTTGGCCAGCTCGTCGCCGGGAAAGGAGGGGTTCACGAGGACGTCGGCCAGGACCGCGAACCACTCCTCGAGGTTGTCCGACATGCCCGAAGCGTTGACGGTGGCGGCATCGCTGCCGAAGCTCGCGGAAGCGAACAGCGTCGCCCCCAGTCGCGCCAGCTCTTCGGCGAGCTGCCGGCTCGTCCGGCTTGGCGTTCCCTCCCGCAGCATCTGCGCGGTGACGCTGGCCAGGCCCGGCTGCCCCGCGGGCTCGTGGATGGGGCCGGCTTCCTGGATCAGGAGCTGTACGTTCACGGCCGGGAAGCGATGGTCTTCCATGACGAGGACGCCCAGGCCGTTCCGCAGGCTCGCCTCGACGGGCCGGGGAAGCTTCACCCGCAGGACGTCCTTCGACACCGGCACCCGGTTCTTGCGCTCGACCTTGCTGAGCGGCACCTCCTTGGTATCGGCGGGTGGGGCCTGGGCGAGCGCGGCCAGAGGCGCCGCCGCGACGAGACCGGCCAGCAGCAGACGAGATGGGTTCGGGCAGTCCATGGCGGCGTCCTAGTGGGAAGGGGCCGCGGCCGGCGCGGCCTTCGGCTTCGGGACCGTGATGACGACGGCGCGGTTCACGTCGTTGAGGTAGGTGCGCGCCACCCGCTGGATGTCGTCCTTCGTGACCGCCTCGATCTTGTCGTCGTAGCTGTTGATCAGCTCCGGATCGTCGTAATACACCGCGGACGTGCCGATCTCGATCGCGCGGAAGAGCGTGCTCGGCAGCTGCTGGGCGGTGGCGCGCCGCTCCTGCCGGCGGACCTTCGTCAGCTCCCAGTCCGCCACCGGCTCGGCCTTCACGCGCTGGAGCTCCTCGTAGACGAGCCTCTCGACCTCGGCGAAGTCCTTGCCCGGCCGGGGCATCACGACGATGGACGCCAGCGAGGGGCCGCGGCGCGCCTGGGCGCCGCCGAACACGCTGACCGCGACCTCCTTCTCCTTGACGAGCTTTTGATAGAGGCGGGAGGAGTCGCCGCTGGCCAGTATCTGGCTCATGACGTTGACCGCGTACCAGTCCGGCGTGTTGCCGGGAGGGATCTTGTGCACGATGTCGATGCGGGGGGTCTGGGCGAAAGCGTCTTCGAGGGTCCGGCGCCGCTCGCTCTTCTGGGCCGGCTCCGTCGTGTCGGGGACGGGGGGCGCGGGCTGGGATGGGATCGGCTCGAAGTGCTTCCGGATGCGGGCGAGCGCGTCGGCGGGGTCGAAGTCGCCCACCAGGGTCAGGACGGCGTTGTTGGGGGCGTAGTAGATGCGGAAGAAGTCCGCCACGTCCTGGACCGAGGCCGCGTTGAGGTCCTCCATCGATCCGATCGGGGCGTGCTTGTAGGCGAAGTTGTCGTAGGCGGTGTCGAGGATCGCCTCGAAGGTCTTCCCGTAGGGCTGGTTGTCGATTCCCAGCCGGCGCTCCTCCTGCACCGCGTGGCGCTGGTTGTCCAGGTTGGCCTGGTTGACCGCCAGCGAGCGCATGCGGTCGGCCTCCAGGTAGAGGCCCATCTCGAGCGTGCCGTTCATCGAGCCGCCGTAGTTCTGGATCAGGATGAAGTGCTCGCCCTTGCCCACGTTCGCCGATCCCTGGAACATCATGTGCTCGAACAGATGAGCGAAGCCGGTGCGGCCCGGCCGCTCGTCCCGGGAGCCGACGTTGTAGGTGACCGCGATCGAGTAGGTGGGCGCGGAGTGGTCCTCGGAGAGGAGCACCCGGAGGCCGTTGCCCAGCTTGACCTTCTGGATGGGGACCCGGAGATCCGGGCGATCACGCCCGGTCTCCGCCGGCAGCAGATGCGGCGTGGCCAGCGCGAAGACGGCGGCGGGCGCGAGCGACTTCGGGAAGCGCATCGTCGGGCCCCTCCCGGAAGGCCGGCTAGAGGAAGCTACCCCGGCCGCCGAGCCTGGTCAACGCCGCAGTCGCTCCCGGACGCTCAGGATGTGAGGAGCTGGTATTGGCCGAGGGCGCCGCGGGCGAGCGCGGCGTAGGAGAGGATGTAGGTCACGTCGACGAGCGGCTCGAGATCCTCCCGCCCCATGGCGTTGAAGTGGGCGAACAGGATGTCGCCGACGCACATCAGGAGGAAGCCGGCGAGGAGTCCCGCCCATACCTTCCAGACCTCCCCGCCCCGGAACCGGGCCGCGATGCGGAGGAGGATCACGACCGGGATGAGGACCCCGAGGTCCAGGACGGGGTAGGCCACGTTGAGGAACATCTCGAGGGGAGCCGCGGGCGCCGCAACGATGGGCCTCAGAAGCGGATAGCCGACGAGCGCCGCCGCGGCGGCCACGACGACGGCGGTGCCGACCCGCGCCCGCACCGAGCCGATGGGATAGCCCGTCTCGCCGTAGGCGCGGATCGCCCTCAGCAGCGCGGCGAGGAGGAAGGGATACGACAGGACGAAGAAGGCGTCGGCGAGGGAGGGGAAAGGGCTGGGCAGCCGGAGCAGGACCTGGTAGATGACGAGCACGGCCTGCCCGGCGGCGAAGGTGAGGAGCCCGGCCGCCATCATGCGCCACGTGCCGCGCATGGGGTTGTCGGCCTCGAACCGGGCCGCGCTGCGAACCGCCCACCGCGCGGCCAGGACCAGGAACGACAGCTTGCTGAGATTGCCGACGTAGAGCCGCGCCTGCTCGCCGGCGTCGCCGCCCGACAACCCGGCGAGCGGCAGCAGGAAGGGCGCGACGCAGCCCAGGGCGACGACGAGGAAGGCGGCGTCGGTGCGTGCGGTGCGGGTCATGAAGCCCCTCGGGCCGCGATGGCGGCGTGGATCTCGCTCACGACGGCGGCGGACTTCTCCCGCCCGACGAAGATGTTCAGGCCCTGGGCGAACTTGCGCACGAGGGCGTCGAGGTGCTCCCGGCTCATCTCCGCGCTGTCGACCGGGATGCCCAGCTTCTCGCAGTGCGCGCGGGCGGCGGCGCGGGCCATGGTCTCGCCGAGGTAGGGCGAGAGCACCTTCACGATCGTGTCCAACGCGTCAGTCGTCTTCGGCACCCCGGGACCCGCGCGGAGAGAGGCGCGGAGTCTAGCATGCAGGCCGCTTCCCGACTGGCGATCCGCCGCCCCGAGACCTGCGTGATAGGCTAAGCAAAACAGCGGAGCCGAGTCTCTTCTGCGCCCAGGGCGCCCGGGAGAACACTGCCATGCGGATGCTTCTCGTCCAACCCCCGCAGGGGACGCGCTTCGGCCTGTCGCGGATCCTCACCGGCGAGCCGCTGGGGCTCGAGTGCGTGGGAGGAGCCGTGCGCTCCCGCGGCTACGACGCCGAGCTGGTAGACCTGCGCCTCGACTCCTGGGAAGCGCTCGACCGGGCCCTCGACGATCCCCCGGCGGCGGCCGGCATCAGCTGCGCCTTCACGACCGACGTCTACCCTTCGCTCGAGGTGGCCCGCTTCCTCAAGGAGCGCTGTCCCGCGCTGCCGGTGGTGGTCGGAGGCCATCACGCCAGCCTCGTGCCCGACGATTTCCTCCGTCCCGGCTCGGGGGTCGACGCGGTGGCCATCGGCGAGGGCGAGTGGGCGGGGGTCGGGGCCATGGATGCGTTGAAGGAGGGCCAGCCGCTGGAGACCGTGCCCGGCCTCATGACTCTCGCCAACAAGGGCAACGGCTTCAAGCCCCGTCCGTTCACCCGCGAGCTGGACCAGCTCCCGACGGCCGACCGTTCGCTCACCGCGCGCTACCGCCACCGCTACCATCACGGTCTCGTCCCGCGCTCGGCCTCGGTGGAGACATCGCGGGGCTGCCCCTTCGACTGCAACTTCTGCAGCGTCTGGGTCTTCTACGAGCGGCGGGCGGGACGCCGGTCGCCCCGGTCGATCGTCGAGGAGCTGAAGCGCCTGGAGGAGGACCACGTCTTCTTCACCGACGACATCGCGTTCCTCAACTACGACTCCTATCGCGAGCTGGGCGAGCGCATCGAGGCCGAGGGCCTCCAGAAGACCTACGCCTGCGAGACCCGCAGCGACCTCGTCGTGCGATACCGCGACCTCTTCGCGCGCTGGAGCCGGGTCGGCCTGCGCACGATCTTCCTCGGCATCGAGAGGATCGACGACGCCGGGCTCGACGCCGTGCGCAAGCGGACCAAGGGCGGGTCGAGCACCAACGTAGAGGCGATCCGCATCCTCCGCGAGGAGGGGATCATCCCCATGACCACGTTCATCACCGATCCCGCCTGGGCAGAGGAGGACTTCGACCGGCTCGAGGAGTTCATCGACCGGCTGCGGCTGCCGAACGCGTCGTTCTCGATCCTGACCCCGCTGCCAGGGACGGAGCTGTACAACGCGCGCCGCGGAGAGCTGGTGACGGAGGACTACGGGTACTACGACATCCTCCATGCCGTCCTGCCGACCCGCCTGCCGGTGAAGCGCTTCTACGAACGGGTGGCCCGCCTCTACGGCAATACGCTGCGCGACACGCGGCCGAGCTGGGCGATGGTCCGGAGGGCCGTGAAGCTGGCCCTGGGCGGGAACCTCTGGTGCATGCGCCGCGTCTTCCTCGCCGTCAACGAGCTGCGTACGCCGTCGGCCTACCTGGAGCCGCCGGTGCGCGTCCGCGCCCCGCGGCGCGGCGGCGAGCGGCGGAGCCGGGAGTCCCCGGACGTGCCGTCCCCCGCCGCGCCGGCCGACTGAGGCCGGTCCGGGGGGTTGCAGGCGAAGCGGTCCCGTGGAATCCTGCCTGGCGCATGGCGAGCGGCAAGCCCGAGCTGAGAACGGTCGGCAAGCCGGAGCGGCGGGTCGACAGCGTCAAGCTGGCCACCGGCCGCGGCACCTTCGTCGACGACATCGCGATGCCCGGGCTGCTGCACGCGCGGATCCTGCACTCCCCGCACGCCCACGCCCGCATCGCCCGCATCGACGCGGCGCAGGCCCGTGCCCTCCCCGGGGTGGCCTGCGTGCTCACCCATCACGACGTGCCCCGCGTCGCCTACACCAGCGCCGGCCAGGGATGGCCCGAGCCCTCTCCCTACGACTCGTTCATGCTCGACGAGAAGGTCCGTTTCGCGGGGGACCGGGTGGCGGTGGCGGCCGCGGACGACCCCGAGCTGGCCCAGCGCGCCTGCGAGTCGATCAAGGTGGATTACGAGGTCCTGCCCGCCCTGCTCGACCCGGAGCGGGCCATGGCGCGGGGCGCGCCGGTCATCCACGACGAGCCCGACGCCACCGGCATCAAGGACCCCGCCCGCAACCTCGCGGCCGAGATCACGGCCCAGGTGGGCGACGTCGCGAACGGCTTCGCGGAGGCGGAGCAGGTGTTCGAGCAGACGTATCGGGTTCCCTACGTCCAGCAATCCTCGATCGAGCCCCACGTCACGATCACCTGGCTCGACGAGGACAACCGCCTCATGGTGCGCACCTCGACGCAGGTCCCGTTCCACGTCCGGCGGATCATCGCGCCGCTGCTCGGCATCCCGATCCGCCGCATTCGCGTGATCAAGCCGCGCATCGGCGGCGGCTTCGGGGGCAAGCAGGAGATCCTCATCGAGGACCTGTGCGGCATGCTGACGCTGCGCACGGGGCGGCCGGTGCGGCTCGAGTACACGCGCGAAGAGGAGCTGACCGCGGCGCGGACGCGCCATCCGCAGATCGTCACGATCAAGAGCGGCGTGAAGGACGGACGCTTCACCGCCATCGAGATGCGGGTGCTGGAGAACACGGGCGCCTACGGCACCCACGCGCTCACCGTGATGAGCGTGACCGGCAACCGCGCGCTCTCGCTCTACCGCTGCCCGAACCTGCGCTACGAGGCCCGCGCCGTCTACACGAACCTCGCGGTGGCCGGGGCCTTCCGCGGCTACGGCTGCCCGCAGGGCTTCTTCGCCCTCGAGAGCCACGTGGACGAGGTGGCGGCCGCCCTCGGCGAGGACCCGCTGGAGTTCCGGCGGCGCAACCACGTGCAGGAGGGCGACGACCAGCCGATCGCGGAGGTGCTCGGGGAGGGCAAGGAGGGCTTCAAGCAGATCATCCGCTCCTGCGGCCTGGCCCAGGCTATCCAGCTCGGCGCCAAGGCCATCGGCTGGAAGGACCGCGTCCGGAAGAAGAAGGCGGGCGACGGCCCCGTCCGCCGCGGCGTGGGGATGGCCATCGTGATGCAGGCCTCCGGGATCCCCGGGGTCGACATGGGCGCGGCGTCGATGAAGATGAACGAGGACGGCTCCTTCAACCTGCTGATGGGAGCCACCGACATCGGCACCGGGGCCGACACGATGTTCTGCCAGATCGCGGCCGAGTCGCTGGGCGTGCCCGTGGAGAAGATCGTCCCCTACTCCTCCGACACCGACATGACCCCGTTCGATCCCGGCGCCTACGCCTCGTCCACGACGTACGTGTCGGGCCGCGCCGTCGAGAAGGCGGCGCGCCTGGTGCTCCAGCAGATCACCGAGGTCGGCGCCAAGATGCTCGA
>QHXZ01000097.1:16043-20621 GCA_003223165.1 Acidobacteriota bacterium
GTCTGCCTGTCGTCGCTCTACCAGAAGGACCAGTTCCAGATCATGGCCACCGCCTCCCACATGTCCTACGAGTCGCCGCCGCCGTTCGCGGCGGTCTTCGCGGAGGTCGACGTGGACACGGAGACGGGGTTGGTGCGCGTGCTGCGCCTCGTGGAGGCGGTGGACTGCGGGCAGGTCGTGAACCCGCAGATGGCCGAGGGCCAGGTGGAGGGCGCGGCCTTGCAGTCGCTGGGCTACGCGCTCTACGAACGCATGCCGTTCGACGCCCAGGGTCGCATGCAGTTCCGCTCCTTCCGCGACTACACGATCGCCACCGCCACCGACGCGCCCGCGCTGACCACGATCCTCGTGCCCACCCACGAGCCGACCGGCCCCTTCGGCGCCAAGGCCATCGCCGAGATCCCCATCAACGGCCCCGCACCCGCCATCGCGAACGCGGTCGCCCACGCGACCGGCGTACGCATCCGCGAGATCCCCTTGACCCCCGAGCGCGTTCTCGCCGCCCTCGAGGAGGCCCGGGCCCGCACGCCGCGGCCGCGCCCCGCCTGAGCGCCGGGGCGACCACCGTCCTCGCCCGCATGCCGAAGGCGGAGCTGCACGTCCATCCCCAGCGAGTCCGTGCCCGAGAGCGGGCCCTACACCGTGGGCCTGCTCGAGGAGCCCGCGGATCCGACGGTCGTGGCCATCGGCCTCGGCGGAGGTCGCGCATGCGGGAGAGACGGCGGGGGCGGAACACGTGCGGCAGGCGGTTCTCGAGCTGGGCGCCCGTCGCGTCCAGCACGGCGTGCGCGCGGTCGAGGACGAGGCGACGCTGCGGCTGCTCGCCGAGCGCGGCGTCTGCTGCGACGTCGCCCTCACCAGCAACCGCTTCCTCACCGTGTACCGGGACCTCTCGGCCCATCCCTTGCGGCGGCTGATGGCCGCCGGAGTACCCGTCACCCTGAGCACCGACGACCCGCCTTTTTTCGGCACCGACCTCACCCGCGAGTACGAGCTGGCCCACGAGGCGCTCGGCCTCTCGCTCGCCGAGCTGTGGCAGATCAACCTGAACGGCCTGCGCTACGGCCTCGCGGAGACCGGCGTGCGCCGCCGGCTCATGCGCGAGTTCGAGGCCGCGGGAGCCGCGCTGGGACTCTGAAGGAGGTCTCATTGAAAGCCCTGTTTCCCGCCGTCGCGTGGGCGTGCGTCGTCGCGGCCGCGCCGGCCGCCGCCCAGACGTCGCCGTTCCTGCCCGACCCGCTCTACCGCGACCTGGTGAACGAGATCTCGGGCGACCGCGCCTACGAGCACGATCGCGTGCTCACCCGGTACCACCGCACCGGGGGCAGCCGCGACTTCTTCGCCGCCGCCGAGTACATCCGCGGCGCCGCGGTGGAGGCGGGCCTGGAGGACGTGAAGCTCGTCCGCCAGGCCTGGAACGAGCAGGGCTGGTCGTGCCGTGTCGGCGAGGCGTGGCTCCTTGCGCCGCAGGAGGTGAAGCTCGCCGCCTACGGCGACGTGGCCATGTCGATCGCCGACCATAGCCGCACGACCCACGTCGCGGCCGACCTGGTGGACGTCGGCGCGGGGACGAACGACGCCGACTACGAGGGCCGCGACGTCAAGGGCAAGGTGGTCCTGGCCACGGGGCCCGTGGCCGCGGTCCATCGCGAAGCGGTGTGGAAGCGCGCGGCCCTGGGCGTCCTCTCCGCGATGACGGCGCGGCCGGAGGCCTTCGACGCGCCCGATCAGGTGGCGTGGGGTCGGCTCCCTTACGAGGCCCGCGGCGTCGACGGCGTGAAGGACGGCACGCCGTCCACGTTCGCGGTGATGATCTCGCCGCGACGCGGGCGCTGGCTGCAGCGCCAGATGCAGTCGGCCGGCGGCCCCTTCCGGGTCAAGGTGCACATCGAGTCGGAGTATCTCGCCCGGCCCGAGCAGGCGATGGTCGAGGCCTGGATCCACGGAAGCGAGATCCACGACCAGCAGATCGTGCTCACCGCGCACATCCAGGAGACGACCTCGGCCAACGACGACGGCAGCGGCTGCGTCAACATGCTCGAGATCGGCCGCACCCTGAGCCGGCTCATCAAGGAGGGACGGATCCCCCGCCCCCGGCGCGACATCCGCTTCTGGTGGGTGAACGAGCTGTCGAGCCAGCCGAGGTACTTCCGCGAGAACCCGCAGGAGCCGGCCAAGATGCTCGTCGATCTCAACCAGGACATGGTAGGCGCGCGCCAGAGCTGGGGCGGGCGCGTGCAGTACGCCTCGCGCCTGCCCTGGAGCCTGCCCCACGCGCTCGACGACGTGATGGAGAGCGTGCTCGCCATGGTGCGGGACGGGAACACCGCGTACCTGACCACGCGCGGCACGAAGCTGCCCGTGCCCTTCACGCGCGAGATCGTGGCCGTGAACGGCTCGCGCGAGCCGTTCCACGCGGCCATGGTCCCCTACTACGATTCCACCGACCACCACGCCTTCACCCCCGCGCGCATCGGCGTGCCCGGCACCAGCCTCACCAACTGGCCCGACGAGTTCATCCACGCGACGAGCGACGACCTCGAGAACGTGGACGCCACGCAGCTCGAGCGGAACGCGGTGGTCGTGGCCGCGGTCGCGCTCTACTTCGGACACCTGGGGGAAGACGGGGCGCCGGCCCTCGCGGCCTACGTCGCGTCGCGCGCGGCCTCCCGCGTCGCCGCGGACGCGGCGACCGGCGTCGCCCACCTCGCGCAGGCGGCGCCGCCGGCCCGCGAAGCGGCCTACGCCGCGGCGCGGAACCTCGTCACCCAGTCCTATCGCAAGGAGGCGGGCGCGCTCGCCTCCATCCGCCGCCTCAGCCCGGCGGGCCGCGCCCCGAGCCTCGTCGGCGAGGCGCTCGCCCGTCTGGACGCCGGGCACGCACGGGACCTCGACGCTCTCGCCTCGGCCTACCGCGCGATCGCCGGCCGTGCCCCGGCCGAGCCGTCGCTCTCCGCGGATGAGCAGGCGCTCGCGGCCAGCGTGTACGCGCCGGTCGCCGATCTCGGCGCGTGGCAGGACTCGATGGAAAAGGTCAAGCCGGTGGACGGGTTCCACCCGATGATGCGTTTCGAGGTGTACAACTTCGCCGACGGCAGGCGCACGGGCCTCGAGGTCTATCAATCGGTGGCGGCCGAAGCGCTCTCGGCCGGAGCGTGGTATTACGGTGAGGTCAAGCCCGCCGACGTGCGGGAGACGCTCGAGCGCGCGGTGCAGGCCGGCGCCTACACGGCGCGCGCGACGCGATGAGGCTTCTTTCGAGGAGGATTAACGTGAGGCAAAGGCGCCAGGAAACCCGGATGGTCCTGCTCGGCCTGCTGCTGGCGGCCGGCCTGCCGGCCGCGGCCGCGGACGCGCCGCCCGTGAAGGCCGATCCCAAGGCGGCGGCCATCGCCGACCAGGTGATGGACGCTCTCGGCGGCAAGAAGGCGTGGAACGACACGCACTACCTGCGCTTCGACTTCGGCGTGGAGAAGGACGGCAAGTTCCAGGGCCGCTCCCACACGTGGGACAAGTGGACGGGGCGCTATCGGCTCGAGGGCAAGACGCCCGAGGGCAAGAGCTACGTCACGCTGATGAACGTCAACACCAAGGAAGGCGAGACGTGGATGGACGGGAAGAAGCTCGAGGGCGACGAGGCGAAGAAGGCGCTGGAGCGCGCCTACGGGGCGTGGATCAACGACACCTACTGGCTGCTGGCGCCCTACAAGCTCAAGGACCCGGGCGTCGTCCTCGAGTACGGCGGCGAGGAGAAAGAGCGCGGCGGAATGTGCGACAAGCTCCTCCTGACCTTCGACAACGTCGGGCTCACGCCCAAGGACAAATACTGGATCCACGTCAACCGCGACACCCACCTCGTGGATCGCTGGGACTACGTGCTCAAGGGCGAGAAGGTGCCGCCCACCACCTGGGAGTGGAAGGGCTGGAGCAAGCACGGCAACATGATGTACTCCTCCGAGCGCGTGAACCCGAAAGAGGGGCGCAAGCTGCTGATGCCGGTCTTCGACGTGACGAACGTGCCCGACTCGGTGTTCACCTCTCCGCAGGCGGCGCCGCAAGGCTAAGGGGGTACCTGACGGCACCGGCTTGACACTCGCCGCGCTCGAGGACTATTTTCTCGGCGGATTTCCCTCCAACCGCTGCCGCCGTTCCGGCGGATCCCGTCCGGGGCGGAGAGGCGCCCGCCGGTGCCGTGTCATGGAGGAAGTTGAATGTTCCTGAAGCGCGTCCTGATGACGGGAGCCCTGTTCGGCCTCGTCGCCGTCTGCCTCTTTGCCATTTCCAACCCGCCCGTCGCCACCGCGGCCGCCGCGACTCCCGAATGGGCCGCCAACACGACCGTCATCGAAGCGTGCAGTTGCCCGATGTTCTGCCAGTGCTACTTCAACACGTCGCCGGCTTCCCATTCCCACGGCGCCGGTGTCGCCGAGCACTTCTGCCGGGCCAACCTCGCCCACAAGATCAACAAGGGCCACTACGGCAGCACGTCGCTCGACGGCGTCAAGTTCTGGGTCTCGAACGACCTCGGCGGGGACTTCTCGCACGGGAAGATGGACTGGGCGGTGCTGACCTTCGACA
>QHXZ01000097.1:20654-23468 GCA_003223165.1 Acidobacteriota bacterium
TCGGCTACGTGTTCCCGGTGCAGTGGAACTCCTTCAAGACCGCCGAGGGCAACATCGACACCTGGCAGTACGACAAGGACACGGCCGTCGCGCTGCTCGACGGCGGCAAGACGGCCGAGGTGAGGCTGAAGCGTTTCGCGGGCATGACGCCGGAGCCGATCGTGATCAAGAACCTCGGCTACTGGGGCGTGAAGCGGCACGACGGCTTCGTCCTGATGCCGAACACGGTCGAGGCGTACCGGGTCGGCCCGAAGGCGTTCGAGTTCAAGGGCACCAACGGGTTCATGATCACGTGGGACATGAACTCGAACGACGTGCCCCCGCCGACCGCCGGAAAGTAGCCGTCCCTATCGTTTCGCGAGCAGCGGCGGGAGCGCTTCCAGGTCGGCGTTCCCGCCGCTGACGATCACGCCCACGCGCTTGCCCGCGACGTCGGCCTTCCCCGCCCACGCGGCGGCGAGGCCGAGCGCGCCCGTCGGCTCCACGATCAGCTTCAGGCGCTCCCAGACGAAGCGTAGTACGTCGAGAAGCTGCTCGTCGGACACCGTCACCATGTCGTCCACGCTCGCGCGCACGAGGGGGAACGTGATCTGGCCGAGCGACGGAGTGCGCGCGCCGTCGGCGATCGTGCGGGGGTTGTGCACGGTCTGGAGCGTTCCCGTCTTGAAGGAGCGGGTGGCGTCGTCGCCGAGCTCGGGCTCGACCCCGACGATACGGCCGCTCGGGTTCAGCCGGCGCGCGGCCAGCGCGCAGCCGGAGAGGAGGCCGCCGCCGCCGCAGGGGACGAGAAGCAGGTCCAGGGCGCCGACCTCCTCGAACAGCTCCTTGGCGGCGGTGCCCTGGCCCGCGATGACGTGGGGATGGTCGAAGGGCGGGATCAGCACCTGCCCGCCCTCCGCCTGCAGCCGGCGCGCCACCTCCTCCCGGTTCTCGCGCGCCGGCTCGTACCCGACGACCTTCGCCCCGTAGCCCTCGGTCGCGCGTCGTTTGGCGGGCGGCGCATCGGCCGGCATCACCACCGTGGCGATCGTCCCCACCAGCCGGCTGGCCAGCGCCACCGCCTGCGCGTGGTTGCCCGAGGAGTACGTGATCACGCCGCGCCGCCGCTCGTCGGCGGACAGGCGGGAGATCGCGTTGTAGGCGCCGCGGAACTTGAACGCGCCCATGCGCTGGAAGCTCTCGCATTTGAGGAAGAGCCGCGCGCCCAGACGCTCGTCGAGCGTGCGCGAGGTGACGACCGGCGTGCGGTTGGCGACGCCCTCGAGCCGCTCGGCGGCGCTCTCGACGTCCTCGTAGGTGACCGTCATAGATACGGCGCGTTCACCGGGTTCGCCCTCCGCGTGTCGAGGACGCCGTCGACGGCGAGCGCCATGTTGAGGTACGCCGCGAAGTCCAGCTCCCGGCCCTCGGCGGCCCCCTCGCGCGCGGAGGCGGACACGACGCGGCGCTCGCTGTGCCGCACTTCGAGCTGCAGCGTGCCGTCGGTGAAGAGCCCGCGGTCCAGGGTACGGTCCACCTCGAGGTGGTACTCCACGCCCCGGATGCGCGCCCAGATCGCGTCGATCGAGTCGGCGCGGGCGGCGAAGAAGCCGTCCCGGGCCGGCCACGCCTTCCAGGCCTCAAGGGACCCGAAGAACCGCGGCTTCTCGACATAAGGGCCGCCGTCCTCGGGGCAGAACGTGTCGCAGTTGCCGCATTCGTTGCAGAAGTCCTGGAAGTTCGCGATCTGGTGCTGCTTCTTCACCTCGAACAGGCCCGCCGGCACCGGCCGCACCGCCCCCTTCTCGTAGCGATACACCTCGTACTCGCGGCGCAGGACGGTCGTCTCGTAGACGAAGTTCGCGTCGTTGGGACAGACGGGCACGCACTTGTCGCAGTTGATGCAATCGAAGAGCCACAGGCGCGATCCGATCTTGCGCGGCGGCTTGCGGTTGGCCTCGGCGCGATAGCGCGGATCGCGCGTCGCCTTCTCCACGAGGACCGGCGTGTTGGCGAGCGCCGCCGCGCGCACGATTCCCCCGTAGAGGTCGGCCCGGCCGGCGCCCGTGAGGACGCCGAGCAGGTCCACCGCCTCCGAGCGCAGCGAGCCCACGAGCGAGGAGCGCAGCGCCGGGTCCGCAATCACCCGCTCCATCGCCGCCTCGCCCTGGCCGGCCGCCTTGACGACGTAGTCGCCGAGGCGCCGCACGCCCAGGGCCCGCATGCGTGCCTCGAGGTTCTCGGCGTATCTCGGCAGGCGCCCGTAGCCGCCGGGGCGCAGCAGGTCGGTGCAGGTCGTGATCGGGGTGAAGCCGAGCGCCGTGCAGTCGGCGTAGTTGCGCGCGTCGACTCCGGCCGAGAACGAGATGGGCACCTCGGGCCGGGCGCGCCGGTACTTCTCGACCAGGTTCAGGGTGATCACGTGGAGCGGCTCGCCGGAGAGGTACATCACCGCTTCGGAGGCCGGGAAGAACGGCCGGTGGTTCTCGACGACCAGCGTGTTGGAGAACTTGACCTGGAACGTGCGCCCGCGCGAGCGGGCGAGCTCGGAGAGCCGGTCGGTGATCTCCAGGGCCTGCTCCCACTGCAGGTCCTTGGCGAAGTCCTGCGGCCGCGTGCGGACCTCGTCGTAGCCGAGCACGTCGTGCAGGAGGCCGTCCACCGCCTCCCGGCCGAGCAGCGTCGGGTTGAGCTTCACGGTCACGTGCACGTCCATCTCGGTGAGGAGGAAGCGCACGATCCCCTCGATCTCGCCCGCCGGGCAGCCATGGAACGTCGAGAGAGTGATCTGGTCGGAGAGGGCGGTGGTGAAGTCGACGTGGCGGAAGCGCGCGA
>QHXZ01000097.1:23497-30308 GCA_003223165.1 Acidobacteriota bacterium
GGGCGTCCTTCATCGACTCGATCCAGCTCCGCACCTCCGGCGACCGGATGCCGGCGAGGTCGTAGCCCACGCTCATGTCCAGGATCGTCTCCTGCTTGAGCACGTCGGAGGGCTGCCCGAGCAGGTTCGTCTCCTTCAGGACGTCGACGAGCATCGAGCCGGCCACGTACTCGCGCAGGCTCTGCGCGAGGCGCAGCTCCTGGCTCCACTCGACGTTGTAGCCGACGGTGACGGCGTCGATGCAGGGCCGGGGGATCACCAGCCGGTCGTTGATCTGCACGGTCTTCAGCTCGAGGATCCGGCTCCCCGCCAGCCACGCCAGCACGACGTTCTGCGCCATCTGGTCCTGCGGGCCCGCCGCGGGGCCGAGCGGGCTCGCCGCGCGATGGCCGTGGAAGAGGACCGACGTGTCGAGGTCGGCCGGGCCGTGCCAGAACTTGCGCGCGGGCAGGTCGAAGATCTTTCGCTCGCGCTCGTACTCGCGGAGCATCCGCCGCAGCAGGTTCGGGAACGGCGCGGGGACTAGCTCGGCCACTAGTGTGTTCGAGAGTGGTACAGCCGCACCGAGCCGACGATGGTGTCCACCGCCGCCGCGTCGCGGCCGGCGTCCTCTTCCTCGCCGGAGTAGGAGATGAGCAGCGCCGTCTCGTCGTCGGACACGGAGAAGTACCGCCAGCAGACGCCCTCGCTCACGCGCGTGTGCGAGTAGACGTGGCAGCCGGTGCCGAGGGAGGCGGCGATCTCGTCCTCCTCGACGTCGATCCCCAGCGAGGCCAGGAAGCGGGTCAGGAAGTCGGCGCGCCCGAAGCTGGGCTGGAGCCCGCCCACGTGGCGGGCGCCGGAGAGGTAGACGACGCCGCCCCCGTGCGGGCTGCGCAGCGTGGTCACGCTGTCCTCGGTCTTCATGTCCCAGCCGTCGGGAACCTCGAGGGTGAACCAGCCACGGGCGTCGGCGAGGACGGGCATGGGCTGCGTTAGTCTACGATCTTACCCGGCCGCGCGCGCGTCATCTCTCCGTCGCGGACGACCAGCTCACCCCCCACCAGGACGTCGCGGATGCCGGAGGAAAACAGCGCCGGCTCCTCGAAGGTGGCCCGGTCGGCCACGGTCGACGGATCGAAGACGACCAGGTTCGCGCGGTAGCCGGGGCGGACGAGGCCGCATCCCTCGAAGCCGAACGCGCGCGCCGCCTGCGAGGTGAGCTTCCGCACCGCTTCCTCGAGGCTCACGAGGCCCTTCTCGCGCACGTAGCGGCCGAGGATCCGCGGGTAGGTTCCGTACGCGCGGGGATGCGGCCGGCCGCCGAGGAGGCCGTCCGTGCACGCGTTGACCCAGGGCCGGCTGAAGATGCGCTCCACGACCGCATCGTCCTGCGAGAAGGAGATCATGGCGACACCCATGCGCTCCTCGAGGAGCAGGTCGAAGGCCGCCTCGAAGGGATCCTGGCCGCGCAATCGCGCCACCTCCGCCAGGCTCTTCCCCAGCCACTCCGGGTGGCGACCGGAAGGCACGTCCGCGACGATGATCCCCTCCGGCCCGCTCCAGCTCCAGAAGTTGTCCCAGTCCGCGGGCCCGGGATCGGACATCGCCTGCTTCATGCGCGCCCGCGTCGCGCCGTCGCGCAATCGGGCGAGCGTGGCCTCCGTCCCGCCGTCGTGGGCCCACGGCGGCAGGACGGCCCCGAGGAGCGTGCTGCCCGCGACGTAGGGATACTGGTCGGCCGTGAGGTGGAGGCCGTCCGCCTGCGCGCGCTCGACGATGCCGAGCATCTCGTCCACCCGGCCCCAGTTGTTGCGCCCGGCGAGCTTGAGGTGCGAGATGTGGACCCCGCATCCCGACTCGCGCGCCACCCGCACCATCTCCTCCACCGCCTCCCGCATGCGGTCGCTCTCGCTGCGCATGTGGACGACGAGCGGCCGGTGCGCCTCCGCGAGCACGCGGCCGAAGGCCACCAGCTCGGCGGTGTCGGCATAGCAGCAGGGCGGGTAGATGAGGCCGGTCGACATCCCGCACGCGCCTTCGGCGAGCGCCTGGCGCAGCAGCGCCTGCATCGCCGCCGTCTCTTCCGCGGTCGCGCGCCGGTCCTCGCCGCCCAACACGCATTGCCGGATCGCGCCGTGCGGAGCGAGGTACGCGACGTCGGGAGCCGGCCGCGCCCAAGACACGCGGCGGAGGTAGCCGGCGACACTCGACCAATCCCAGTCGACGCCGAAGTCGCCGAGCAGGCCGGCCAGCTTCTGCTTCCACGCCGCGCGCTCCGGCTCCTTCACGGGCGCCACGGAGATGCCGTCCTGGCCGAAGACCTCCAGCGTAATGCCCTGCCGCACCTTCATCGGCAGGGCCGGGTCGGCCAGCACCTTCACGTCGGAGTGGCTGTGCGTGTCGATGAAGCCGGGCGACACGACGTGGCCGGCGCAGTCCCGGCTCTCGTCCCCGGCGAGGCGATGCCCCACCGCCACCACGCTGCCGTCCCGCACGGCCACGTCCGCCGAAAGGGGCGGCCCGCCGGTACCGTCGACGACGGTCCCGCCCCGCAGGACGAGCGTGCGGCCCACCTACAGGACGTCCCGGGCGATGTCGGCGTACGTCTCGGGACGACGGTCGCGGTAGAACTGCCAGTGGGCGCGCACCTTCTGGATCAGCTCGAGATCGAGATCGGCCACCACCAGCTCGTCCTGGTCGCGGCTGCCCTGGACCAGGATCTGGCCGTAGGGATCGCAGAAGTAGGACGAGCCGTAGAACTCCCCGAAGTTCCACGGCGCCTCGCGACCGACGCGGTTGTTGGTGCCCACGAAATAGCCGTTGGCGATGGCCATCGACGTCTGCTCGATGCGCCACAGGTTGTCGGAATGGCCGCTCGTGGTCGCCGACGGCACGAACACGATCTCCGCGCCGTTGAGCCCGAGCGCCCGTCCTCCCTCGGGAAAGTGGCGGTCGTAGCAGATGTAGACGCCGATCGTCGCGTAACGCGTCTTGAAGACCGGATAGCCGAGGTTGCCGGGCTTGAAATAGAACTTCTCCCAGAAGGCGGGCAGGCAGTGCGGGATGTGGTTCTTGCGGTACTTCCCGAGATAGGCGCCGTCGGCGTCGATGACGGCCGCGGTGTTGTAGTAGACGCCGGTCGCCTCCTCCTCGTAGACCGGAACCACCATCGCCAGTTCGTAACGGCGGGCCTGCTCCTGCATCAGCTTGACCGTCGGCCCCTCGGGCACGCGCTCGGTGAAGGCGTACCACCGCGGGTCCTGCTCCGCCGCGAAGTACGGCCCGTAGAACAGCTCCTGCAGGCACAGGATGCGCACGCCGCGGGCCCCCGCGTCCGCGATCATCTTCAGGTGCTTGTCGACCATGGCCTGGCGGACCTCGGGCAGGGACGCCTCCGCCGGGGACTTGACGTTGCTCGCCTGGATGAGGCCGCAGCGCACGATTCGTGACATGGGCCCTATTTTAAGCGGTGCCGAGGCTGGCCATGCGCGACCAGACGTCGCGGGCCGCCGACCGCGCGGCGGCAAAGGCCTTCGCTTCGTCGACCGAGGTGACGCGCCGGTCCCGGAGCACCCAGCGCCCCGCCACCAGGACCGACCGGACATGGCTGCGGTCGACGCCGAAGAGGAGATGGCCCGCGAGGTTGTCGCCGTGCAGCTCGGTCGGTGGCCGGTAGTCGAGGACCACCAGGTCGGCGGGCGCGCCCGCGTCGAGCTTGCCGAAGGGCAGGCCGAAGAGCGCCGCGGCCAGCCGGTGCCCTCCCGCCACCATCTGCACCGTGGCCGCGACGGCGTCGTCGCGGCCGGCATCGCGCATCTTCAGATACGCGGCCCGCATCTCGGCGAACATGTCCTCGTCCATGCCGTCGGTGCCGAGCGCCGCGCGGCGCAGGTTGACCGTGGGCGCGTGGCCGACGGAGTTGTTCATGTTCGAGCGCGGGTTGTGCGCGATCCAACAGCCCTTCGCGTGCGCCAGCTGGACCTGGTCGGGATCGAGGTGCACGCAGTGCGCGAGCAGCGCGCGAGAGGCGAGCAGGCCGCGGCGGTCGAGCCGATCGATGACCGAGCAGCCGTAGCGGGCCCGGGCGTCGTCCCCGTCGGCGCGGTCCTCGGCCACGTGGATGTGGAGGCTGCTGCCGGTGTCCGAGACCGCACGGGCCAGCAGGTCCAGGCTCTCGTCGCCCAGGGTGAAGCTGGCGTGGGCGCCGATCACGCCACGCGTCAACGCGCTCGCCCGCTCGCGCGCGAAGGTGACGTTCTCCTCGACGCCGAGGTCGCGGCCCTCACGGCCGTTGCGGTCGGTGACCTCGTAGCAGAGGGCCGCGCGCAGCCCGACCTCTTCCACCGCGCGCTGCAGCTCGCCGAGGGAGCCCCGGATGAAGGACGGCGAGGAGTGGTGGTCGATGAGCAGCGTCGTGCCCGAGCGCGCGGCCTCGATCGCGCCCACCAGGCCCGACAGGCGGACCGAATCGGCGTCGAGCGCGCGGTCCAGCTTCCACCAGACGCGCTCCAGGATCTCGACGAAGTTACGCGGGGCGGCCGCGGGGCCCGGCATGCCCCGGGCCAGCGCGCTATAGAGGTGGGTGTGGGCATTGACCAGCCCGGGGATCACTACCGCCCCTTCCAGCTCCAGCACCTCTTCGCCGTCGCGGGGGGCAAGGGGGCGGCCGCGCTCGGCGATGCGCTCGCCTTCGATCCGCAGGTCCGCCTCGTCCAGACGCGGGGGGTCGAAGGTGGCGAGGCGGGCGCCCTTCAGGAGCATCGAGCCACGAGGAATTCTATCCCGCAGGCGCGTAGAATCGTGTCGGGGGAGCAGATGGCGGAAGCGAAAGGGGTCAGCGCCCGCGAAGCGCGCGAGGTGGCCGAAGCCGCCCGCGAGTCCGAGTGGCGCCCCGAGAGCTTCGTCCGTGACCTGTTCGACGGGAAGCTCCGTCTCGACCTGATCCATCCCTATCCGAAGCCCGACCCCGAGGACGAGGCGCGGGCCCGGCCTTTCCTCGAGGCCCTCGAGAGGTTCCTGCGCAAGGAGGTGGACGGCGACGAGATCGACCGCACGGGCAAGGTGCCTCCGCACGTCGTCGACGGCCTGCGCAGGCTGGGCGCCTTCGGCATCAAGATCCCGCGCGAGTACGGAGGGCTCGGGCTCTCCCAGCACAGCTACACGCGCGCGATCCGCCTCGTGTCCAGCGTCGACGGCTCGGTCACGGCGCTGCTGTCCGCGCACCAGTCGATCGGCGTGCCCCAGCCGTTGAAGCTGTTCGGGACCGACGCCCAAAAGAAGAAGTACCTCCCCCGCCTCGCTAAGGGCGCGATCTCGGCGTTCGCCCTGACGGAGCCGGGCGTGAGACGAGCGCGGTGCCCACCGAGGACGGACAGGCCTTCATCCTCAACGGCGAGAAGCTGTGGTGCACGAACGGCACCGTGGCCGAGCTGCTGGTCGTGATGGCCCGTACCCCCTCGAAGATCGTGAGCGGACGCGAGCGGCGGCAGATCACCGCGTTCATCGTGGAGACGGACTGGCCCGGCGTCGAAGTCGTGCGCCGGTGCGAGTTCATGGGCCTGAAGGGGATCGAGAACGGCGTGATCCGCTTCCACGACGTGCGGGTGCCGCGCGAGAACATCCTCTGGAAGGAGGGCAGCGGCCTCAAGCTCGCGCTCATCACGCTCAACACGGGACGCCTGACCCTGCCCGCGTCTTCGGTGGCGGCGGGCAAACGGTGCCTGGAGATCGTCCGGAACTGGGCGAGCGAGCGCGTGCAGTGGGGAGCGCCGGTCGGCAAGCACGACGCCGTGGCCCAGATGCTGGGGTCGATGGCCGCCAGCACGTTCGCCATGGAGGCGATCTCGGAGCTGTGCTCGCTGCTCGCCGACCGCCAAGACTACGACATCCGGCTCGAGGCCGCGATCGCCAAGCTGTACAACTCCGAGGCGGGGTGGCGCATCGTCGACGACACCGTGCAGATCCGGGGCGGGCGCGGCTACGAGACGGCCCGGTCGCTGGCCGCGCGGGGCGAGCCGCCGATCCCGGTCGAGCGCATCATGCGCGACTTCCGCATCAACCTGATCTTCGAGGGCTCGAGCGAGATCATGCACCTGTTCATCGCCCGGGAGGCGGTCGACCGCCACCTGAAGGTCGCGGGTGATCTCGTCTCCCCCGACGCGCCGGTGGGCCGCAAGGCCGCCGCCGCGCTGCGGGCCGCGCTCTTCTACGCGGCGTGGTATCCCGCGCGCTGGCTGGGCTGGGGACATTGGCCGCGCTACCGTCGCTTCGGCCGTCTGGCTCCCCACCTCCGCTACGTGGACCGCACGTCGCGCCGCCTGGCCCGGAGCCTCTTCCACGCGATGGTCCGCTTCGGGCCCAAGCTGGAGAAGCGGCAGGCCGTGCTCTTCCGGCTCGTGAACGTCGGCGGCGAGCTGTTTGCGATGGCCGCCGCCTGCGCGCGCGCCGAGATGCTGCGCCAGTCCCCGGGCTCGGACGCGGCCAGGGCGGTGGAGATGGCCGACCTCTTCTGCCGCCAGGCGCGGCGCCGGGTCGAGGACTCCTTCCACAGCCTGTTCCGCAACGACGACGTGCGCACCTACCGCGTCGCCCAGCAGGTGCTGGCGGGCGAGCACCGCTGGCTCGAGCAGGGATTGGTGCCGGAGGTCTTCGAGCCGGCGGTCGCGAAGCAGGAAGAGGAACCGGCGGCCACCCGCCGCTAGCGCCGCCTGGCGCCCGGAACCGCGCCCGCGTAGAATCCGCGCACCTCAATTCACGGGAGAACCGGATGCGATCTGCCAGACCGCTGATGGCCCTGCTGCTCCTCTGCCTGGCCGCCTGTACGGCGCGT
>QHXZ01000097.1:30324-36886 GCA_003223165.1 Acidobacteriota bacterium
CAACCGCGTGGCGCCGTCGCCGCCGCCGCCGCGGACCGAGTGGCGCTTCGACGGGCCCGCCCCCGCGGCCGCGCCGCGGGAGACGCCGAAGAGCCCCGCCACGCGCGGCTGGGACGCCTTCAACGGCGTGACCGGTCTCGCCATCCGTGACGGAAAGCTGGTGGGACGGACGACGGACGACATGCCCATCGTGCACGTCGAGCGCACGACCGGAGTCGACGATCCCGATCCCGTGCAGGAGGTCGAGGTCCGGATGCGCGTCTCCGCGGGGAGCCAGGTCGGAATGGGCTTCTCGCACTCGGAGAAGCTCGATCGCACCAGCTTCCTCGCGGGGGCGCGCGTCTTCCCGCCGCCGTTCACGAGCCCCGTCGTGGCGGGTGACGAGATGCGCACCTATGTGCTCAAGAGTCCCTTCAGCGGGAACGGATCACGCGCGCGCCACGTCCTGCTTCGGCCGGCCGACCGTCCCGGCGCGACGTTCGAGATCGAGTCCATCCGGCTGGTCCTGCGCCGGGAGCACCTGGCGGCCGTCGCCTCTGGCCTCGGCTGGCAGGGACTCTCGGAGATCTATCGCGAGACCCTGGTCGCCCGTTCGCCGGAAGCGATCACGTTCGACGTGGGTCTGCCGAGCCGGCCGCGGCTCGACGTGGCCCTGGGCACGGTCGAGGACGGCCCCGTGACCTTCCGCGTCTCCGTGCGCCCCGCGGGCGCCGAGGAGACGACCGTTCTCGAGCGCACCGTCACGCGGGCGCACCGGTGGGAGGCGGTGCCCGTGGATCTGCCGGCCTACGGCGGGCGACAGGTCGCGCTCACGCTGTCGCTGGCCGCGGAGAAGCCCGGAACGCTGGGCTTCTGGGGAAGCCCCATTGTGCGCAGGACCGAGCCCTCATCCCCCACCGTCGAAAGCGAGGCGGCGACGGAGGCGCCGCAGGGAGTGATCCTCATCTGGGCCGACACGCTGCGGCGGGACCATCTCGGCGCCTACGGGTACACGCGCCCGACGAGCCCCGTCATCGACCGGCTCGCGCGCGAAGGAGCGCTCTTCCGGGATTGCGTGGGCCAGGCGTCGTGGACGAAGGTCGCGACGCCGACGCTCATGACCGCGATGTATCCCTCCTCCCACGGGGTACAGGACTTTCCCGATCGCCTGCCCAACTCGGCGCTGACGCTGGCCGACGTCTATCGTCAGGCGGGCTACGCCACGCTGTCGTTCTCGTCGATCCTTTTCACGGGCAAGTTCTCGAACCTCCACAAGGGCTTCGAGGAGGTGCACGAGAGCGCGTCGCTGCCGGAGGGACGATCGAGCAAGACCACTCGCGAGTACGTCGACCGGCTCTTGCCGTGGCTGGAGGCGCACCGTGACGTGCCCTTCTTCGTCTTTCTCCACGTGTCGGATCCGCATGACCCCTACAAGCCGTACCCGCCCTACGACGCGCTGTGGGTCGATCCCGCCGGAGCCGCCGAGCACGAGCGGCAGCTCGACGAGGCGCGCAAGGTCATCACCGACCCGCTGCTTCGCGCCTTTGGCATGCCCAGCCGCGAGGAGCTGGTGAAAGCGAAGATCGACCCCGACGCCTACGCCGAGTTCGACCGCGGCTGGTACGACGGCTCGATCCGCGGGATGGACACCGAGATCGGCCGTCTCGTGGAGCGCCTGCGGGGACTCGGACTAGAGCGCAAGGTCCTGCTCGTCTTCACCGGCGACCACGGCGAGGAGTTCTACGAGCACGGCCGCGCCTTCCACGGCCAGAGCGTCTACGGAGAGATGAACAACATGCCGCTCGTCGTCTGGGGGCCGGGCGTCATTCCCGCCGGGAAGACCATCGAGCAGACGGTGCAGACCGTGGACCTGATGCCGACGCTGCTGGAGTTGGGCCGGCTTCCGATTCCGCCGGCCGCCCAGGGCCACAGCCTCGTCTCACTTCTCGCGCCGGGTGCGGGCGATGCGCGCGGCACCGCGCACGCGAGCGCGCCCGATTCACGTCCGGCCATCTCGGAGAAGGCGGAGACCAAGGATGCCGGCGGCCCGCCTCCGCGTGACACCGCCGCGGAGGCGGTGATCGTGGGCGGCTGGAAGCTCATCCACAACACCAAGCGGCCGGACGGCAAGCCCGAGTTCGAGCTCTACGACCACGCGAAGGACCCGCTGGACGCGCACGACGTCGCGGCCGCCCATCCCGACGAGGTGGGACGGCTGACGAAGACGCTCGAGGCCTGGCGGAAGATGGTGAGCGCCGCGCGGCTCAAACCCGACGCGGAAACGAGCAAGAACTTGAGCAAGGAGGAGTTGGAGAGGCTGAAGAGCCTGGGCTACATCCAATAGCAAACAGGAGCGAGCGAGCGATTCACTCGCGAGCGAGCGTCGGGGGGGAGCGCGAATGCGCGCGGGGGGTGCTGTCGTTGGATGGTACCCCCCGAACTGACGACGACAGAGCTGGAACGGTTGAAGAGCCTGGGCTACATCCAGTAGCTCAGACCGGGCGCTCCTTGAGATAGGCCGCAAGCTCCGCGTCGTCCGGGCGCAGCGTCACCGGCTTGCCCGCGGCGCGTATCGCGCTCTTCACGTCCTTCAGGCCGCTGCCCGTGACCACGGCCAGGGCGTCGGCGCGCCGCGAGACGATGCCCTCGGCCACGGCCTTGCGCAGTCCCGCCAGCCCCGCGACGCCCGCGGGCTCGCCGAAGACGCCGGACAGCCGGCCCGCCTCGCGCATCGCCTCGAGGATCGCCTCGTCGGGCACGGCGACGAACGCGCCCTTCGACTCGCGCACGGCCCGGAGCGCCTTTCGCCAGTTCCGCGGATGGCCGACGCAGATGCTGTCGGCGAGCGTCTGCGCCGGTCCCGGCGCCAGGTCGCGCCCCTGCTCGAACGCGTCGACGAGCGGCCGCGCGCCCTCGGCCTGCACGCCCAGCATGCGGGGCAGGCGCTCGATGAAGTTCAGCGCGCGCATCTCCCGCAGGCCCTTCCAGGTTCCCGCGATCGTGCAGCCGTCGCCGACCGACACCGCCACCCAGTCGGGAACCGCGGGCCCGAGCTGCTCGGCGATCTCCAGGCCGCAGGTCTTCTTCCCCTCGACGAGGGACGGGTTCACCGCCGCGTTGCGGTTGTACCAGCCGTAGGCGTCGCAGGCGCGCTGGCACAGCTCCCACGTCTCGTCGTAGGTGCCGGCGACGCGGATCACGCGCGCGCCGAAGACGAGGAGCTGCGCCACCTTCGGCTCGGGGGCGAACTCGGGAACGAAGATCACCGAGCGCAGGCCGACGCTGGCCGCCGCGCCCGCCAGCGACGAGGCGGCGTTGCCGGTGGAGGCGCAGGCCACGACCCGCGCGCCGCCGGCCAGCGCGCGCGCGACGCCGACACCGCTCGCGCGGTCCTTGAAGGACGCGGTCGGGTTGCGGCTTTCGTCCTTCAGGCGCAGGCTGCGCAGCCCGGCCCAGCGCGCCAGCCGCGGCGCGTCCTCGATCGGCGTCCAGCCGACGTGCAGGGGCGCCACGCGGGCTCTCGCGGGCAACGGCAGCAGCTCGCGATAGCGCCACTGGTCGCGCGGGCGCGAGTCAAGGCCGCGGAGGCTCAGGGCGCGGCGCGCCCGGTCGAGGTCGAACTCGATGTCGAGAACACCCTCGGGACCGCAGCGCGGGCAGGGTCCGTCGAGGTTCTTCGCCGGATATCGCTGGGCGCAACGCATGCACACGGCACCCGTCACTGCCCCCGCCGCCGCGCGCCTTGTCCGCTTCCGAGCTTCCAATGGATACTCTGCGGCCATGAAGGGACTCACTTGGCCAACGCTCATCCTTATAACCGCTCTCCTCGCCCCGTTCCAGGCGGCGGCCGATGCGCCGCCCGGGATCACGGTCCTTCGCTGCGGCCGGCTCATCGACGGCAAGCACGCGGCGCCCGTCGACGACGCGGTCGTGATCGTGGAGGGCGAGCGGATCAGGGAGGTCGGGGCCGGCCTCTCGGCGCCGCCGGGGGCGCGGGTCGTGGACCTCGGCCGCGCGACCTGTCTCCCCGGCCTCATCGACAACCACACGCACGTGCTGCTGCAGGGCGACATCACCGCCGCCGACTACGACGAGCAGCTCCTGAAGGAGTCGATACCGTACCGCGCGATCCGGGCCACCACCGCCGTGCGCACGGCGCTCATGAACGGCTTCACGACGCTGCGTGACCTCGAGACCGAGGGGGCGATGTACGCCGACGTGGACGTCAAGACCGCGATCAACCGCGGCGTCATCCCGGGCCCGCGCCTGTTCGTCTCCACGCGCGCCCTGGCCCCCACGGGCACGTATCCCCTGCTCGGATACTCGTGGGAGCTGCGGGTCCCCGAGGGCGTGCAGATCGCCGACGGCGCCGACAACCTGCGCCGGGCCGTGCGCGAGCAGGTCAAGTACGGCGCCGACTGGATCAAGTACTACTCGGACCGCCGCTACTTCATGAAGGACGGCGCGCTGCACTCGTGGGTCAACTTCACCGACGAGGAGGCCAAGGCCCTCGTGGACGAGGCGCATCGCCTGGGCCGGAAGGTCGCCGCCCACGCGATCGGCCGGGACGGCATCGAGTCCGCCCTCCGGGCCGGCGTGGACACGATCGAGCACGGCCACGGGCTGGACGACGAGCTGGCCGACGTGATGGTCCGCCGCGGCGTCTATTGGTGCCCGACGATCTTCGTCGGGGCCTACGTGGCCGAGGGCCGCGCGGCGGCGGGCGCGCCGATCTGGAAGACGATGGTCGACCTGGAGCGGCAGGCCTTCGCCAAGGCGCTGCGCAAGGGCGTGAGGATCAGCTACGGCACCGACGCGGGCGGCTACGCCTGGACGGAGAACCAGGCCAAGGAGTTCTCGTACATGGTGCGCTACGGCATGACGCCGATGCAGGCGATCCAGTCGGCGACGTCGGTGGCCGCGGCGCTGCTCGGTCAGGAAGCGAACCTGGGGTCGGTCGAGCCGGGACGCTATGCCGACGTCGTCGCCGTCAAGGGCGACCCCCTGGCCGATGTCACGGAGCTGGAGCGTGTGATCTTCGTCATGAAGGGCGGCGCCGTCTACAAGCAGGAGTGATCGTCGCGGTCGTGACCACCCTCACCTCACGGTGAGGGGGGGAGTGTTACATGAGACGCGTCACGACGAGATCAAGAAGGAGTTTTCATGCCGCTATTCGACCTCCTGCTGAAGAGAGGCCTCGGACTGAGCCTGACGATCGGCCTCGTTCTCGGCGCGGCCACGGTCCGGGCCGACGATAGTGGGGAGCGCGCGGGCAAGGGATCGGCGGACCATGACCCGTCCACCGTCGCCTGGACCTGGTTCGACAGGCTCTATGACGTCATCCGATCCGAGGCGATCGCTCCCCCGCCAGCGTCTCGCATCTACGGTATCGCCGCGGTCGCCCTCTACGAAGCGGTCGCTCCCGGCGCCCCGCACCACCGCTCGCTGGCGGGACAGCTCAACGGCCTGGGCCGGATGCCGAAGGCCGCGCCGAGGTGGAAGCATCACTGGCCCACCGTCGCGAATGCCGCCCTGGCCCGAACGATCCGCGGCATCTTCCCCTCGCTCAAACCGGAGAACGAGGCCGCCATCGGCGCCCTGGAGGCCAACTTCGCGGCGCAGTTCCACGCGGTCGACGCCGACGTCTACCGGCGCTCCGTCGTATACGGCCAGGCCGTGGCCGATGCGATCCTCGCCTGGGCCGCCACCGATGGGTACTCGACCTTCAACAACTGCTCCTACGTCGCCCTGCCGGTGGCCGGAGCATGGCAGCCGACGCCGCCCGCGTTCAATCCCCATCCGCTGCAGCCGTGCTGGGGCCGCATCCGCCCGATGGTCCTCAAGTCCGGCGGCGAGTGCCCGCCGCCCGGCCATCCCGTCTTCTCCACGGACGCCGGCTCCGCTTTCAGGGCGGCCGCGCTGGAGGTCTACGAAACGGGGCTCGGCCTGACCGACGAGCAGAAGACCGTCGCCGACTACTGGGCGGATGGCGCCGGGGCCACGGGCACGCCTCCCGGCCACTGGATCGCGATCGTGGGCCAGATCGCGCGGACCGACAGCCTGACGCTGTCGGACGCCGCCGAGGCGTTCGCGCGGGTGGGCATCGCCGTCCACGACGCCTTCATCCAGTGCTGGCTCACGAAGTACGCCACCAACCTCGAGCGCCCGGTGACGTACATCCACGACGCCTTCGACGCGAGCTGGGTCCCGTACATCACCACCCCGCCATTCCCTACGTACACCTCCGGGCATTCAACCCAGTCCGCCGCCGCCGCCTCGGTCCTCACCGCGATGTTCGGCATCAAGGCATTCACCGATACGCTGCACTCCGACCACCACCTGGTGCCCGCCCTGGCGCCCCGCTCGTTCGAGTCCTTCGACGAGGCCGCCGCCGAGGCGGCGTTGTCCCGACTCTACGGCGGCATCCACTACCCGTTCGACAACGACGACGGCCTCGCGTGCGGAGAGTGCATCGCCAAGGCGAACAGCCGCCGAGTACGGTTCCAGAACGGTGGCGACGACAACGAGGAGTAGCGAAGCGGGCTGAAGGCAGCGCGCGGGCCGGAGCTGGCTACCGTCGCTG
>QHXZ01000097.1:36900-38630 GCA_003223165.1 Acidobacteriota bacterium
CCACGGTCTTGCCCTGCTGCTCGACCCACGTGAAGTACTTCTGGTTGTGCCAGCGCCGGCGCACTCCGGCAGTGCCTTCGAGCAGCCAATCCCCCGCCGGCGCGCGGAAAGCGTCGAGGCGGCGGCGGGCCTCGCCCGCCGTCATGGGCCCGCGCTCCTGCTCGAGCCGCCGCAACACGGACGGGTACCGGTCGAAGCCGTCGGTGGCCACGGTGACGACGGCCTGCCGTGGGCCGAGGCCGAGGTGCCGCGCCGCCTTGATCGACGCCAGCACGTTGCCGACACCGCTGATCCCGAAGAGGCCGGTCCAGCTCCGGGCCAGGTCCGCGGGCACGCCCTCCGCGGCCAGCGCCTCCGCTCCCTCCTGCAGGAGCTGCAGGCCTTCGAGGCACGCCTGGTCGTCGACGCACACGAGCAGGTCGGTGGCCCACACGTTGTGGATCCAGGTGACGTGCTTGTCCCCGATCCCCTCGATGCGGTGGGCGCCGAAGCCGACGTTGTAGAGCGTGGGGCACTGCACCGGCTCCACCGCCACCGTCGCCGCCCCCGGGAACTCGGCCTTGATCGCCTCGCCGGCCGCGATCGTGCCCGCCGAGCCCATCGCGGAAACGAAGGCGCCGACCTCGAGCCCGAGTTCCGTAGTTCGCGAACTCCTCGAACTGGTTCAGGATCCGGTTCGCCGGCGCGCTCCGCAGCTCGCGCACCTTGTCGTAGATCTCCTTGACGTTGGATTCCGAGCCGGCGGTCGCCACCACCTCTGCGCCGTAGCCGCGGATCTTCTCGAAGCGCTCCGCGCTCATCTCCTCGGGCAGGACCACCAGCGAGCGGTAGCCCATGCGCGGGCCCACCCACGCGCCGCCGATGCCGAAGTTTCCGGTCGAAGGAAAGACCAGCGTGTGCGCGCCGGGCACGCACTCGTCCTGGAGCTGCTTCTCCATCAGGATCGAGTACGCCGGGCCGACCTTGTGCGAGCCGGTGGGAAAGCGACGGCCGGACAGGACGACGACGGGCGACCGCAGGCCGGTCAAGGTTTCGGGCAGAACGGTGTGGGGCACGGGGCCTTCGGCCTTCCAACCGATGTTCCAGAGGTTGGCCGGGTCGAGCGGCTGCTCGCGCGCTGCCCGGGCCCGTTCCCGCACTGTTGGAGGCACCAACGACGGGTCGCGCATCTGCGCAAACGTCGGGCCGAACAGCATGCACGCATTCTGTTCGACCGAGAGCCGCGCTGACAACCGCTGGTGATCACTGAGAGCGTCCTCATGGAGGACCCGGACGCGGCGGCCGCTACGATCGCCGGGTTGCGCGCCGAGGGCACCCAGGTCTGCATCGACGACAACACGGGGAGCTGATGCGCACGTTCCTCGCCCTGGCGCGCAACCTCGGGGCATGGACGTGATCGCGGAGGGCGTCGACAACGACGACGAGCTCCCCCTCCAGGCGCGCTGGAGTGCGACTACCCGGAGGGCTACCACCTGTCGCGGCCGGTCGACGCCGACACGGCGGTGCGGCTCCTGACCACGGAGCCCCTGCGCCTGTCGTCGCCTCCGCGCGAGCTGATCTCGCCGCGGGAGGCTCAACTCTTTTGCGGTAGGGACGCCGGTCGCCCGGCGCCCCCCGCGCAGATCCCAGCGCGCGGTATTACCGCACTGGGCTCCTGCCTCGGGTCAGAGGGCAAGGCGCTGGCTTGGATAGGGATGCACGATGCGGACACGAGGCAGCCATGCTTCAGC
>QHXZ01000186.1:0-3317 GCA_003223165.1 Acidobacteriota bacterium
TGCCCTTCCCGAAGCCCTGCCCCTCCTCGTGCGACGCCTTGGCGGCCGCGATCAGCTCCTGCCCGTGGTGCGACCACCAGTACCATCCCACTCCCACGGCCACCAGGATCATAAGGACGAGAACCCCCACGAACACGAGTATGGCCTTCAAGACGCCGGGCATGCGCGATCCCCCTCGACCATTCGTTCGCCTGTCGCTCGCCGTCGCGCCCGGGTGCCGCCGGGCCGTTGGCCGGAACTATACGATGGGGCCGCGCGGCGGGGCAAGGGCGCGGGACGGCGCCGGGGTTGTGGGCCGATCGGAGGCGGTGGTAGAGTGGCGGCCCTTCAACAGCCTCGCTATCGAAGGAGGGTCCGATGCGGTCGTTGCGCGCGCTGGCGCACTTGGGGTTCGTCCTTCTGGCCGCCACCTCTCCCGCGCTGGCCCACTCCGGCGCGCCGGCCGCCGCCGCGACGCCCGCCGAGCCTCCCGTCGCCTTCAAGCTGGAGAAGATGAGCGAGCGGGCCTACTGCCTTTACGGCAAGGGAGGGAACGTCGGCTTCCTGGTGACGACCAGTACGGCGACGTGGCGCCGGGGATCGTCGAGCAGATCAAGAAGGTCACCGACCGGCCGATCCGCTACCTGGTGAACACGCACTACCATTCCGACCACACCGGCGGCAACCCGCTGTTCGCCGCCTTCGCCGACATCATCGCGCACGACGCAGTCCGGCCGCGGCTGCTCGAGTACCCGCGCACGGTGCAGCAGACCTTCCCTGACAGGATCAAGGCGATCGAGACCGAGGTGGCGGGCCTCAAGGACCCGGCCGATCGCTACCGCGCGGCGCTCTTGAGCGACCTCGATCTGATGAAGTTCCTCCTCGAGGACGCGCGCGCTTTCAAGATCGAGACCGTAGCGCCGCCGCGCCTGACCTTCGACAGCCGGCTCACCGTCTTCCTGGGCGACCAGAGGGTCGAGATCGTGCACGTCGCGCCGGCGCACACCGACGGCGACGCCATGGTCTTCTTCCCGGGCGAGAAGGTGGTGCACGTCGGCGATATCTTCTTCAACGGCATGTACCCCTTCATCGACGCCCTCGCCGGCGGCAGCGAGAACGGCTACATCAAGAACATCGACTACGTTCTGGCGCACGTGCCTCCGGATACCAAGGTCATCCCCGGCCACGGCGCCGCCACCGACCTGGCGGCGCTCAAGCGCTACCGCGACTTCCTGGCGGACCTGCGCGCGGAGGTCGAGAAGGCGGTCAAGGCGGGCAAGAGCCGCATCGAGGCGATCCGCGGCATCCGCATGGACGGCTACCCGGAGATCAAGCCGCTCTCCCGCACGCTCGGCAACGAAATCGCCGTCACCTACGACGAGGTGAAGGCCGGCCGCTAGCCCCTCGGGCGGCGCGGAGTCCCCATGCGCATCGATCCCTTCTCCATGGAACGCACCCAGTGCCTGTACGAGAACCAGGTGGAGTACAACCTGTCCGAGAGCGGGGTGCTGCCCCTCAAGGTCTCGGAGCTGCTGGACGGCGCAGCCGATCCGGGATGGCTCGAGGACCAGCGCCTGAAGTACCCGCCGTCGAACGGCTCGGAGGCGCTGCGCGAGCGGATCGCCCTGTTCCACGGGGCCGGCGCCACGCGCGACAACGTGCTGGTGACCAACGGCGGTTCGGAGGCGAACTACACCACCCTGTGGGGGCTGCTGGAGAAGGGCGACCGGGTCGCCTTCATGCTGCCGAACTACATGCAGGGGTGGGGGCTGGCGCGCGCTTACGGCGGCCGGGCCGACCCGTTTCGCCTGGTCGAGCGTAGCGCCGGCGGCCGGACGCGCTGGGCCCTCGACACCGCGAGCCTCGATCGGGCCGTGACGCGCCGCACGCGGGTCATCCTGGTCACCAACCCGAACAATCCGACCGGGGCCGTCCTGACCGAGGAAGAGATGGACGCCGTGGTGCGCGCCGCGCGCCGCGCCAGGGCCTGGATCGTCTCCGACGAGGTCTATCGCGGGGCCGAGGTCTCCGGGCCGACCTCCCCTACTTTCTGGGGCCGCTACGACAAGGTCCTGGTGACCGCGGGGCTGTCGAAGGCGTTCGGCCTGCCGGGCCTGCGGATCGGCTGGATCGTCGGGCCGGTGAAGGAGATCGCCCGGCTCTGGTCGTACCAGGACTACCTGACCCTGTCGCCCACCCTGCTGTCGGACCGCCTGGCGCAGATCGCCATGGAGCCGGCGCGACGCGAGGCGATCCTCACGCGCACCCGCGGCATCATCGGCGCCAACCTGCCGCGCCTCGAGGGCTGGATCGACGCGCACGGCGATCTCTTCTCCTACATCCCGCCGGCCGCGGGCGCCATCGCGCTCGTGCGCTACGATCTGCCGATCGCCTCGGCGGCGCTCTTCGAGCGCCTGCGCCTCGAGCACTCGGTGCTGATCACCCCGGGCGCCCACTTCGGCATCGGCCGCTACATCCGCATCGGCTTCGGCTACGACATCGACCGCACGCTCGAGGGCCTGGCGCGCGCCGATCCGCTGCTGCGCGCGCTGCAGCGGGCCCGGCCCCGGGCCGGCAGGCAGGCGCGGGCGGCCGCCCCGGCGCGGGCTGCCAGGGCGCGATCGGCCGGCGCGCCGCGTTCCCGCCGCCGCGCTGCTCCGCGATCGCCGGCATGAAGGGGCGGCGGGCGATCGTCGTCGCAGCCGCGTGCGGCGGCCTCCTTCTGGCCGGCGCTCCGCTGGCCGCGGCGACCGAGGGAGCCGCGTCCCCCGCGCCCCCCGCACCCCGCGCCCGCAACGTCGTCCTGGTCACCGTGGACGGCTTCCGGATCCAGGAGCTGTTCGCGGGGATGGACGACAGGATCGCCCGCAAGGAGAAGCAGTCCGGCATCTACGACCCGGTGAGGGCGCGCCGCCTCTACTGGCGCGATACGCCCGATGAGCGGCGGCTGGCCCTGATGCCGTTCTTCTGGGGCACGCTCGCGCCCAAGGGCGTGGTCCTAGGCGACAAAGAGAAGGGCAGCAGCGTCACCGTGACGAATGGGCTTTTCTTCTCGGCCCCCGGCTACGCCGAGATCCTGACCGGGCAGCTGCAGGACGACGTCACGACCAACGACGTCAAGCGTTACCCGCACACGACCGTCCTCGAATACGCGCAGCGCCGCCTTGGCCTCTCCAGGATGCAGGTCGCCACCATCGGGTCCTGGGAAGGGTTCGGAACGCTCGCGTCGCGGGAGCCGGACGTCTTCTTCACCAACACGGGATATGAGCCGGTGCCACGCGAGGTCGCAACACCGCGCATGGCCCACCTGAGCGACCTGCAGACGCAGATCATGCCGC
>QHXZ01000186.1:3424-5346 GCA_003223165.1 Acidobacteriota bacterium
CGCCCGCCGTTACGACCGCCTCCTCGACTACATCCAGGTCTGCGACGGCTACCTGCGCCGGCTCTGGGAGGCGCTCCAGTCCTCGAAGGCGTACCGGGACCGGACGACGCTCATCATCACCACCGACCACGGACGAGGCGTGACGCCCTCCGATTGGGTCGAGCACGGCGAGGGGATCGAGGGGTCGCAGGACATCTGGGTCGCGATCGTCGGCCCCGGAACGCCGCCGCGTGGCGACCTGGCACCCGCGCCGCCCGTCCACCAGTCGGACGTCGCCGCCACCATCCTGAAGGCCTTCGGGCTCGACGCCCGCGACTTCAATCCGCGGGCCGGCCCGCCGATCGAGGCCGCCTTCGAGTCCGGCGCGCCTGGAGCGCGCTGACTCTCCTCGTCGCGCCGGCTTTGGCCTGCTACGGGTCGCGCAGGATCGCCTCGGCGGCGGTGAGGCCGCTCCGATGGGCGCCGTGCACGTCGCCGGCGAAATCGGGGTCCATCGCCTCGCCCGCGAAGTAGAGGCGGTCTTCGACGGGGAGGGCCAGGGTGGCCCGATCGTCGAAGCGTCCGGGGAGGGAGGCGACGTAGACACCCCGGGTAAGGGGGTCGCGGTCCCAGGCGGTCTCGACGGCGGCGACCAGGTGGGCCTGGATACCGTTGCCGAAGATCTCACGCAGCCCTTCGAGGGCCAGCGCGCGGGCGGCGCCGTTCCCCTCCACCTCGAGGCGGCGCGCCAGCTCGCCATCGAGGTAGCAGGTGGCGCCGTTCCAGCCGAACGGCCGGACCTCGACCTCCATCGACCGGTCGCCGGCGAAAAGACATGGGATCATCGTCGTTTCCGGCATGCCGAAGACATCCTTCGAGAACTCGCAGCCGACCTTGACGCTGTGGGCCATGGGCAATCCCTCGATGGCGCGCACCTTCCAGTCCGGCAGCCGGGGCGTGAAGGCGATCGACTCGGACGCGAGCACACCGGTCGAGACGGTGACCAGGACGCGCGTCGCCTCGGCCACCCCCTTGGGGCTCGTCACCCGCGCCGTCCGGCCCGACCAGTCGATGGCGCCGACCGGTGCGGACAGGGTCACCGGCACGTCGGCGAAGTAGCGCTGCAACAGCGCGCCGAACCCGTCCCGCAGCGGCCGGTCGTCCCCCTCCCACAGGTAGCGCGTGAAGTCGAGGGCCGAGATCAGGTGCGGCTCGACCCCCATCTTGCCGCGCATCAGCGCCGCGAAGTGGCGGGCGGCGGGGTGCGAGAAGTCAACGACCTCCGGCAACGCGACGTCGCGGCCGGCCCGGCCGGCCGCCCGCACCGTCTCGGTCGCCTGCCGGACGAAACGGGTGACCTCGCCCTCCGCCTCGGGCGGCAGCCTGGCGCCGTCCACGAAGATGCCGCCCTCGGCGGCGCGCGGGGCGTAGGCGAAGCCGAGATCGTCGGCGATGCGGGTGAAGGGGTTGCGCTCGGGCGAGTGCAGCCAGTGGCAGCCGTGGTCCCACGGCCGCGAGAAGGAGGTTCGGTCGGTGAAGGCGCGGCCGCCGGTGCGATCGCGCCCCTCCAGCACCAGCACGCGCCGGCCTGCGCGCGCCAGGGCGCGGGCCGCCGTCAGACCGGCGACTCCCGCGCCGACGATGATCGCATCATAGGTCATCGGCGACCGTGCCTCGCGGCTATGGGCCTGTCCGTGCGCCCGGTTGCGCCCTGGCCGCGGGAGCGGCCGGCGGCTCGTCGGGCGCATCGTCGATGACCTCCAGGTGGAAGCGGTGCAGGAAGCGGTGAACCAGAGGGGCCAGGAGGATGCCCATCGTGGTGATGAAGGCGACCCCGCTGAACAGCGCGTAGAAAGAGGCGAACAGCTTGGCGGACGTGGTGATCATGGGGTCCACGGGGCCCATGCCGGTGAGGATCATCGCGGCATTGAGCAGCGCGTCGA
>QHXZ01000186.1:5353-8816 GCA_003223165.1 Acidobacteriota bacterium
TAGCCGAGGATCCCCAGGCCGAGGCAGGCTCCGACGACCGCGCCGGCGACGGCCACGCTCCCGAGGAGCCGCCTGACGAAGGTCGCCGGGGGCGGCAGTTTCTTGAACATCCTGCGATGCGTCGAAGAGGTCATGCGCGCGCCTCCCACCGCGAGTTCACTCCCCGGAAGCCGTCAGGGGGATGCGGTCTTCCATCCCTTCGACGGCGACCTCCAGCGTCTCGAAGCGCCACTGGCCGGCCTTCTTCTGCGCGGTGATGTAGAGCGTCCCGTGCCCGCCCGGCCCCGTGAGCGGTGCTGCGAAGTCGGCCGACCCCGAGGGGCCGTTGACCTCGAGCGTCCCCTTCACCCAGAAGCCCGGCACGATCGGCTCGCCCAGCGCGCGGACCACTTCCGGGTTGGCGCGCGCCCTGGCCATGGCCTCGGCGTACACGTCGGACTCGATGAACAGGCCGAAGACGAAGAGCGCGATGGCCCCGACGAAGGCCGCGACCAGGGCCAGCCCACCCAGGATCGACACCGGCAGGAACCATTTCCAGTTGCGCTGCCACCAGGTGCGCGGTGGGGGAGGCTGCGCGCCGCCCGGGCCCCCGCTTGCCTGCATCGTCGCCTCAGGTCGTGCCGGCCCGCTTCTTCGCTGCCGTCCTCTTCGCGGCCGTCGACTCCCGGGCCGCCGCCTTCTGCGCCCCCACCCAGGCGCGCACGCGGGCATCGAGGATGTCCAGGGGCAGCCCCCCCTGGCCCAGCACTTCGTCGTGGAAGGCGCGCAGGTCGAAGCGGTCGCCGAGCTCCTTGCCGGCGTAGTCGCGCAGCTCCTTGAACTTCAGCTGGCCCAGCTTGTAGCCGAGGGCCTGCCCGGGCCAGACGATGTAGCGGTCCACCTCGACCTCGATGTCATGCTGGGTCTTGGCGGAGTTCTCCGTGAAGTAGTCGATGGCCTGCTGGCGGCTCCAGCCCATGGAGTGGATGCCGGTGTCCACCACAAGTCGGATGGCGCGCCAGATCTCGTAGGTCAGCTGTCCGAAGCGCGAGTAGGGGTCCTGGTACATCCCCATCTCGCGCCCGAGGCCCTCGGCATAGAGTCCCCAACCCTCGACATAGGCGTTGTAGCCGCCGTACTTGCGGAAGTCGGGCACCCCTTCCATCTCCTGCGACAGGGCGATCTGCAGGTGGTGGCCCGGCACCGACTCGTGCAGCGACAGGGCCTCCATCTCCCACTTCGGGCGCGACTTCAGGTCGTAGGTGTTGACAAAGTACTCGCCCGGCCTGCCCGACTGGGGCGATCCCGGCTCGTAGTAGGCGGTGGTCTGCGACTTCGCCATGTAGTCGGGGACCTCGATGACGCCGTAAGGCAGCCGCGGCAGCTTGCCGAACAACCCGACCAGGGCGGGATCGGCCCGCTTGGCGATGTCGCGGTAGGTCATGACCAGCATCTTCGGGTCGGTGAAGAAGAACCTTTCGTCGGTGCGCAGGTACTCGCAGAAATCGGCGAACGACCCCTTGAACTTCACCTCGGCGATCAGGGCATCCATCTCGACGCGGATGCGCTTGACCTCGGAGAGGCCGATCTCGTGGATGCGGTCGGGACTCAGGCGGGTCGTCGTCTGTTGTCGCACGGCGTAGGCGTACCAGGCCGGCCCGTCGGGCAGCGCGCTCCAGCCGATCGACTCGCGGGCGCCGGGGATGTAGGTGTCGACCAGGAACGAACGCAGCGTCTCGAAGGCCGGCCGGTCCTTGTCCATGTACGCCTTCGCCGCCGCCTTCTTCAGCCGCTCCTGCTCCGTGGCAGGGATGCCGTCGGGCATGTGCGCGAACTGCTGCAGGAGAGGGCTCTGCATCGGGTCGTCGACGATCTGGTTGCGCACCTCGTTCTCGACGCCCTCGAGGGTGATCTTCGGCATGGTGATGCCCGACTCGAGCCCCTTGCGCATGAGCGCGATCGTCTGGTCGATGGCCGCCGGCAGGCTCTCGAGGCGGGCGACGATGTCCTGGTAGTCGCTCGTCTTCGACGCCGGGGCCTGGGCTGACCGGCAGGTACTCGTTCTTGAAGCGCCCCCCCTCGATCGCCTCCTCGATGTCGCGGCGGAAGAGGTCGTAGTTAAGGCGGTCCGCCGGGTCGAGGCGGGCGCGGTCGATCGACTTCAGGACGCGCAGCGGGTCTTGAAGCTCCTGCTGCCGCCTTTCGATCGCCGCGAGCGAGCGGTCGGTCCAGCGCCCGTTCTGCCCCGGATAGCCGACCTGGGTGGCCGCCTCCGGGTACTCGGTCATCTGGTAGCGCCAGTGGGCATCGAGCAGAAGGTGCAGCCGCTTCGACTCGCTCAGGCGCCCCTTGGCGGCGACGATCCGGGCGCACTCCTGGCGAATTCCGCCGGAAGCGGCCTTCGACCGCGGGGCGCGCGCGACGGCGGAAGCGCTCACGGCCGGAGCCAGGAAGATCGCCATGAACGCAAGAAGAGTGCGGATCGCGGCAGGGTGGCGTCGCATGCGCTGGACTCCTTTCGAATGGGCATACTTTGGGAGCCGGACTATACCTCCGCGGCCCCACGGCGGCAAGAGCACGACGCTCCGGCTAAGTTGCGGCGTGCAAACGCAGCCGTGCACGCGCCCGCGACGTCCCGCGCGCCATCAGCTTCAGCCGGTAGTTAGACACCCAGCCGACGCACTTCTCCAGGCCGTACGTCCGTCAGGACGCGCCGTAATTCAGGCACTAAGGGCTGAAGGAATGTGAGCTTGTTTCGCTTGGCTACGAGGACGATGACACCGATGGTGAACTTCGAAACGGCTTGCTGGTAACTCAACCGTTGGTCCGTCGTCAAGTAGAACTCGCATGCGCCAGTACCGACTCCTTGGCCAACTCGAGCACGGCTATCGCATGCTCACGACTGACGGTAGGGAAGTCCTTGAGAAACTCGTCCAGGGTGTCGCCTTCCTCGAGGTAGTCGAGAAGGGTTTGTACCGGAACCCGGGTGCCGGAAAACACGACCGCCCCACTCATCACCTTGTCTGAACGCGTGACCAGGGGCCTCGGAAGAGTCATCTGACACCTCGATGCTGTGGCCCGAGTATAGCCAATTCTACCTCAGGGTGTCTAACGCCATAGCTAAGCTGCAAGCGAATCATATAAAATGCGCGCGCAGCGCGCTTCCAAAGATCGCTTGACAGCTTCAGCGTTCGTTATACGGCGGCGCAAGAGACCTGACTAGCCTCCCGCCGCGGGGAACACAGTTCAGTCTGGCGCGGTCAGTGACTCACCTAGCCGACAGGTGATCGATGATCGCATCAGCGACGGCTCCAGGTGCTTCGCGATGCGGGAAGTGGCCAACCTCGGGCAGAACGATTCGCCGATAGCCGCCTGTGAAGTACGCGTCCAATCCTTCGGACGACGAAGGCTCGTCGCATGAGTCCATCCCGCCCTGGATCATCAGGGTCGGCTTGGAGATCGCCTCCGTTTCGGAGAGGCGGGA
>QHXZ01000186.1:8893-9566 GCA_003223165.1 Acidobacteriota bacterium
TCGGATCGGCGCGAAGGGCTTCCGCGCCCGCATCAAGCGTCATGAACCACTGGTACCAGAAGCGGCGCGCCTGGGAAAACGGTGGGAGTGTGAATGCGCCATGCGGCTGATATGCAAGCGCGATCCCAACAACCCGAGTCACGCGTTCCCGGAAGAGCCCAGCGAGCGTGTACGCGACACGCGCACCCCAATCGTGGCCGACCACCGCGAACTCCCCGAGATGCAGCGCGTCGGCGAGATCAACGGCATCCTGCGCGAGCGCGACACCTCGACCGTCTCGAACGGTGCCATTCGCGAGGAACCTGGTTTGGCCAAACCCCCGCAGATATGGCGCAACCGTGTGGAAGCCAGCCGCGTGCAGCCGGGCGGCCACGTTGAGCCAGCCTCGCGGAGCGTCCGGCCAGCCGTGCAGCAGCATGATGGTGGCACCATCGGGGGGGCCGCCCTCGTCGAAAGCGATCTCCAGAACGCTGCTTCGTACGCTTGGCATCTATCCATCTACTCCGGTTCGCCCAGCGTCGCGATAGGGATGGTTTGTGGCCGTATAACGCCCCCGCTCAGCCGCGGCGGGCGCACACCCTCGGCACCTCAACCCCGCACCTGCCGCCCGCCGGCGGCTGGAGCGGGTTGTTATGCGACTGGCCCATCTGAGCTTGACTAGACATACTAATAC
>QHXZ01000098.1 GCA_003223165.1 Acidobacteriota bacterium
CTCGTTGTGGCGGCTGCCGCCGCACGCCTTGAAGTTGCAGGTCGGCTTGGCGAAGGCCTGCGGCACGGCGAGGCTCGAAAGAGCCGACACGTACGGGTTCTGGTTGGGGCCCGGAGAGCTGACGAGCACGGAGACGAACGTGACGACGGCGACCACCAGGAAGAAGCGGAGAGCGAGCTGGGCCGGCCTGCACATGCGATCGTCCTCCTTATCGACTCGGTCGAGGGTGCGGGGATCCCGGGCGGCCGAGTTCCGCCCGGGAGCCACCGGCGGCCCACGGGGGCCGCCGGCGGGACGACCTCGATCCTACTGCAGGTCCTCGGCGTCCGGCGAGTCCTCACCCTCCTCGGCGCGGTGCTGCTCCTTCCGCTGCTGCATCCGGTCGAGGAACTGCTGGCGCTGCGCGTCGAGCTGCTTCTGCTGGTCCGGCGTCAGCACGGCGCGGATCCTCGAGGCGACGCGCCCCCTCTCTACGGCCAGGTCGGACTGGGCGCCACTTGACTGGGCCGCGGCGGCGCGGATGGCGGTCTCGTCGAAGACCGGCGCGTGGATCGCCTCGCCGAGGGCGCGACGCGCCTTCATGCTCGAGGCAGCGAGCGGCGCGATCTTCGTATGCTCGTCCTCGAAAATCGCCTTGATTTGGACCTTCTGTCCGTCGCTGAGGTCGAGCTTGGCGAGCTGCGACCTCATTCCCCAGCCGTGCTCGCCACCGGCGCCGTGCCAGCCATGAGGCCGATCCATGTTCCGTGATCCGGCCAGGGCGGCGCCGACCGCCGCGAGACCCGCCAGGGCCAGGCCGACGGCCGCCGGCGCACGCTTCGTTCTGGGTTTCAAGGTTCTGGGGTTCATGGGTCTCTCCTTCGCTGGATGGGGCGCGGCGCGCCCCTTCATCCTGCACAAACGGGACGGTGCGGCCGCCGGTTACAGCGGCTTCTTCCGATCGTTCGCGGCCCTGGTATATCAAGGGACTCTAGCGTCGCTTGAGCGGGAAGCCCCAAGTCAGCCCGGCGCGCACCTCGCGCGTGGTGCGTTCGCCCTCCCGGGCGATCCGGTAGGCCAGATCGAAGGCCAGGCCCTCGCGGGCGGCCCAGATGGCGCCCGCGAGGGCCGATCTCTGGGTGGGGCCGTCGCGCTCGCCTTGGATCTCGATCTCCGCGGCCGGCCGGACCCGCCAGGCGTACGGCCCTTCCAGGATCGCGCCACCGATGAGCCCCGGCCGGTGGGACCGCGTCAGCTCGGCCACCGCGTTGAGGTGCAGGGTAGCTGCCCGGACGCGCCGTGAGACGATGGCGGCGGCGCTGGCCCCCGCTCCGGGCTCGCCGTGGAGCGTCGGCAGGAGCAGGCCGACCTCGGTCGCGACGCTCGGACCGCTCCCGCCCTGCAGCTGGCCCGGTCGCAGGATGCTCTTCAGGGAGAGCCCGGTCTCCTCGATGCGGTCGCGCGGCTCGCCCGGCGCGCGGTCGCGGGGGACGAAGTTCCTCCCCTCGAGCACGATCTCCGATCGCGGAGCGAAGCCCCAGTTGAGGCGGATCTCGGGCGCCACGAGCGATTGCGACCCGTCCTCGGCGAGGTAACCGAGCGGCCCGACCTCGATCTCGAACTCCCGGGGCGCGGCGACCGCCGCGTCCGTCGAGTCGAAAGGGCGGAACGCCATCGCGGCGCGCGGGCAGGCGGCGATCAGGAGGACGAGGACGAGGAGGAGCGCGCGTGGCACGGCAGGAGCGCCGCGGGCCGACGGGATCCTGCTCCGATTCATGGCCGTGCAGGGTATCATCTGGCGGAGGTCGCCACATGCACCTGCTTCGATCCCCGGCCACCCACGGAGGTGAGGCATGGCCCGACGCCTGACGCGGGACGCCAAGAACGCGGTCCTGGGCGGCGTGGCCGCCGGGTTCGCGAACTACTTCGGCGTCGATCCGGTGCTGGCGCGGCTCGTCTTCATCCTGCTGGCGTTCGTGAACGGGTTCGGGCTGGTGGCCTACGTGATCGGGTGGGCCATCATGCCGCGCGACGATGAAGCGGCCGGCGGCGCGGCCGCGGCCGGGACGGCGTCGGGTGTGGCGCCTGGGGCCGCAACGGGGGCGGCTCCTGCCAGGACCCCTGTCGACCGCGTCGTCGAAAAAGTGCGGCAGGCCGGCGAGCGGGTGGCCGACGAGCTGCAGCGGCTGCCGGCGGACGGGACGCGGGGACGCGTCGTGGCCGGGACGATCCTGATCGTCCTGGGGGTCCTGTTCCTCCTCGACCGCTTCTCCTGGTGGCGCTGGCCCGAGTGGGCGCGCCTCTCGACCCTGTGGCCGGTGATCCTGATCGCCGTCGGCGCCTCGCTCATCCTGGAAGCGGCTCGCAGCCGGGGCCGGAAGCAACCGTGACCGACGGCGGCCGGGGCCGGCACGACCCGGTGTACGACAGCGGCGTCCGCTGGGTCCGGGTCTCCAAGGGGCTCTACCTCGTCGGCATCGGCACCTTCCTGCTGCTCACGACGCAGGGCCTCCTGCCGCCGGGCTTCTGGACCGAGGCCGCCGCTTACTGGCCGGTGCTCCTGGTCGCCCTTGGCATCCGCCTGGTCTTCGAGCGCAGCCCCATGCCCGCCCTCGTCCTCCTGGGCCCGATCCTGGTCCTGGGGACCCTCATGTACGTGGCGAAGCGAGGTCCCGCCCGCGCGGAGGGCGAGGGCGAGTGGGTGCCGATCCGGGCCGAGCGCTCGGCCACCCTGGCTGGCTGGACGTTCGAGGGCCGGCTGGCGCTGGCCAGCCTCGACGTGACCTCGCGGCGCCTGCCGCGCGGCCTGCTCGCGGTGGGCCGGGCGATCGACGCCGGCCGCCATTCCGTGCGGGTCGCCGAGGATGCCGCGTCCGGCCGGGTGCGGGTCACGAACTCGCTGTCCGACCGGACCTTCCTCATCGTGCCGGGCGTCCGCCGCGCGCGCGGTGAGCTGGGCGTCACGACCGCCCTGCCGGTCGCCCTCGACCTCGACCTGGCGCTCACCACGGCACGCCTCGATCTCCCCATGAGCCCCGTGACGCGACTGTCGTTCGACGGCGCGTTCAACGAGCTGACGCTGCGCCTTGGCGAGCCTGCGGACGACGTGCGCCTCGACCTGGAAGGAGCGTTCAACCAGGTGGTGCTCGAGGTGCCCGCCACGACGCAGGTCCGGGTGAGGCGCGAGGGATTCATGAACATCGTCGACCAAAGGCGCGAGGTGCAGGGGGCGCGCGGCGCGGACGGCGGCCCGGGCTACCGGCTGCGCCTGGAGGGGGCGTTCAACCGCGTCGTCATCCGATCCGGGTGACGGAGATGGACGACCATGGGAGCAGGAGGCCCGGCTGACCGTCGGGGCCGCGCGCAGGGGACGCCGCCGGCCGGAGGGCTGGGGCCGCGTCCGGCGCCGGGCCGCGGCATCCCGCCTACCTTGTTGGGGGCCCTGCCGCGCATCCTGATCATAAGGACCGGATCGACCGCGCCCGAGGTGCAGCGCGGGCACGGCGACTACGATCGCTGGTTCCGGGACGCCCTGGCGGCGCACGATCTGGCGTTCGATCTCTGCGACGCCACGCGCTCGCCGATCCCCGACCCGTCGCCCCACGCCGGCATCATCGTCACGGGATCGGTGAAGTCGGTCCTGCGGAGCGAGCCATGGATGGACTCGCTGGCGGTGCTCATGCGGCGGGCCGAGGATCTGCCGGTGCCGGTCCTGTGCGTCTGCTTCGGCTGCCAGATGCTGGCCCAGGCGCGCGGCGGGCGCGTCGCGAAGAGCCCGGCGGGGTGGGAGATCGGGGCGGTCGATGTGATGCTGACCCCGGCCGGCCGGCTCGACCCGCTGTTCGAAGGGCTGCCATCGCCGCTGCCGGTCCTGGCCACCCACGAGGACCGGGTCGAAACAATGCCGCCGGGCGGCGTGCTGCTGGCCGGCAACGACAGCGCCCCGGTCCAGGCGTTCCGCGTCGACGAGAACGTCTGGGGGGTGCAGTTCCACCCCGAGGCCACGACCGGCATCTTGCGCGAGCTGATCCTGCTGCGGCGCGAGCGCCTCGAGGCCGACGCCCGGGCGCACGGGCAGGGCGTCGAGGGGCACGTCGATCGCCTGCTCGATCGGCTGACGCGCTTCGACCCGCTCCCCGCGCGCCGCCTGCTCGACAACTTCGTGCGCCTCTGCCTGCGCGACCACCCTTCGGGCCGGCCGATCTGACGGCGCCCCACGGACCCTCCTCCCCACCTCGGATATAATCCGGGCAGGTCAAGCACGCCATCCGAGCCGCGCTCCCCAAGGTCTCGACGGGAGGTCACGATGAGCCCGCGTCGAACGGCAGTCTCCCTCGCCTTCCTCTTGTTCTCGTTGCTCTCATGTTTGCTCCTGCCGGCAGGCCCCGCGGGCGCGCCCCAGGCGCTCGCAGGCGAGAGAGGCCCGCAGCAGTTCGGGGAGGCCAGGCCGGACAAGGCGTTGGTCTATCTCATCAGGACCTCCCGGATGAGCGGCGCGGCCCGCACGCAGTTCGTCTACGCCGACGAAGCGTTCCTGGGAGTCCTCCGGAGCGGCTCCTATGGGTTCGCTTACGTCGACCCCGGGAAGCACCTGCTCTGGACGAACTGGACCAAGGTGACCAAGGAGGTCGAGCTGGTCGCGGGGCAGACCTATTACTTCGACGTCTGGATGAGCATCGCCACCCTGGACGAGGCGCGCGGCAGGGCCCTCATCGACGAGGTCCGCGACTTCATGACGCCCGGTGAAGACGACGGGGCCACCGCCGCGAAGCAGATCGCGAACCGATACGAGCGCGCCAAAAGGAAGGAGTCCGAGAAGGACAAGGCCGAGGTGGAGACAGTCGCGCCGGCCGTCGTGCCACCCGAGTACCGGGAAGGGATGTCGAACGTACCGGCCAACACCGCGATCACCCTCGAGCTCCTGGAGAACGTCTGCTCCAGGATGACCACGACAGGCGAGACCATCTGGTTCCGGGTCGCCGCAGACGCCGCCGTCGAGGGCGGGGTCTTCCTGAAGAAGGGGACGATGGTCAAAGGGACCGCGCGCCAGGTGGAGCCGGCGCAAGGCGGAGGGCAGGAAGGCACTCTCGACATCGCCGTCCCCGCCATCACGGCGATCGACGGCAACACCCTGGCGACGGTGGGTCTGATCCTCTCCTCGGGACAGGAACGCCACAGCACCGCCGACGCGAACAGCATGGCATTCGGGGTGATCGGCTTCCTCGCCGTCCGCGGACGGCAGGCCTACCACCTCGCAGGAGAGGAGTTCAAGGTCTTCACCCGGGGAGAGACCTGGATCCGCGCGGCGCAGCGCGCGGGAGAGGGAACAGCGCGCGCGGGAGAGGCGGCGGGGGGCGCGGGGGCGGCCGACGAGAGATCGGCGCCGCCGGTCGCACCCTCCCGGGCCATCTCGGGGGAAACGTCTCCCGGTGGCGAATCCGTCCTGCAAGGGCAGGCCCCGGATCCGATCGAGTTCAGGCCGAAGAAGGGGAAGGTCACGCAGACCGTCACGATCGAAGTCGCGAGCGAGTCACAGCCGCGCGACCTCATGATCGTCGCCCTCGGTGGATGGGTGATCCCGGAGCCGGTCAGGCTCACGAGCATCGCGCGCCACGGCAAGGGCTGGCGAGGCACCTTCGACGGCTGGCAGATCGCGCGCTACCTGCGCGAAGGATACGGGTCGAGCGCCGTCCCCGTGGAGATGCGCGGCACGCTCCAGAACGGCCGGCCCTTCCTGGCGGAGGCCGCCGTGGTCTATACGGTGGACCACGACTAGACCGCCCGGGTGCTTACTCCGAGAACTCCCGGTGCTGCGGCAGGCCGTCGTGGAGGTCGAGCCAGGGGACCTTGCTGCGGATGAAGATGTGGTACTCGGGCTTGAGGCGCAGGGGCGTATCGAAGGTGCCGGCCGCGATATAGACGTTGTCCGGCTCGCTCGTCACGCTGCCGGTGAGGCTCGAGCCGCAGTGCCGGCAGAATTCCCGCCGCGTGCCGGTCTCGGCCGTGAAGCCGGCGACCTCGCTCTCGCCCTCGAGAAAGGTGAAGCGGGCGCGGGCGACGCCGATGTAGGATGCGAACGCGGCGCCGTGGCTCTTGCGGCAGTCGGTGCAGTGGCAGTGGCTGAAGGTGCCGAACGGCCCCGTGACACGGAAGCGCACGCGTCCGCAGCAGCACGACCCCTCGTGGACCTCTTCCTCGGTTGCCATGGTCGGCCCTCCCGAGGCATTGTGCCACAGGTGGAGGGCCGCCCCTGCATCACCCCCGCCTGACGTGATACCATTTCGGCACCGATGGTACAGGATCCGCTCGCGGCCGCACTGAGCCGCATCGCCCGCGCCGTCTCCGAGAGCCTGGAGCTCAAGGACGTCTTCGCGCACGTGGCCGAGGCCGCGGCCGGGGTCATTCCCTTCGACACGATGGGCGTGTCCCGTCTCGAGACGCCGGAGACGATGAGACGCTACGCCGTGGCGGGCAAGTTCGCGCCCGAGGATGCCTCGCGGATCTTCAACCTGACGGACTTCTCCCCGCCGATGCGGCCGCAGAGCCGGGGGATCAGCCGGATCGACGATGCGGCCCGCGAGCTCGATCCCGGCTTTCCGATGGACGGCGAGATCCTGAAGCGCGGGGTCCGATCGATCCTGCACGCGCCCCTGCTGCGGGCCGGGCAGATGGCCGGCACGGTCTGGTTCACCTCCGCCACCCCCGGCTCCTTCGGGGCCGAGCACGAGACGGCCATCAGGCCGATCGCCGACCTATTGGGCGTGGCGCTCGAGCACGAGCGGCTCTGGGGCCTGGAGACCGCGCGGCGCGGCCGCCTCGACGCGATCGACTCGCTCCTGCCGATGATGGCCGGGATTCTCGACGTGCGCGGCATCTTCAACCGCGTCTCGGAGGTCGTGAAGCCGGTCCTGCCCCACGACCGGCTGGTGCTCACGTCGCTGAGCGCCGATCGCCGCGAGATCACGGTGGACGCGGTCTCTGGAGAGGCGCTCGACGGCCTCCCGACCCGGATGCCGGTGGGGGACTCCGCCACCTGTCACCAGGGAGCGGACTACCTGCTGATCCCCGACGTCGAGGATCAGGCTGACGGCGGCCCGGGCCCCCACGCCAAGTGCCGGCAGCTCGGTATGCGTTCCCTCCTCAAGATCCCGCTGCGCCTGGACGGCGGCCTCGGCTGGCTGCTCTTCCTGTCGCGCACACCGCGGCAGTATTCCGAAGAGGACGTCGTGGTGGCCCGCCGCGTCGCCGATCACGTCAGCCTGGCGCTGTCGCACCAACGCCTCGCCGAGGAGGAGCGCCGGGCCGCCGAGGCGCGCGAGCGCGCCACGCGCCTCGAGGAGCGGGTCGAGGCGCTGCGCAGCGAGCTGGAGGCGACGCGCGGCTACGGTCGCGTCATCGGCGAGTCGAGGAAGTGGAAGGACGTCCTCAACCAGGCGGCCAAGGTGGCGCCGACCGAGACCACCGTTCTCCTCACGGGGGAGTCGGGCACGGGCAAGGAGGTCGTGGCGCGCTTCATCCACCGCGGCTCGCCCCGCTCGCGCGGCCCGTTCGTGGGTCTCAACTGCGCCGCCCTGCCGGAGACGCTCCTCGAATCGGAGCTGTTCGGCCACGAGAGGGGGGCCTTCACCGGCGCGGTCACCGCCCGCCCCGGTCGGATCGAGCAGGCCGCGGGGGGCGTGCTCTTCCTGGACGAGGTGGGAGAGATGACTCCGGCCGTCCAGGCCAAGCTGCTGCGCGTCCTGCAGGAGCGCGAGTTCCAGCGCTTGGGGGGGACGCGGCCGATCAAGGCGGAGGTGCGCGTCGTGGCGGCCACGAACCGCGACCTCGAAGCGGCCCTCGCCCGCGGGGAGTTCCGGGAGGACCTCTACTACAGGCTGCGCGTCTTCGAGGTCAGGCTGCCCCCGCTGCGCGAGCGGCAGGATGACATCCTCCCCATGGTCGGGGCCTTCCTGGAGGAGATCGGCTCGGCCGTCGGCCGGCCGGCCGCTGGCCTGGCGCGCGACGCCTCCGAAGCGCTGCTCTCCTACCCCTGGCCCGGCAACGTCCGGGAGCTGCGCAACGCCCTCGAGCGGGCGACCATCCTGTGTGACGGCGGCCTGATCACCGTCGAGCACCTACCGATGGGAGTGGGGCGGCCGACCGACGGAGCGGGGCGCTCGCTGGTGGGTGGGGCGGGGCGCCAACTGGCGGGCGGGGCGACGCGCCCGACGGACGGCGCGGGGCGCCAACCGCTGGACGGCGCGGGACACCAACCATTCGCCGGCGCCACCCCGCCCGGAGGCGTCAAGCTGGAAGTAGTGGAGCGCGACCTGATCGTCAAGGCGCTGCAGGAAGCGCAGAACAACCGCTCGCTCGCCGCGCGCCTGCTCGGCATCACTCGCTCGCAGCTCTATTCCCGGTTGCAGAAACACGGCCTGGGCGGGGCAGAACCCGGCCCGCGCGGCTGATTCCGTCTCCAGGCCGTCCCCCAGGCAGTTCCCGACCCGCCCGCTCTCCATCCCGCTGACCGTTTTCCTTCACCTGTCCGGTTCCAGACACCCGTGGCGCTCGGCGACGACGTGGAGGTCACGGGCGTAACCGATGCCCTGTCAGCGGCTTGGGCGTGGGGATCGTAGAGTCGGCGAGGTTGGCACGCGGCGTGAAGAGGGGTGATGCGGATTGAGTCGCCGGCTGACCGGGGACGTGCCAGGAGGAAGGGACGTGTCGCAGCGCAGCGTGGAACAAGTGATTGGCAGATTGGCCACCGACGAGGACTTCCGGCGACGGTTCGAGGAAGACCGCGAGGCGGTGGTCGCGGAGCTGATCGCCGCCGGGCTCCAGCTCACCCCGGTCGAGCAGCGCGCGCTCTTCGATCTGGACTTCGCCGCCTGCAAGCGGTTCGCCGGATGTCTCGACCCGCGCATTCAGAAGATCAGCCTGAGGAAGTTCATCGTGAAAAGGAGCGACCAGTGAACTCGACCGTCGGCACGATCTGGAGCCAACATTCCCCGAAGCCCCTGCCGGCCGCGAAGTCCTTGTCGGCCGCCAGGACCCTTGCGGCCACCAGGCCCTCGCCGGCCGGCGCGGGCCTCGCCGGCCTTGCGGCCCTTGCCGGCCTCGCGACCCTCCTGGCCCTCACGCTCGCAGGGTGCGAGGCGAAGGCCCAGCCGCAATTCGAACGGCCGCCGGCGCCCGTCTCGGTCGTCACCGCGGTCACCGAGGAGGTGCCGATCTACCTGGATGAGATCGGCAAGAACGTGGCGCGCGAGGTGGTCTCGATCCAGCCGCAGGTCTCCGGGCGGATCACGGCGATCCATTTCGAGGACGGCGCCGACGTCAAGAAGGGAGACCTGCTCTTCACCGTCGACCCGCGGCCCTACCAGGCCACCCTCGACGCGGCCGAGGCCAGCCTGGCGCAGGCGAAGGCGGCGCTCGACCTCGCCCGTATCGAGTTCGATCGCGCCGCCGGCCTCATCGGGACGAACGCGGTCTCGCGCTCGGAATACGACACCCGGAAGAGCGCGGTCGCGGTGACCCAGGCGCAGATCCAGCAGGGCGAGGCCGCGGTCGAGACCGCGCGGCTCAACCTGGAGTACTCCGCGGTCCGATCGCCGATCGACGGCCGCACGGGGCACAGGCTGGTGGACATCGGGAACGTCGTCGAGGCGAACAAGGGCTCGCTCCTGCTCATCCAGCGGCTGAACCCGATCTACGCCGACTTCACCGTCACCGAGAACGACCTCTCGGCGGTGCAGCGCAACATGGCGCAGGGCACGCTGCGGGTCGAGGTGCGCCTCCCCGACCAGCCCGACGAGCCGCGCGCCGGCACGCTCACCTTCGTCGACAACGCCGTGCAGGACGGCAGCGGCACGGTGAAGCTGCGCGCCACGATCGCGAACGCCGATCACCGCTTCTGGCCCGGCCGCTTCGTGAAGGTCCGGCTGGTCCTCAGCACGATCCGGGACGCCGTGCTGATCCCGGCGGCCGCGCCTCAGACCTCGGCCAAGGGGCCGTTCGTGTACGTCGTCAAGCAGGACTCCACCGCCGAGATGCGCCCCGTGACGCTCGGGCAGCGGCAGGAGGACCGCGTGGTGATCACGCGCGGCCTCGAGGCGGGCGAGCGGGTCGTGATCACGGGCCAGATGGCGGTGAGCCCGGGCGGCAAGGTGCGGATCGACCAGCCGGGCGTTGCGGCCGGCGGCGCCCCGGCGACCGGAGCCGCGCAGGCGACCGGCGCTCCGCCTGCATCCGGCGCTTCGGCGGCGACGGGCGCAGCCAGGCCGGCGGCAGACAGGGGGCGGTCATGAACTTCTCCGAGCCCTTCATCCGCCGGCCGGTGATGACGGCGGTCCTGACCGCCTCCGTCATCCTGTTCGGCCTCCTGGCCTACGCGCAGCTGCCGGTGAACGACTTGCCCGCGGTGGACTACCCCGTCATCCAGGTGCAGGTGAGCTACCCGGGGGCGAGCCCCGAGACGATGGCGAACAACATCGCCACACCGCTCGAGCGGCAGTTCATGCAGATCAACGGGCTGGAGCTCGTGACCTCGAAGAGCACCCAGGGGCAGACCAGCCTGACGCTGCAGTTCGCGCTGGAGAAGACCCTCGACGCCGCGGCCACGGACGTGCAGACGGCGATCACGCAGGCGACCGGGAGCCTGCCGGTCGACCTTCCGTCCCCGCCGACCTTCTCCAAGACGAACCCCAACGACCAGCCGATCCTCTACATCGCCCTCACCAGCGAGACGGTGACGGCGGGGCAGCTCTACGACTACGGCAGCACCCAGGTGGGCCAGCGGATCAGCATCCTGCCCGGCGTGTCGCGCGTGAACGTCTTCGGCACGAAGTCCGCCATCCGCGTCAAGGCCGACCCGTCGGCGATGTGGGCCCGCGGCATCTCGGTGGACGACCTGGCCGCCGCGGTCAAGAACGGCACCTCCTACACCGGCGCGGGGCAGCTCGACGGGTCCTCCGGCACGGCGCTGCTGCAGCCCCGGGGCCAGCTCGAAGGCGCGCAGGCGTACGGCGACCTGATCGTCGGCGCGCGGGACGGGGCCCCGATCTACCTGCGCGACGTGGCCACGGTGCAGCAGTCGGTCCAGGACGAGCGGATCAACATGCGCTTCTGGGTGCGCGGCTATCCGCCGCCGTCCGCCACCGTCGTCGTGGCGGTCTACCGCCAGGCGGGCGCCAACGCGGTGCAGGTGGCGCAAAGCGTGCGCGCCCTGCTCCCCCTGATCGGCGTCGAGCTCCCCGGCTCGGTGCGCATCACGCCGATCTACGACCGCTCGCGCTCGATCGTCAACTCGGTGGACGACGTGCAGACGACCCTGCTGATCGCCTTCGCCCTGGTCGTCATCGTGATCTTCGTGTTCCTGGGCCGCGCCCGCGACACCCTGATCCCGGCCGTCGCCCTGCCGCTGTCGCTGCTCCTCACCTTCGTCGCCATGCGGCTGCTCGGCTACAGCCTGAACAACCTGACGCTCATGGCGCTCACTCTGGCGATCGGCTTCCTGGTGGACGACGCCATCGTCTTCCTGGAGAACACCGTGCGCCGCATGGAGCGCGGCGAGCAGGCGTTCCAGGCGACCCTCGGCAGCGCCCGGGAGATCAGCTTCACCATCGTCTCGATGACCGTGTCGCTCGCGGCGGTGTTCATCCCGCTCGTCTTCATGTCCGGGCTCGTCGGCCGCATCTTCCGCGAGTTCGCCGTCACCATCGTGGTGTCGATCCTGGCCTCGGGGCTGGTGTCCCTGACGCTGACGCCCCTGATGACCGCGCGGCTTCTCAAGGAGCGCGGCCATGGCACGAAGCAGACCTGGATGGAGCGGATCATCGGCGGGGCGGAGAAGCGCTGGCTGTCGGTCTACGGCAAATCGCTCTGGTGGTTCCTGCGGCACCGCTGGGTCTCGGCGCTGATCTGGGTCGTCTGCCTGCTCGGCACCGTCGGCCTCTTCGCCGCCGTCCCCAAGGCCTTCCTGCCGCCGGGGGACAGCAGCTTCATCTGGGGCGTCATGATCGGCCGGGAGGGGTCGTCGCCGGACCAGATGCGCGCGCTCCAGAACCAGGCCGACGACGTCCTGCGGCAGGACCCCAGCGTCCGGGCGACGTTCACGATGACCGGGAACGACCGCTTCCTGTCGTCCAACCAGGGGTTCCTCCTGGCGTTTCTGAACCCGGTGGACACGCGCCCGCCGATCCAGCAGGTGGCGGGACAGCTGATGGGGAAGCTCGGATCGATCCCCGGCGTGTTCCCGTTCCTGCGCCCCTTCCCGGTCCTGGAGATCAGCACGGGAGCGACCAATCAGAACCAGGGCCAGTACGCCTTCTCCCTGTCCGGTGTCAATCCCGGGGAGGTGTACGACGTGGCGACGGCGCTGATGGGGAAGCTGCGGGAGTTCCCGGGGTTCCTGACCTTGTCGTCCGACTTCTTCAGCAACACCCCGAACCTGGAGATCGACCTCAGGCGCGACCAGGCCAAGACCTACGGGGTCTCGGAGACGCGCATCCTGGAGCTGCTGCGCAACGCCTACTCGCAGAACTACCTTTACCTGATCAAGAAGCCGCAGGACCAGTACCAGGTCATCCTGGAAGTCGCGGACGCGGCGCGCTCGAAGCCCCAGGACCTGTCGCTGCTGTACATCAAGTCCGACGACGGGGCCAGGCTGGTGCCCCTCGACGCGCTGGTCACCTGGAAGTCCTCGCTCGGGCTGCAGGCCGTCAACCACCTGAACCAGTTCACCAGCGTGACGATCTTCTTCAACCTGAAACCGGGCGTGGCCATCGGCCAGGCGACCGACTTCATCGGCCGGGCCGCGGCAGGGATCGTGCCGCCCACCGTGCGCGCCGGCCTGCAGGGCGAGGCGCAGACCTTCCGCAACACGGTGCGGGACCTGACGCTGCTGATGGCCCTCGCCGTGTTCGTGATGTACGTGATCCTCGCCATCCTCTACGAGAGCTACGTGCACCCGCTGACGGTGCTCTCGACGCTCCCCACGGCGCTCGTCGGCGGGCTCCTGACGCTGTTCCTGTTCGGGGAGCAGGCCTCGCTCTACGCCTTCGTCGGCATGTTCATGCTGATGGGGATCGTCAAGAAGAACGGCATCATGATCGTCGATTTCGCCCGCCAGCGCGTGGCCGCCGGCGAGACGGCCGAGAAGGCGATCCACGACGCCAGCATGGACCGCTTCCGCCCCATCCTGATGACCACGCTCGCGGCCGTCATCGGCGCCGTGCCTATCGCCATCGGCTTCGGGGCCGACGGATCGACCCGGCGGCCCCTGGGGCTCGTGATCGTCGGCGGCCTGGTCGTGTCGCAGTTCATCACCCTGTACATCACCCCGGCCATCTACCTGTACCTCGAGCGCTTCCAGGAAAGAGTCCTGGACCGCGCGGCCTTCTTCCGCGCCGGGCACGCGCGGCCCGTTCCCGCGATCGCCGAGGCCGTTCCCGCGATCGCCGGGGGCGGAGCCGCTTTCGTCCCGGGCCTCGAAACGGCCGCCGACGCAGGGACGGAGGGGCTCGAATGAGAAAGGACCCGAGCATGAAGAGACCCACAACTTTCGCCATCGTGGCCGCCCTGGTCGTCGGCGGACTGCTCCCCGGTTGCGCCGCCGGACCCAACTACAAACGCCCACCCATAACGGCCCCCGAGCAGATACGCGGGCTGGAGGGACCGGCCGCGGCGCTCCAGCCCGGGGCGGCTCCGCCCCAGGCGGCCCCGCCCGAAGCGGGGTCGCTCGCCGACCGGGCCTGGTGGGAGATCTTCCAGGAGGACAACCTGAAGGCCCTGATCGACGAGGCGCTGCGGAACGGCTACGACGTGCGCCTCGCCGCCTGGCGCGTCGAGGAGGCGCGGGCGAATGCCGGCATCGCCCGCTCCGAGTTCTTCCCGCAGATCCAGGCCGACGGAGGCTGGACACGCGGCCGGCAGTCCGGCTTCGCGTCTCCCGTCACGACCCCGGTGAACCTCTACGACGTCAACCTCGGCCTCACCTGGGAGATCGACCTGTGGGGCCGCATCCGCCGCCTGAACGAGGCGGCGCTCTCCCGCTACCTGGCCACCGAGGAGGCCCGCCGCGGGGTCCTGCTCTCCCTCGTCTCGGACGTCGCGACCGCCTACTTCCGCCTGCGCGAGCTCGACCTGCAGCTCGAGATCGCCCGGCGGACGACGACCGCGTTCCAGGAGACCCACGCCCTGTTCAGCCGGCGCTTCGAAGCCGGCGCCGCCTCCGCGCTCGAGACCTCCAGCGCCGCGGCGTCGCTCGCCACCACCAGCGCCACCATCCCCGACCTCGAACGGCAGATCGAGGCGCAGGAGAACCTGCTCGGCTTCCTGCTGGGGCGGAACCCCGGCGCCATCTCTCGCGGGGCGGGCCTCAACGACCAGATCCTCCCGCCGGACGTCCCGGCCGGACTCCCCTCCGAGCTTCTGGAGCGCCGGCCCGACCTGCGCCAAGCCGAGCAGGAGCTCGTGGCGGCGAACGCCGATGTCGGCGTCACCGTCGCGGACTTCTTCCCAACGATCAGCCTCACGGGGGCGTTCGGCGGCGTGGCGCCCCAGGTGTCGAACCTCTTCGGTCAGGGAAGGACCTGGTCCGCCGGCGGCGGCTTTCTCACCCCCCTGTTCCAGGGACGGCGCCTGAAGAACCAGCACCGCGCCGCCATCGCCCGCTGGGAGCAGGCGAAGACCCAGTACGAGCAGAGCGTGACCAACGCCTTCTCCGAAGTCTCGACCGCCCTGGTCGCCTACCAGACGCTCGCCGACGTCGAGAAGGAGCAGGCCCGCGCCGTGGACTCGTATCGCGAGGCGGTCCGCCTCTCCAACTCCCGCTACCTGGGGGGCCTCTCCGACTACCTCGAGGTTCTGCAGGCCCAGCAGCAGCTCTTCCCAGCCGAGAACTCCCTCGCCCAGACTCGCTTCGACCGCCTGGCCACCCTCGTCCAGCTCTACAAAGCGCTGGGAGGAGGATGGAAGCTCTCCGGCCAGGATTGGTCGCGGCCGGAGACGCGGGCCGCCGCGGCAGCCCCGGCCGCGCTGCGCTGACCCTTCCGGCGCGCCCCGTGTGATCGCCCCGGCCTTGACCCGTGTATGATGCCGCCAGGCGATGCCGAAAAACTGGGAACGATCGCTCGAGCGCT
>QHXZ01000099.1 GCA_003223165.1 Acidobacteriota bacterium
AGCCGTGGCGCAGGCGGATGTCCGGGGCGCGATCCACCGGCCCGCCGAGGCACCGCGCCGACGTGCCGACGCCGCCGGCGTCCGCCATGATGGCTCCCCGGCGGGGGCGCCGGTGATCACCTTCGCCCCCCCGGCGCCGAAGGCGGCCCCCCCCATTCCGGAGCCCATCGAGGTTCCGCACGCTCCCCGCCCGGCGGCGCGCGACACCTCGCTGGCGAGCCTGGCCGCGGCCGTCGAGCAGCGGCGCGGGGGCGCGCCCGCCGTGAGCGGCATCGAGGACGCGGGCGGCGGCACCCCCTCGCGTGTGCTATCTCTCGTTCTGGGCCTCGTGGCCGTCGCCGGGGTGCTGTTCCTGGCGTTCATGCTCGTGGTGGGGCGTTCGCCGTCGCGCTCCGCCACCCAGCGCGGCGCCCCCTCCGCCGGCCCCTCGCCGGCCGGGATGCCGCCACAGACTCCCGCGGCCGCGGGCTCCTCCATCGCCGGCACCCCCACGGGCGCCGCGGGCGGGAAGGGCGACGGGACGGGGACCCTCAGCGAAGCCTCCCTGTCGGGGGCGGGTCCCGTGGCGGCCCCGCCCCGTTCCGAGCCGGTGCGCCCCCACGCGATCCGCGCTCCCGGCTTCGATGCGCCCGACCTGCATGACGCGCGCGCCGAGGATACGCGGCAGGCGACCCTGGAGCCGGCGCCCGCCGCGGGTATGGCTCTGCACGTCGAGGTGGCCGACAGGACCTGGGTCATGGTCTTCTGCGACGGTCGCGAGATCATCAACTGGGTGATGCGCAAGGGGGAGGAGCAGGATGCGCGCTGCCTGGGCGAGATACGGGTCAGCGCCGCCGATGCCGCCGCGGTGCGGCTGATGGTGAACGGCGCCGCCTGTCCTCCCCTCGGCGATCCCGGGACGCGCGTCCACGGCTACACGATCCGCAGCGACGATTTCCGCCAGATCTGCTCCGGGCGCGGGAGGGGTGACGATGCCCGGCCCTGAGGTCGCCAGCGCTCCGCCGCGTGCCGGGCGCCACCCCCTGGTCGAGACGATCCTGGGCCCGACCGCGCCCGAGCAGGTCCGGCTGGCCGCCGCGCGCGGCGCCCTGCCGCTGCCGCCCCAGGATCTGCTCTTCGTCCAGATCGGCCTCCTGCAAGACGCCTCGGCCGCGGTCGCCCAGGCCGCCGGCGAGAGCCTCCTGAGCATCACCCTCGAGAGCCTCGAGCCGCTGCTGCGGGACCCCGCGTGCGATCCCCTGCTGCTCGACCACTTCACGCGATCGGGCAGGCTGACCGGCGCCGCGCTCGAGGCGGCGATCGCCCACCCGGCGATCCCCGAGGCGACGCTCGAGGCCCTGGCCCCCGCGGCGAACGAGGAGACGCTCAACCTGATCGTCACCAACGAGGTGCGCATCATTCGGAACCCGCTCCTGCTCGAATTGCTGCGCTCGAACCCGAGCCTGAACACCGACAACCGGCGCCGCCTGGCCGAGCTGGAGCGCGATTTCGTCGGCAAGGATCCGATCGTGGTGCGGCAGGCCCCCGCCGCGGAGGCGGCCCCCGTCGCCTACCCCGAGCTGGGCGAGGAGGCCGCGCCGCCGCCCGAGGAGGGGGAGGCCGCGGAGGCGGAGGCCCAGCAGGCCCTGGCTCCCCTGACCCCGGACCAGGAGCAGGAGCTCGAGGAGTCGCTGCGGCGCACGCCGGCCTTCCAGAAGATCATGAAGATGAACGTGGCCGAGCGGGTGCAGCTCGCCATGAAGGGCAGCGCCGAGGAGCGCGCCATCCTGATCCGCGACACGGCCAGGATGGTGTCGCAGCAGGTGCTGAGGAGCCCGAAGCTCTCGGAGAACGAGATCGCCGGCTTCGCCAACATGCGCAACGTGCACGAAGACGTCCTGCGCGTCATCGCCGGCCACCGCGACTGGACCAAGACCTACACCGTCGCCCACGCCCTGGTGCGCAACCCGAAGACGCCGCCGGGCGTCTCGCTCCAGTTCCTGCCCCGCCTCGGCACGCGGGACCTCAAGATCGTCGCCGGCGACAAGAACATCCCCGAGGTGCTGCGGCGGCAGGCGCGCAACCTGTTCCTGGCCCGGACGCAGCCCAAGAAGAAGCCGATGAAGAAGGCCCACTGATGCGCCTGCTCAAATCGATCCGCAACCTGCTCGGCAACTACCAGCTCAAGTCGGGCATCTACCACTACGACCGCGGCGAGTCGAAGCAGGCGATCGACTACCTGCTGCGCGCCCTGCAGGCCCCCGAGACCTCCGAGCCGGACCGCCGCATGGCCCTCTACTACCTGACCCAGACCCACATCGCCGCGGCGGAGAGACACGAGGAGGCGAAGGAGATGGCCAAGGCCGTCGAGGAGTATCGCCAGGCGCTCGAGCTGACCCCCGATTACCCGGACATCCACTTCCGCATGGGCGCGCTCTACGCCCGCTTCGGGATGAGCCTGGAGTCGATGGAGGCGTACCGCCGCGGTCGTAGTGGTAGATGCCCGACTTGAGCTGGTAGTTGCCGAGCAGGTTGCGGATCGATTTGAGCAGGCGCATCAGTGGGCCTTCTTCATCGGCTTCTTCTTGGGCTGCGTCCGGGCCAGGAACAGGTTGCGCGCCTGCCGCCGGGATGCGGGAGACCTTCCAGCGCCGGCCGGAGAATTTCTCGTTCCACTACCGTCGCGGCCTGCATTGCCTCAAGGAGGAGCAGCTCGCCGCGGCGGCCGAGAACTTCCGGCAGGCGATCGTCTTCAACCCCAATTTCGCCGACGTGCACAACTACCTGGGGGTGGCCTGCGGCGAGATGGAGCACTGGGACGAGGCGATCGCCGCCTTCCAGCGCGCCCTCGAGGTGAACGCCGATTACCCGGTGGCCCGGCTGAACCTCGCCTTCATCCTGGCCGCGGCAGGCCGCGACAAGGAGGCGATCGACGAGCTGCGCGCGGTGCTCGCGCGCGAGCCCGACAACCAGGCGGCCCTCACCAAGCTGGAGGAGCTGCAGGCCCCGAAGCGCGACAAGAGCCGGGTCCAGGGGGAATCGCGTGTCCAGTAAACGCGCCTCCGCACTCGAGTTCGAGAGCGCCGGGCTGTCGGACGTCGGGAAGAAGCGCGGCTCGAACGAGGATTCCTTCGCCCTGGCGCCGCAGCACCGCCTCTTCGTGGTCGCGGACGGCATGGGCGGGCACGCCGCCGGCGAGGTGGCCTCCCGGCTGGCGGTCGAGTCGATCGAGCGGCACATCTCCGGCAGCGACCCGCGCAAGGAGCCGACCATCCCCGCCGACTTCCGCAGCCCGCAGGGGGACGAGGCCGCCCTCACCCCTCCGGCGCGCCGGGTGCTGAACGCCGTGCGCCTCGCGAACCAGGAGATCGTCCGCTCGGTCCGCAAGAACCGCGAGATGCGCGGCATGGGGACGACCGTCGTGATGGCCTACATCCAGGGCTCGCGCGCCGTCATCGGCTCGGTCGGCGACAGCCGCGCCTACCTCCTGCGCGACGACACCCTGAGGCAGATCACCTCGGATCACACCTTCGTCAACGAGCAGGTGCGCGCCGGCACGCTGACGCAGAGCGAGGCCCGCAAGCACCCGGCACGCAACATCCTGACCCGTGCCGTGGGCAGCCAGGAGGAGGTGGAGGTGGATCTCATCGAGCAAGACCTGCAGGCGGGCGACCTCCTCCTGCTCTGCTCCGACGGCCTCACCTCGATGGTGGAGGACGACGGGATCCTGGCGGCCTTGCGCGGCAGCCGGGGCGACCTCGCGACCAGCTGCCGCGCCTTGATCGACCTGGCCAACGCCAAAGGCGGCGACGACAACGTGACCGTCGTGCTGGTGCGCGCCGTCGGCCCCGCGAAGCCCACGGACTGATACACTCTGGCTCCGCCGCACGACGTCCTTGGAGCGATCCGTGAGGATCCTGCACACCGATTTCCACCGGGGGTGGGGCGGCCAGCCGGCGCGCACGCTGATGATGTCGCGCCTCCTGGCCGAGCAGGGGCACGAGGTGGTGATGGCCACCCCGGCCGGCTCGATGCTCTCCGAGCGGGCGCGCGCCGCAGGCCTCGCCACGTTCGAAGCGGTGGCGTTCCGCAAGAGCAAGCATCTGCTGTCGGCCTGGCGCGACGCGTCGCGGCTGGCGCGGCACCTGGTCGAGAGGGGCTACGACCTGGTTGACGCGCACGGCTCGCAGGACCTGTGGGCCTGCCTCCTGGCGCGCCGCCTGGCGCGCGCGCGACTGCCCCTGGTGTTCACGCGCCACAACACCAAGAGAGTCCGGGCCCACCCCGGGAACCGCTGGCTCTACCGCCGCCAGGTCGATCACCTGATCGTCGCCTCGAGCTCCGTGCTCGAGCGCTACGAGCCTTTCCTGCGGCGCGGCGACCTGCGGCGGGAGCGCGTCTCCATCGTGGAATCGGCCTACCGCACGGACCGCTTCCACCCTGGCGTGGACGGTCGGGGGGTGCGGCGGGAGCTGGGGCTCGTCGACGGCACGCCGCTCGTCGGCGTGGTGGGGCGCCTGGTGCGCGACAAGGGACACGACGACCTGCTTCGCGCCGCGGTCCAGATCCTGGCGCGGCGTCCGGAGGTGCTCTTCGTCATGATCGGCACGGGGTCGCGCGAGGCCGAGCTGAAGGCCCTGGCCGCCCGGCTCGGCGTCGCCGCCGCGGTGCGTTTCCTGGGGTTCCGCGACGACATGCCCGAGCTCACTTCCGCGCTCACCCTCTCCGTCCTTCCCTCGGTCGATTGCGACGCCTCCTCCGCCGTCCTCAAGGAGGCCCTGGCCTGCGGGGTGCCGGCGGTGGCGACCGACGTGGGCGGCGCCTCCGCGATCCTGCGCCACGGCGAGACCGGGATCGTCGTCCCGCCGCGCGACCCGGCGCGCCTGGCGGAGGCGATCCTGGCGCTCCTGGCCGATCCGGAACGGGCCCGCGAGATGGGGCGTCGCGGCAGCCGGGACGTGGCCGCGCGCTTCGGACCGGAGCGCCTGGCCAGAGGGACGCTCCAGGCCTACCGGACAGCGGTCGCGCGCTACCGGCAGGGGCGGGAGATCGGGGCCCCCGCCCGGGCCGGCGCCGCCCGCTGAACCCCGCCTGAACGGCTCGTCGGGTCGGAGCGAGGACCGTCTGGCCTAATCGTCCCCGCGCTGCTATCCTGTGCGTCGGCAAAATGGACGCCGACCTAAGGAAGGAGGCCGGAACGATGCCCTTCGGAGGTGCCCGACGCCCGCTGCCGGCGTGCGCGAGGATCGCGCTCGTCCTCGGCTCGGGAGGGTTCCGCGGCCCGGCCCACATCGGCATCCTGGCCCGCCTGCGCGAGCTGCGCGTCCCGGTGCATGCCATGATCGGCTGCAGCGTCGGCAGCCTGGTCACCGCCTATTACGCCGCCGTCGGCCTGCCGGTCGAGGAGCTCCTCGACTTCGCGTTCGGGACCACCGCCCTCGGGGTCGTCGCGCACGCCGTCGGCATGCGCCTGCGGCGGCAGGAGGGCGGATGGCTGTCGCGCTGCGCGGAGCCCGTGCGGCGCCGCCTCCGGATCCTCGAGCAGCACGATTTCCGCTCCCTGCACCACGGCGTCCAGTCGATCGGGTTCCTGATGCACGATCAGCGCCGGGGCGAGCGCATCTTCGCCGTCACCGGCCGCGAGCGCGGCTTCAGCCTGTCGGAGGCCGTGCGCGCCAGCAGCCGACTGCCGGTCCTCTTTCCGCCGCTCTACAAGGAGGTCGACGGGCTGCGCCGGCGTCTCGTGGACGGCGCCTTCTCGGCCCCCTCGCCGGTCATCCATGCCGTCGCGTCGCCCGTCTCGGCGACCCACGTCATCGCGGTCGACCTGACCGGATCGCGGCGCAGGGCGCGCCACAGCGAGCTGGGCCGCTGGCAGAGCCTGCTCGGGGAGCGCCTGATGGTGTTCCGACCGCGCCCGGGGCCGCGCCTCGGCCTTTGGGGCGACGCGGGCTCCATGCGCGCCTGGTACGAGGCCGGGCGCCGCGCCATCGGCCCCGCCGAGGAGGCCGCCCTCAAGGGCTGGCTCCAGGCGCCGGCCGGCGCGGCCGCTCCCCGCCCGGAGCCGTCGCGCCCCGCCATGCCGGCGGGGCCGCACGAGCACAGGCCCCTACCGGCTGCCGGCTCCGACGCGGCCTCCTAGCCAACGGGCCCGGGACACGACCAGCATGCGCAACGCCGTCAGCAATCTGCTCGATCGGGTGATCCTCGGCGAGTCTCCGACGCGGCGATTGTGGTTCGCCCGGCGCATCCCGGACGGCTACATCCGCGGCGTTCAGAAGGCCGACTTCAAGACGACCGTCCGCTGGGTGGCCCGGCGCTCGGCCTTCTACCGCAGGCGCTTCGCGGCGCTGCGCATCGACCCCTCCCTGGTGCGCTGCCCGGCCGACCTCGGCGACCTGTTCACGACGTCGGAGGACCTCCTCACGAACCCGATCGAGGACTTTCTCTGCGACCGCCCGCAGCTCGGCTTCGAGACCACCGGGACCCTCTCTCCCAGGAGCAAGAAGCTGTTCTTCTCCCTCGAGGAGATGCGGGACATGGGTCGCGACGGGGCGGCGGGACTCTACGCCCTCGGCATCCGGCCGGAGGATCGCATGGTGTCGGCCCTCGATCTGTCCTTCTGGAACGCCGGCCCCGCCCTGCGCGCGGCGGCGCAGAGCCTCGGATGCCTGCTGATCGAAGCGGGCAAGATGATGCCGCCGGAGTTCTACGAGCGCGCCGCCGACTACCGCTTCAACGTCATGGTGGTCGAGCCTTCCTGGATCGTCAGCCTCACCGCCATCGCCGAGAAGCAGGGGACGTGGCCGGTGCGGCTCATGCTGGTCGGCGGCGAGAACATGTCGGAGAAGTCGCGCCGCTACGTCGAGGAGGTCTGGAAGACCGACCTTTACCTGACCTACGGCCAGACCGAGTCGTTCGGCAGCGCCGGCTCCGAGTGCTTCCGCAAGAACGGCTATCACCTGCAGGAGCTCAAGTTCTGGTTCGAGATCCCCGAGCCGGACGAGGAGGGGAACGGCGAGCTGGTGTTCACCACCCTGTCCCGGCGCGTCCTGCCGCTCCTGCGCTACCGCACCTCCGACGTAACCCGCTTCCTGGAAGGGACCTGCGACTGCGACCTCAAGGTCCTGCGCCGCATCTCCAAGATCCGCGGGCGCTGCGACGAGATGGTCAACTGCGGCCTGGGGAACATCAGCCCCTGGATGTTCGAGCGCCTGCTCGAGGGGGTGGGCGGGATCGGGCACGACTGGCAGGTCCTGGTGACGCGCCCCTCTCTGCGCGACGGCGTCGAGCTGCGCGTCGAGCTGCTCGACGGCACGACCCAGGGCCAGGTCGAGCAGGCGATCGTCGCCGCCCTGCGCGAACGCTTCCCCGACATGGCGCGCAACGTCGCCATGGGCCTGTGCGAGCTCAAGATCCTGGGGCAGCCGCGCGGCACGCTGCGCACCGGGCGCAAGCTGCGCTCCGTGATCGACCTGCGCAAGGCCTTGTTCGGCGCGGAAACCGCGGTGCCGTCGAGGATGCCGGCCTAGCCGGCCGGGATGGCGGCGCCGAGGCGGGCGCGGGCGGCCTCAGTCGGAGGGCGGGGGACCGAGCTTCAGCGACCGGCCCTCGCGCGCGGCGGCGGCGATCGCCTCGGCGATCTCCAGCGTCCTCAGGGCGCGCGCCGGCGAGAAGCAGGGCTTTGCGCCGGAGAGGTAGGCAGCGAGGATTTCGGCCGCCTGGTCGCGGTAGCCCCAGCGCTCCTCGCGGGAAAGCCGGGCGAAGTCCTCGATCGCGACCGCGGCCTCGTCACCCGGCGAGTGGATGACGCGGTCGAGGCCCTCGACCACGATGGCGGCGTGATCGCCGACCAGCTCGGTCTTTTCGGCGGGATGCAGCCAGGAGGCGTGGCCCGTGGCGGTGAGCGCCGCGATCGCCCCGCCCTCGAACGCGAACGAGACCACGAAGTCGTTCAGGTCGGCGTAGAAGGGGCCGCGAGCCAGGCAGGAAACCTCGGCCACCGGTCCGATCAGCCACTCGAGGAGATCGAAGAAGTGCACCAGGTTCTCGTACAGGAAGCCGCCGGAGACCGCGGGGTCGGCCACCCAGGAAGGGGTCCTGTAGTCCCCTTCGTGCATCTTGAGGTTGGCCAGGAGAGGGCGGAACCCTCCGTCGAGAAGGGCGCGCACCCGCCGGTAGACCGGGGCGTGGCGCCGGTTGTGGCCCACCACGAAGAAGGCCCCCGGGCGCGAGGCCGCCTCGAACAGGGCGCGCGCCTCCTTCAGGCTCGTGGCCATCGGCTTCTCGCACAGGACGGCGACGCCGCGCTCCAGGGCGCGTGCCGCGGCCTCGGCGTGGAAGCGGTTCGGGGTGGCCACGACCAGCAGGTCGATGCCGCAGGCCACCAGCCCCTCCAGATCGCCCACGGCGCGGGCCCCCAGCGCCGAAGCCAGCCGGGCGGCCCGCTCCGCGTCGGCGTCGGCCACGGCGACGACGCTGGCGCGCGGGTCGCGCGACAGCACCTCGGCGTGCGTGCGTCCCATCTGCCCCGCGCCCAGCACCCCGATGCGCACCGCCACGACGGCCTCCCCTCCTCAGCGTTCCCGGGGATCCGGGAGGTCCGCGGCGCGCGCCATCACCTTCTCGAAGGCGTCGGCGTACTGCTCCATGAGGCGCCGCGGCTGCGGGTAGATCGGGTAGGTCTGCGAGCCGACGACGAAAGAGTCGTCCAGAAGCGCGCTGGTGGCCGGGTACTCCCCGTCCGCGTAGCGCACCTCGCTGCCGTGGCAGGTCCAGGGACAGCCGTGGCCGTACCCCGCGCGCGCTTTGAGGAAGGGCATCTCGGGGACCGGCTTCCCGAGCCACAATTTCGCCTCGACCCCCTCGGCGCGCAGCGCCGCCACGACACGATCGCGCAGCCGCCGCGGCGGGATCGACAGCCCGAGGGCCCGCGGATCGACCCGCACGCGGTACTTGTGGTAGACGTGCGTGCGATCGGGGGGGCAGGAGGGCGGCACGACGCCGGCGAGCCGCGACAGGCGGGCGCCCAGGACGGCGGCGTTCGCGGCCGCGTTGCGGTTGGAGTCGTTGAGGCGCCTCAGCTGCACGCGGGCGATGGCGGCCGGGATCTCCTGCGTCAGGTACATCCAGCCGACGCCGGCGAACTCGGTCTCGGCCTCGGAGTCGAGGGGATACTCCGCATCGAACGGCGCGTCGTCCCGGTCCTGGCCGAGGACGCGCAACGCCGAGGCCGCGCCCAGGAAGCGTTCGTCGTTCGTCACGAACAGCCCCCCCTCGCCGCAAGGGAGGTTCTTGGTGGCGTTGAGGGAGAAGGCGGCCATGTCCCCCAGGACGCCGGCCTGGCGCGAGCGGTAGGTGGCCCCGTGGGCCTGCGCCGCGTCCTCGATGACCACCAGGCCGCGGCGCCGCGCGATGGCGTTGATGGCGTCCATGTCGCAGGGAAGGCCGTGGATGTGCACCGGCATCAGGGCGCGCGTCCGGGGTGTGATGCGTTCCTCGATCCGTGTAGGATCGATGTTGAACGTGAGGGGGTCGATGTCCGCGAAGACCGGCACGGCATTGTGGTGCAGGATCGCCAGGGCGGAGGCCGGGTAGGTGAAGGCCGAGGTGATGACCTCCTCCCCCGGCGCCATCCCGGATGCGGCGACCGCCATGTGCAACGCCGCCGTACCGCTGTTCGCGGCCAGGCAGTGCTTCGCACCCACGAAACGCGCGAATTCCGCCTCCAGGGCCTTCATCTGGGGCGCGTTCGAGCCGCACAGGACGCCGCTTTCCAGCACTTCGAGCGCCGCGGCCCGCTCCTGGCCGCCGAGGACCGGCCAGCGGATCGCCAGGTTCTTCGAGACCGCGGGTTTGCCTCCCCGCAGCGCCAGTTCCGTCATTCGCTCCTCCTGGTGTACTCTCTTGGCCCGATTCGGGACGGGATTCTAGAGGATGCGGCGCCTTCCGTCCATCGGCATCTTGCCCGGAGCTAACTCAAAGGGGTCCATCGAGAAACCTATGACTCAGGATTCGGTTCGGCCGGCCCCGGCTTCGGGACGCCTGGGCGTGCTCGTGGTGGGAATGGGGGCGCTCTCCACGGCCCTGATCGCGGGGGTGCTCGCCGTGCGCCGCGGGCTCGGCAAGCCGGTCGGCGCCCTGACGCAGATGGGGCGCGTGGCCGGTCCCCCGGGCCACCCGGACCCGGTGCCGCTGCAGCAGGCGGTGCCGCTCGCGTCGCTGCAGGACCTGGCGTTCGGGGGCTGGGACATTCTCCCGGACGACGTCAGCGCGAGCTCCTCGGGGTCCTGCGGCCCGAGCTGGAATCGATAAGGCCGTGGCGCGGCATCTTCGACCCCCGCTACGTGCGGCGCATCGAGGCCACCCACTCGCGGCCGCGCAAGGGGCACCGCGCCAGCCTGGAGGAGGTGGACCGGGACATCCGCTCCTTCCGCGAGTCGTCGGGGGCGCGCCGCCTGGTGCTGCTCAACACCGCGTCCACCGAGACGTACCAGAAACTGGGCGACGTGCACGAGACCCTCAAGGGGTTCGAGCAGGGGCTGGACCGCGACGACGATCGCATCACGCCGTCGATGCTGTACGCCCACGCGGCCCTGCGCCAGCAGGTGCCCGTGGTCAACTGCACGCCGAGCCACGCGGTCGACATCCCGGCGCTCCTGGAGATGGCTGAGGAGATGCGCGTGCCGGTCGCGGGCCGCGACCTCAAGACGGGCCAGACGCTCCTCAAGACGATCCTCGCCCCCGGCCTGAAGGCGCGCGCGCTCGGCCTGGCCGGATGGTACTCGACCAACATCCTGGGGAACCGCGACGGCGAGGTCCTGGACGACCCGGAGTGCCTGCGCACCAAGGAAGAGAGCAAGCTCGCGGCCCTGCGCGGTATCCTGGAGCCCGAGCTGTACCCGGAGCTGTACGGCGATTTCGTCCACCGCGTCCGCATCGACTACTACCCGCCGCGCAAGGACAACAAGGAGGCCTGGGACAACGTCGATATCTTCGGCTGGCTCGGCTACCCGATGCAGATCAAGATCAATTTCCTGTGTCGCGACTCGATCCTCGCGGCGCCCCTGGCCCTCGACCTGCTCCTGCTGTCGGACCTCGCGCAGCGCTCCGGCCTGCGCGGGGCGCAGGACTGGCTCTCCCTGTACTTCAAGAGCCCCACGGTCAAGAACGGGCGGCCGATCCATGATCTGATGGCCCAGCGCCATGCCTGGGAGGACGGCGTGCGACGCATCGCCGGCTGGCGGAACAACGGGCGCAACGGCAACGGCCGCAACGGCAAGGCCTCGCGGCCTCGCTGACAAGGAGGATTTCATGCTGCAGGTCGGATCCGAGGCCCCCGACTTCCACGTCAAGGATCATCATGGCCGCGACGTGCGCCTGGGTGATTTCGCCGGGAAGACCGTCGTCCTGTGGTTCTACCCCAAGGCGGACACGCCGGGGTGAACCATCGAGGGTTGCGGGTACCGCGACCTCTCGTCCGAGTTCGAAAGGAAGAAGGCCGTCATCCTGGGCGTTTCCTTCGACACCGTGCAGGAGAACGCCGCCTTCGCCGCGAAGATGAAGTTCCCCTACCCGCTCCTGTGCGACGTGGACCGGGCGATCGGGCTGGCCTACGGGGCCTGCTCCACGCCGCAGGACCGCAGCGCCCGCCGCATCTCCTACGTGATCGGCCCGGATGGGCGGGTGCGGTACGCCTTCCCCAAGGTCGATCCGAAGAGCCATCCGGCGGAGGTCCTGGCGCTGGTCTGAACCCGGCTCGCGCCGGATGGGTTGTGTGCGCTAAGATGAAGGCCCTCATGACCAACGAAGCTCCGCGCGCGGTGCCCGACCTGAGGAAGGACCTCGCGTCGCTCGCCATCGACCGGGAGCGTCCGTCCCGCGGCAGGCGGCGCTGGCCTCTGGCCCTTGGCCTGGCGATCGCCCTGGCGATCGTGGCGATCCTCGGCCTGCGCGCGCGCAGCGCCTTCGGCGCCTTGCCGGTCGAGACGGTGCGCCCATCGGTCTCGGCGGTCCCCGTGGTGAGCGCCGGCACGCCGCTGCTTTCGGCCTCCGGCTACGTCGTGCCCCGCCGCAAGGCGGTGGTCTCCGCCAAGATCCAGGGTCGGCTCTCCGAGCTGCGGGTCGAGGAAGGAAGCCGGGTGCGGCAGGGGGAGATCCTGGCGCGCCTGGAGAGCGGTGACTACGCGGCCCAGGTCCAGCGGGCCGAGGCGGCGGTGCAGCGCGCCGAGGCCGACCTGAGCGAGTGGCGCCGCCAGGCCCGCCTGGCGCGGAACCTGGAGCGCGAGCAGGTCGGCTCGCGCGACCAATTGGACGCCGCCGACAGCAAGGTGGCGATGGCCGAGGCGGCGCTGGCGCAGGCGCGGGCCGACCTGGCGCTGAACCAGGCGTTCTTCCAGAACACCCTCATCCGCGCCCCGTTCGGAGGGGTGGTGCTCAAGAAGATGGCCGAGGTCGGCGAGAGCGTGGCGCCGATCCCGCCCGGGGTGAACCTCTCGACCTCCTCGGGGGCCATCGTGGCGCTCGCCGATCTCGACACGCTCGAAGTGGAGGCCGACGTGAGCGAGTCGAACGTCGCCAAGCTGTCGGCCGAGCAGCCGGCCGAGGTCAGCGTGGAAGCCTTCCCGGACCGCCGCTACAAGGCGGTGCTGCGCCAGATCATCCCCACCGCCGACCGCACCAAGGCGACGGTCCAGGTGAAGGTGACCATCCTCGACAAGGACCAGAACCTCAGGCCCGAGATGACCGCGCGCGTGACCTTCGTCAGCCCGCAGCCCGCCGCCGCGGCCCCCGCCGCACCCGTGCGCTCGATCAGCGTTCCTCAAGATACGCTGGTGTCGCGCGACGGCCGCTCCTTCGTCTACGAGGTCCACGAGGGGCGGGCGCGCGAGCGGGAGGTCGTCCTGGGGGGAACCTGGCAGGGGCGGGTGATCGTGAACGAAGGGCTGGCCGGCACCGAGACGCTGGTGGTGCGTCCCCCGGCGGCGCTGCACGATGGCGACGCCGTGCGGGTCAAGGGCTGAGAGCGGGCGAAGGATCGGCACACGGAGGAGGCCGGTGGCCAACGTCGTCGACGTCCAGGGGGTGCGCAAGGTCTACAACCGGGACAGCCTCGAGATCGTCGTGCTGGACGGCATCACCCTCCTGGTCCCCGAGGGGGAGTTCGTGGCCCTCATGGGACCGTCGGGATCGGGCAAGACCACCCTCCTGAACCTGATCGCCGGCATCGACCGGCCGACGTCCGGACGGGTCACGGTCGCGGGGACCGACGTGGCGCGGCTCTCCGAGAGCGCCCTGGCGCGCTGGCGCAGCCGGACCGTCGGCTTCATCTTCCAGTTCTACAACCTGATCCCGGTGCTGACGGCCCTGGAGAACGTGCAGCTGCCGCTGCTCCTGGCGCCACTGTCGCGCAAGGAGCGGCGGGAGCGGGCGCTCACGGCCCTGCGCATCGTCGGCCTGGAGGACCGCTCGGCCCACTATCCCCGCCAACTCTCGGGCGGCCAGGAGCAGCGCGTCGCCATCGCGCGGGCGATCGTCGCCGATCCCAAGGTCCTGGTGGCGGACGAGCCGACGGGCGACCTCGACGCCAGGAGCGCCGAGGAGATTCTGACCCTGATGGAGACCCTCAACCGCGATTTCAAGAAGACGATCGTCATGGTGACCCACGACCCGCGCGCCGCCCAGCGCGCGCACGCCCAGAAGCACCTCGACAAAGGGGTTCTCACCGCCTGAGATGAGGCACCTCCCGTACATCCTCAAGCATCTGCGGCGCAACTGGGTGCGCACCGGGAGCACGGTCCTGGCGATGTCGGTCTGCATCTTCCTGTTCTGCACCCTGCAGACCTTCGTGCGGGCCGTGACCTGGAATCTCCAAAGCGCCAGCGCCACCCGCCTGGTCACCCGCCACGCGGTCAGCCTGGTGTTCAACATGCCGATCGCCTACAAGGAGCGGATCGCCGCGGTGCCCGGCGTCGTCCGCGTGGCGAAGGTGAACTGGTTCGGCGGCACGCGCCGCCCGAACGACTTCACCGAGTTCTTCCCCAACTTCGCGGTCGAGGCCGAGCCGTACCTCGAGATCCACCCGGAATTCATCGTGCCTGAAGACCAGAAGAAGGCCTTCCTCGCCGACCAGCGGGGCTGCCTCGTCGGCCGCCGCACCATCGATCGCTTCGGCTGGAAGATCGGCGGCACCTTCCAGCTCGAGAGCTTCATTCCCCCCTACCGCGTCGGCAAGCCGTTCGACTTCGTGATCGACGGGATCTTCGACACCGACCTGGCGCGCTATCCCGGCACCGACACGTCCATGATGTTCTTCCACTACAAGTACCTGTACGAGATGACCAACCAGCGCGTCGGGGTGGGGACCTACGTGGTCGAGATCGGCGACCCCCATCAGGCGACCGCGGTCGGGAGGGCGATCGACGCCCTGTTCGAGAACAGCGACGCCCAGACGAAGACCGAGACCGAGGCGGCCTTCCGCGCCGGCTTCGTGTCGCTGGCGGGGAACCTGGCGTTCCTGCTGAACAGCATCGCCCTGGCCGTGACCTTCACCATCCTCCTGGTCACCGCCAACACCATGAGCATGGCGGTGCGCGAGCGGCGGACCGAGATCGCCGTGCTCAAGACCGTAGGCTTCCCGAGCGGCCTGGTGATGGGCCTGATCCTCGGGGAGTCGGCCGCGCTCGGGGCGCTGGGAGGCGGCAGCGGGCTGCTCTTCGGCTGGGGGCTCATCCGCATGCTGCCGAGCCTGCCGTTCATCGGCGAGGCGGTGCGCGGCTTCCCGGAGCTGGGACTGTCGCCGGCCATCGGCGGCCTCGGGTTCGCCCTGGCGCTGGGGCTGGGGCTGGGGGCGGGGCTCATCCCCGCGCTCCTCGCCTACCGGGCCCGGATCACCGACATGCTGAGGCAGGCCTGATGGCGCTGCCGATCGGCTACAACGTCCGCAACCTGGTGGTGCGCTGGAAGGTCGCCCTGCTCGCGGTCGGGGGGATCGGCCTGGTGGTGATGGTGTTCGTCGTCCTGCTCGCCATGGCGAGCGGCTTCCGCATCGCCCTGGGGGCCACCGGCGCCGGCGAGAACGGCATCGTGGTGCAGCGCGGCTCGGGGTCCGAGCTGACCTCGTACTTCAGCCGCGAGCAGGGCAACCTGATCGCGGTCGACTCCCGCATCGCCCGGGGATCCGACGGGCAGCCCCTGGCGTCCCCCGAAATCGTCATCGTGGCCAACCTGCCGCACCGCGTCGACGGCCAGCCGACCAACGTCACCATCCGCGGCGTCACCTCGCGCGCCTTCGAGGTGCGACGCAACATCGCGATCGCCGAGGGGCGCCGTTTCACGCCGGGCCTGAACGAGGTCGTCGTCGGCCGGCGCATCCGCGATCGCATCCGCGGGCTCGACCTGGGATCGAGCATCACGGTGCAGCGCCGCGCCTGGCAGGTGGTGGGCGTCTTCACCGCCGACGGCAGCGCCTTCGAGAGCGAAGTCTGGGGGGACTTCGACGTGATGGGTCCCGCCTTCCTGCGAGGAGGCGGGCAGAATTCCCTGACGGTGCGCCTGGGCGATCCGGCGACGCTCAAGGACTTCGACCGGGACCTGCAGGCGAACCCGCAAATGCAGGTGGAGATGCACCAGGAGCGCCAGTACTACGCGGACCAGGCCGGACCGGTGGCGCGCTCCCTGCTGATCCTGGCCGGGTTCGTGTCGATCGTCATGGGGATCGGCGCCGTGTTCGGCGCCATGAACACGATGTACGCCATCGTGGCGGCCCGCACGCGCGAGATCGGCACGCTGCGCGCCCTCGGCTTCTCGCGCCGGAGCATCCTCCTCGCCTTCCTGATCGAGTCGGCCTTCCTGGCCCTGGTCGGCGGGGTCGTCGGGTGCCTCCTGGCCTTCCCGATGAACGGCTTCACGACCGCCACCGGCCAGACGGCGAGCTTCAGCGAGATCGCCTTCGCGTTCCGCGTGACCCCACCCGATCTCCTGCGAGGCCTCCTCTTCGCCCTGGCCATGGGCGTCCTGGGCGGGCTGCTCCCCGCCCGGCGCGCCTCCCGGCTGCCGATCACGGTGGCCCTGCGCGAGGCCTAGGAGCCCGTCCGCCTGGTGGCTCTAGCGCCGTGCCGCGGCGAGGGGCCTGGGCTCGATGCGGCAGGCGCGCGCCACGCCGTCCCTGTACAGCAGCCACAGGTCGAGCGAGCGGGACAGGACCCGGCGCACCCGGTCGGCGACGCGGGGGGAGGCGGCGTGGTCGAGCACCATCTTCCAGGCCATCTTGCGGTGGCCGGACTCGACCATGTGGTGGGCGCGCTTGAGATCGAGGAAGCGCGGGTCGACCCCGTAGTGCCGCACCAGCGCGTTGCGCGCCAGCTCGGCCTCGAGATCGACCGGCTCCTCCGGCTCGCTCGCCTCGACGCGCCGGCGGTCCTCGACGCTTCCCTCGATGAAGATGGTGACCAGCGCCGCGCCCTCGATCCAGGGGCGGCGCGTGGTGACCGCGTCGATCCAGGCGCGGTACGCCGCGGCCTCGGGGAGGAGATCGATGCCGGTGAAGCGGGCGCGCGGGAAGTTCAGCCCTTCCATCATGACCAGGAAGAGCTCCGGGTGCGGCACCCCCTTGCTCAGCTTGCCGGTCTCCTCCTCGTACAGGTTCTCGGCCAGATCCTGCCGCACCGCCGGGTGCGGGCAGCGCGCGTGCACCCGGCTGAGGAGCACCGGGAAGTCGCGCACGTAGACATCGAACTCCTGCTGGAAGTGGAGCAGCAGCTGGGAGCGGCTGGCGTGGCCCTCGTTGAAGACGGGCCAGGCCCAGTGATTCTTGCGGTCCATGATCGCCAGCAGGTCGTCGCGTAGGGCTGAGAGCGGGCCTGTCATCGGGCATCCTCCCAGGGCGGCGCCGAGTCCTGCCGGCCAGCCTAAGATGGCCCTCGCCGGACGCGAAATCAAGGGGCCGGGGTCTCGGGCACTCTCTCGGCCGGCGCCGGTTTCTCCTCCTCGGTCGCGGCGGGGGGCTCCTCGCCGGGCGCCGCGGGGGCCGGGGTCGGCGCGGCGGGCGGCGCGGGAGGCGGGGCGGTCCCGGGCGTCTCGCCGGGCGCCGGCGGCAGAGCGGCGGGCGACGCCGCATCGGCCGGGACGCTCGGCGGGATCTGGAACGGCACCCCGGGCACCGGCCGCGGAGGCGCCGGGGGCGGGGCCGGCAGCGGCCGCGACGGACGGATGGCGCGCGGCGCCTCCTGGCCGGCGGCCGGCAGCAGGAGCCCCGAGGGAGCCAGCACCAGGAAGCGCTCGCCCGGCACGAGGGCGCGGTAGAGCTCGCCCACTGCCTCCCCCTCCAGCCCCAGGGACAGCGACAGGAGGGGGCGCGCCGCCACGGCGCCGGCCCCGCGCCCCCACAGATCCTTCCACCAGGCACCGATCCCCGACAGCACGCCGCCCAGGCCCGCTCCCTGCGACGCTCCCCGGATGCGCAGCGACACCGGCTGCCGGAAGGCGAGGGCGTAGGCGAAGGGGGGCTCGGGAGGCAGGACGTCGGCGGCGTTCTCGTCGTCGAGGCCCGCCTCGATCTGGTCCGGCGTGAGCGGCGACAGGCGGGGGTCTCCTTCTTTCTCCTCCAGGGTGAAAATCGCCGCGACCGCGGAGGGATCGGGGGCCACGCCCCGGGGCGCCGGCAGCAGCCCCTCCATCTCGAGCACCTCGAGGGGCAGCTCGCGGGTCGTCATCCCCATCAGGCGGTAGCGCAGCGTCCGGCCTCCCAGGTCGAGCACCAGGTACGGCTTGCGGGTCAGGGACAGGGCGTACTCGCTCTCCATCTGGGCCACCGTGCGCCGCACCGCGTCCAGGTCGGCGCGCGCGGCGCCCGAGGCGCCGCGCGCGCGCTCGACGGCCGCGAGGCCGGCCCCCGCCAGCGCCGCCGCCAGCAGGGCGGCCGCCGTCCGGCGGCCCGCCCGCCCCTTGCGCATCGATCGTCCCCGTCCCGTCATCCCCCTCGTCCCTTCGCCCGGCGTCCCTAGAAAATGTAGACCGGCGTGCCGATCCGCACCTTGCGGTAGACGGTCTCCAGATCCTGGTCGCCGAGCCGCACGCAACCGTGGGTGATGCTGAGCCCCAAGGCACGCGTGTAGAGCGTGCCGTGGATGAGGTAGCCGTCGCCGAGATCCATGGCGTACGCCCCGAGCTCGGTCGGCGCCATGCGCTCCGCCAGGCTGCGCGGGATCGGCTCCCCCACCTCGAGGAAGGCCCAGTCGGGCTTGATCCAGACCGGGTCCGGGTACTTGTTGCGGATGAAGTACTCGCCGCGCGGCGTGTCGAAGACCCAGAGCCGCCGGCGCGAGGGATCGGAGAGCGCCCGGCCGCTGCCGGTCGAGCAGACCGCGGTGAGCACCGGCTTGCCGCCCTCGTGCAGCGTGAGGCGGTTGCGGCCGGTGTCGATCACGATGTAGGTGCCCCGCGGCCGGAGCGCTTCGACCTGCTGCTCCAGAGCCGCCGCGCGGCGCGACAGGCCCTCCATCTGGCGCTTCTCGGCGGCGCCCAGCGGCGCGAGGTCGGGCGGCGCGGGCCGCACCCGCCCGGCGCACGACCTCTGTCCCACCAACAGCGCCAGGAGGGCCGCCGCCAGAGCCGCGCCCGCCGCCAGGTGGCCGCGGCGCATCACGGCAGCACCCCCTCCGGGATCATCCCCACGATGGTGACGGGCGTCCCCACCCTGATGCGCGGCACGAGATCGTCCATGTCGTCGTCCTCGAGCGCGACGCAGCCGAGCGTCCAGTCCTGCCCGCGCCCGCCCTTGCCGTGAATCTCGATGTCGCCGCCGATCTCGCTTCCGGGCTCGACCCGGCCCGCGCGGCGCAGGCGCCGGAAGCGCGCCCGGTCCTCGGAGTTGGGATAGTCCAGCATGAGGGCCCGGTAGAAGCGCGTCTGCCCCGGTCCGCGCACCTCGGTCACCTGGTAGCGGCCCTCGGGCGTCGCCTCGTCCCCGGCGCGGACCTTGGAGTCGATCCCCCCTGCGCCCAAGTCCACGGCGTAGGAGGCGATCTCGTCGTCCCCCTGCAGCAGCAGGAGCTGCCGCCGCAGCTTGTCGACCAGGATCACCGGCCGGCGCAGCCGCCGGCTCTCGCGCAGGGTGTCGACGACCCAGCGCTTCCAGGTCGCCCGCCGCGGGCTGGCTTCGAAGCGATCGATGAACCCTCTGATCGACCCGATGGTGGCGTCGATTTGCGCCTTGCCGCGGTCCGCCGCCTCGAGGGCGCGCTCGTACTGGGCGGCGTCGAAGCTGTTGCGTCCCTCGCCCAGCGTGACCTCGGCGCGCAGGAGCCCTTCCTTCACTCCCTCGCCGCCCGGCACGTGGCGCGCAATCCCCGTGGCGCGCTCGATCCAGGCCGCCAGATCCTGCAACGCGGCGGCGGAACGGGCCCGCCATTGATCGCGCACGATGCGGGCGTGCAGGTCGCAGCTCTGAGCGGCGATCAGGGCCTGCGACGCGAGCGTTCTCGCCTCGCCGTAATCGCGCAGCAGGAACGAGCGCCTGGACTGCACGCGCAGCTCGGCCTCGGCCCGCGCCAGGGCCGATTGGGCCGCCGAGCAGACGGCCGGCGCGCGCACCGCCCCGCCCGCCTCCTTGGCGCTCTCCATGGCCTCCGCGGCCACCCGCAGCGACTCGTGCGGCGGAGGGGCGCAGCGGGCGGATGCGACGCTCGCGGCCGCGACCAGAAGGGGGACCCGCCAGCAGGCCGATCGCCCGCCCGGGTCGGGCGCGCGCGCATCGTCGCTCTGGGGAACGAGGGGCCGGGCCGGGAAGGAGGGTGCCGCCGGGCGGCGGGGCGAAGACAAGAAACCCGGCCCGCCGGGGGCGGGCCGGGTTCCGGAGTGCGGCAAGTTACTTCTTCTTGACCGGGGCGGAGCGTTTCTTCTTGGCCGCCGCGACCTGGTCGGTGATCGACGCCGCCTTGTCCTTCACCGAGCCGGCGCTGTCGAGGGCCCTCTTGTAGTCCTCTGACGAGAAGGACTGGCGGGCCTGATCGAGCGTGGCGCGAAGGGTGGCCAGATCGTTCTTCATCAGGGCCAGGTCGGCCTTGGAGTCCTTGGTCTGCGGCGCCGTCTTCAGGGCGGCCTCCGCGGCCTGGATGGCGGTGTCCGCCGCGGCGAGGCCCGCTTCGGCGTCCTTCTTGGTCTGCTCCCTGTTGGCCGCGGCCACCTCGGTGGCCTTGGCTGCGTTCTCCTTCGCCTTGGCCAGGAGCTCCTTCCCCTTGTCGTAGTTCTTCATCCACTTGCCATCCTGGGCCGCGATCTCTGCCGTGGCGGCGTCCATCGCCTCCTTGGCGGCGGCGTACTCCGTCGGAGCCCAGGTGTCGGCGTGGGCCTGGTTGGCCTTGTCCATCTCCGCCTGCGCTGCGCCGATGTCATCCTGCGGGGCCTTGGCGCAGGCCAGCGCGGCCAGCACGATCAGCGCGACTAGATTGATGACGATCCAGGATCTCTTCATGTGGCTCTTGCTCCTCCTCTTACGCGACCGGTCCAGTGCGCGACTCCGCGTCGAACGACCTGCAAGCCCTCGAGGGCCGGAACCCGCGCGCCGTCCGACACCGGCGCTTCGAGGGTGCAAGAGGATACCAGAAACCGGCCCGCGGCGCACCGCCAACCGAGGATCGGCCCGGCCGAGGGTCGCGCCCTCAGCGGGCGGGGGCGCCGCGGGCATCGTAGACGTAGTAGGCGTGCGCGACGACGGCGCTCGGCCTGGTGCGCAGCAGCCAGTTTCCGGGGCCGTCCCCGTACCGTTTGGCCAGCTCGCCGATGCCGCGCGCCAGGAAGTGGGCGCTGACGACGTACAGGCCGGCCGCGGGGGGGCGCATCAGCTCGTCCATGGAGAGCCGCTCGTACGACAGGCCGTAGAGCTCGGGACGGACGCTGCCGAAGTAGGCGATCTGCACCGTCTCCCCCGGCGCGTTCCGCTCGACCCATCCCTTGAGCTGCTTGATCCCCTGTCCCCAGTCGACGTTGCTGTCGTCGAGCCAGAGCGGGCCGCAGGCGGTCCCGCCGTCGCGCCCGATGCGCGCCGGCTCCTGCAGGGCGCAGGCCAGCTCGTTGAAGTAGGGAAGGTGGTCCGGGTAGATGCCGGCGGCCGCGGCGACCAGCCAGGCGCACAGCGCCGCGGCGCACGCCTTGCCCCAGGCGCCGCGCTCCTTCAGGAGCCAGGCAAGCCCGGCCCCTCCGGCCAGGTGCAGGAAAGGCAGCGCCGGGATGACGTAGCGGAAGCCGAGGTCGTGCGACAGCACCGTGTACGACAGGAACAGCAGGGCCGGCGGCAGCAGGATGAAGGCGCGGTCCATCGTGGTCGCGGCGCCGCGGCGCAGAATGGCGAAGAGACCGAGGCCGGTCA
>QHXZ01000067.1:0-11758 GCA_003223165.1 Acidobacteriota bacterium
CAGGATCTGCGCCTGAAACTGGATAAGGCCCAGAAGCTGGCCGACAAGGCCGGAAAAATGGACGACGCGCGGGTCTTACGCCTTGAAATGCGGCGAAACCTGCAGGGGCCGCGCCCCGTTATATAGATTTGCAGTGAGATTGCCCGGGCCGTTCCTCCCACCTCACTAAGCAGTCGGCAGGCCCGGCGCCCAACGAGGGCGCCGGGCTCCCACCTTTCCCTCCAGGATTTTGGATCGGCGCCCTCGCGTGGGCGACCCGCGCCCCTGCGCGTTCCTTGGCATCGCAGAGGAGGCAACCCATCGAGGATGGATGGGGCTCTTCGGAGGTGCAGGGTGGGGCAGGCCGCGCCGCGCGCCGCATCCGCAGCGGCCGAGGATTTCCCGATGACCTGCCAGTCACCGCCGCGAGGACCAAGGCGCGCGGCGCGGCCTGCCCCGCCCTGCACAACCCAAGGTGCCGTCCGCCTCCATCCTTGATGGATCACCAGGGATGCCATAGTCTAAGGGCCGGAGGGAGCGCCGGTGTCGCACGTCATCGAGGCCCGCGGCCTGACCAAGAAGTACGGCGACCTGACCGCCGTGGATGGGATCGATTTCTCGATCCGGGCGGGGGAGTGCTACGGCTTCCTCGGGCCGAACGGCGCCGGGAAGACCTCGACCGTCAAGATGATTCACTGCTTCGCGCCGGTGACGGCGGGGGAGCTGCGCGTCTTCGGCCTCGACGTGCGCGAGCACCCGCGCGAGATCAAGACGCGCATCGGAGTCTGCCAGCAGGAGGACACGCTCGACCCCGACTTCTCGGTGCACAAGAACCTGCTGGTCTTCGCGCGCTACTTCGGCATCGCGGCGCGCGAGGCGGAGATCCGGGCGCAGGAGCTCCTCGAGTTCATGGGGTTGTGGGAGCGGCGCAAGGACGGCATCCGGCAGCTCTCGGGAGGGCTCAAGCGGCGGCTGGTGATCGCGCGGGCGCTCATCAACCGGCCCGATCTGCTGATCCTCGACGAGCCGACGACCGGGCTCGACCCGCAGTCGCGCCACCAGGTTTGGGACAGGGTGCGCAGCCTGCGCAAGCAGGGGAAGACCATCCTGCTGACCACGCACTACATGGACGAGGCGCAGACGCTGTGCGACCGGCTGGTCATCATGGACCACGGCAAGATCCTGATCGAGGGACCCCCGGCCGACCTGGTGCGCAGCCGCGTCGGCAAGGACGTGATCGAGATCTGGGGCTATCCTCCGGCGCTGGTCGAGCGCGCGCGGCAGAACGGCTGGAACTTCGAGACCGACTCGGATCGCCTGTTCATCTACACCGACGCCGGCGACGAGGTCTTCTCCGCCATCCACGGCCAGTACCCGATGGAGCGCTGCACCGTGAGGACGGCGGGGCTCGAGGACCTCTTCCTCAAGCTGACGGGGCGGGAGCTGCGCGAATGAGAAGCCTCGTGGGCAACATCAGCCTCCGGTCGCTGCGCGTCTGGCAGCGCAACCGCGACGTCTACTTCGTCACCTGGAAGACCAACCTGGTGCCGCCGCTCCTGGAGCCGATCCTCTACCTGCTGGCCTTCGGCGCCGGAATCGGCGCCCTGGTGAAGGAGGTCCGCTACGAGGGGGCGCCGATCGGTTACACGGCCTTCATCGCTCCGGGCTTGCTGGCCACGCAGGTGATGTTCCAGTCGTTCTTCGAGAACACCTACAACACCTTCGTGCGCATGTACTACCAGCGGACCTTCGACGCCATCGTCACCACTCCCCTGACGCTCGAGGACGTGATGGCGGGGGAGCTGCTGTGGGGGGCCTCGAAGGGGACGATCGGCTGCACCATCATGATGGCGGCGATCAGCGCCTTCGGCCTGATCCGCTACCCGGAGGCGCTGGTCATCGTGCCCTTCTCCTTCCTCGCGGGGCTGTTCTTCGCCGGGCTGGCGCTCTGCTTCACCGGCCTGGTGCCGCAGATCGACGTGTTCAATTTCCCGATCTTCCTGTTCGTGATGCCCATGTTCCTCTTCTCGGGGACCTTCTTTCCGCTCGAGGTGCTGCCCGTCTGGGCGCAGCGGCTGGCCTGGGCGCTGCCTCTCACGCACGTGACGCGGGTGATGCGCGAGGCCTGCCTCGGCCGGCTGCCGGCCGACCTCGGCTGGGACCTGCTGTACATCGTCCTGGCGACCGCGCCGGTCAACCTGCTCGGCATTCATCTCATGAGAAAGCGGCTGGTGAAGTGACTTCCCTCGAGCGGCTCGCCCTGGCGCTCGCCTCCGGCCTGCTCTGGTGCGTGGTGCTCCTGGCCGTCGGCGCGCGGGCCCGCCGCCTGGCGCGCCTGCCGGCCCGGCCCGGGGAGCGGCAGGCCACCGACTTCGTCCTGGGTGGATGGGTCGTGGGCGCGACCATGCTCCTGTGCGGCCTCCTCGGCGCGTTCCGGCCCGCCGTGCTGCTGCTGGCGGCCGGGGGGCTGGCGGCCTGCGGCCGCTGGAAAGCGCCGGTGCGCTGGCGGGATCTCGCCCCGCCCGGCGCCGCCTGCCTCGTGCTCCTGCCGCTGGCGCTGGCGCCGCCTTTCTTCTTCTACGACGCGCTCGTCTACCACCTGGCCCTGCCGTGGCAGGCGCTGCAGGATGGAAGGATCGCCCCGCACCCGGAGGACCTGTTCGCCGCCTTCCCTCCCCTGGCGCAGCTCGTGGCGGCCGCGCCGCTGGCGGCGGGGCTCGATCGGGTCCCTGCGCTCCTGCACCTGGCGAGCTTCGTCCTGGCGGGCGGCGCGCTGGCCGCCCTGGCCCACCGGATCGGCGCTCCTTCCTGGATGGCGGCGCTGGCGGGCGCGGCGCTGCCGCTCCTGCCGGCCCTGGCGCTCGTGCCCGGTCTCCCGGCCGCGGAGGGGTGGCTCCTGGCGGCGCTCCTGGCGGCCCTCTCGATCGCCCTCGACCCCCGGGAACGGCCGGGCCGCGCCGCCCTGGCCGGCTTTCTCCTCGGCTGCGGCAGCGCCGCCCGCCTGCAAGGGATCGCCTGGACGCTGATCGGCATCGGCGTCCTGGCGGCCTCGTCGCGGCGCCCTTTGCGCCGCGCGGCCGCCGCGGCGGCCGGGGCGATCGCGGGCAGCGCGCCCTGGTGGCTGAAGAACCTCCTGCTGCTCGGTTCCCCCTTCGCGCCCGTGGGGTGGCGGCGGGAGGGGATCGACCTTGCCCGGGCGCTGGTGGCGGCGCTGGCGCCGCACCTCTCCTACCTGCTCCCTCTGTCGCTGGCGGCCCTCCTGGCGCTGGTTTCCGGGCGCGCCAGGCCGTGCCTGCTGCTCGGCACCGCGGCGCTGGCCGGCCTGCTGGCCTGGGGCGCCACCGGGACGCTGCCGCGCTTCCTCGCCCCGACCCTGGCGGCGCTGCTGGCGCTGACCGCGGCGGCGGGTCGGACCCCGGCCGGGCGATGGGCGGGAGGGCTGGTGCTCGCGTCGGTGACCGCCCTGGGTATGCTCTTCACCCTGCGCGAGGTGAAAAGACTCGGGATCGTGCCGGCCGGCCTCGAGGGACAGCAGGCCGCGGCGGAGGCGATGCTGAGCAACGATCCCCTGCCGGTCTTCGAGGCGGCCGGGTTTCTCCCGGCCGACTCCAGGGCGCTGTTCGTCGGCGAGCCGCGCGGCTTCCCGTTCCCGCGCCGCTTCGTCTGTCCGTCGCAGCACGATGTCTCGCCCCTGCGCGGTCCGCTCGAGCGGCTGCCGTCGGCCGGGGCGGTGCGCGACTGGCTCCTGCAGCAGGGATACACGCACCTGCTCATCAACCGCGGCGAGCTGGCGCGCCTGGCGGGTCGCTACCCGGTGCTCCCCTGGGCCAGCGAGGCAGGCCGGCTCCGCTTCCAGGAGCTGCTCGATCTCCTGGCCCCGCCGGTGGCGAGGGCGGGGGAGGCGGGCCTGTTCGCCCTCGGCCCCTGAGCCGCGCCTGGGCCCGCGACGTCAGATGAACACCGCGGCGGCGGTCGAGAGCAGGGCCGCCGCGTCCTCCCCGGCTTCGTCGCGCAGCCAGGCCCCGAAGGGCTCGCCGGCGGCGCCCGCCGCCGGCAGCAGGTCGAGATAGACGACGAACGGCCGCAAGCCGGCGCTGCGCTTCGCGATCCGCCGGAAGCGCACCGGCCCGTCGGCCCGCGCCGCCAGGCGTCTCTGGCGCGCCACTCTCTGGATGCGCGCCGCGTCGCCGGAGGCGACCGCCTCCTGCGCCTGGGCCGCCGTGGTGCCCAGCTCCGCGGGCATGCGGCCGGCGATCCCCAGGTGCTGCACCAGAAGGCCGTCGGTCGGACGGGCCGGCACATTCATCGACCAGGACGAGAACGGGATCAGGTCCCGGAAGAGCGCCTCGTCGGGCGCCACGACCACGCCACCTTCGAGCAGCGCGAGCGCCACCGCCTCGATGGCCCAGGCCCTCATCCCGGCGGCGTCGAGGAGCGCCGCGGCGCGCCCCGCCGCTGTCGCAGCGCGCGTCTCGGGCGGGCCGAACGGCTCGTGATTGAGACGGGCCGGGAGGTCGCCGGCGGCGCGGATCGCCGGTGGGACGATCACCCGCGTGTAGCGCTGGCGCTCGGCGATCCAGTCGATCGCGGCGCGCGGCAGGCCGCGCCCTGGCGCGGCCAGAAGCACGCGCACGCCTGGTCTCTCCACCGCCTTCCCTCCTCGTCGCCCCGCAAGGTCATCCTACCGCATCGTCCCGACCGCCACCCGCATCGATCCTCGGCGCCCTTGTCCGGGGCCTGGCGGCGGACGTATAGTCCGCACATGCCGGGCGAGGGCACCTTCCGGGCGGCGAGGGGGGCGCGCTACCTGGCGCTGGGCGACTCCTACACCATGGGCGAAGGCGTCGGGACGGCGGAGCGCTGGCCCGGGCAGCTCGCGGCTCTCCTGCGCCGGGCCGGCGTGGCGATCGGCGATCCCGTCGTCATCGCGCGCACCGGCTGGACGACGGACGACCTGGCCGCCGGGATCGAGGCCGACGCCCCGGCCGGCCCCTTCGACCTGGTGACCTTGCTCATCGGCGTGAACGACCAGTACCGTGGCCGGCGCCTGGACGTGTATCGCGGCCGGATGCGCGCCCTCCTGCGGCGCGCCGTCTCCTTCGCGGGGGGCCGGCCGGGGAGGCTGGTGGTCCTTTCCATCCCCGACTGGGGAGCCGCGCCGTTCGCCGAGGGCCGCGACCGGCGCCGCATCGCGGCGGCGATCGACCGCTTCAACGCCGCGAACCGCGAGGAGAGCATGAAGGCGGGAGCGCGCTATGTCGACGTGACGGCCGCCTCGCGGGCCGCGCCCGCGCAGGAGGACGCGTTCGCCGCCGATGGGCTGCACCCGTCCGGCCGCGCCCACGCCACCTGGGCGCGCCTGGCTTTGCCCGCGGCGCTTCAGGCGCTTGCCGGGGATACGAAGTGACCGCCGCGGTATCATCCGCGAAGACTGGGAGGGACGTGCCATGAAGCATCTTCGGGTCCTCGGCCTCGCAGCGCTCCCCACCGCCATCTTCGCCGTCACGGCGCTCCTGCTCGCCGGCGCGGGGACCGCGCGCGCCCTGGCCGCCGGCCAGGAGGAGCGGGTCCTCAGCGACACGGAAAGCCGGCGCTTCGAGGCGATGACCAAGGGGGACCTGGCGACGCTCGACGGGCTCCTGGCCGAGGAGATGACCTACACCCATTCGACGGGGCAGCTCGAGACCAAGCAGCAGTTCCTGGACGATCTGCGCTCCGGGAAGCTGAAGTACGAGTTCATCGCCCCTGAGGACGTGCTGGTGCGGCTGTACGGCTCGGCGGGCGTGGTGACCGGGCGGGCCCGGATGCAGGTGCGCATGCAGGGGCAGGCGCTCGGCTTCCAGATCCGCTACACGGACGTGTACGCCAAGCGGAACGGACGCTGGCGGCTGGTGGCCTGGCAGTCCACGCGCCTGCCCGAGCCCTGATCAGGACCGCCTAGAACTTCACGCCGAGGCCGACGTAGGGTCCCTTGAAGGTGCTCTCGACGTGGCCGAATTTGTCGGCATCCACGTCGAAGCGGAACTGGCGATAGCCGGCCTGGAGCCCGAAGGCGTGCAGAATGTACCACTCGAGCTGCACGCGCGCGTCGTAGATGGTGACCTTGTTCCCCGACACGTCGACCGAAAGACCGTCCAGCTCGGTGCGGATGTGGAATCCGGGGAACGGCTTGACGATCACGGAGGCGTTGACGGTCGGGAAGGGGACGGTCTGGTTCAGCCGGGTCGCACCCGTGCTCGTCGAGTCGAGCGCGGCGTCGATCTTCGCGGCGTTGAATCCGATGCCGGCGCTGAACTCGACCAGCTTCAAGTCGAGGAAGGAGTAGCGCCAGGCCGTCTTGTAGAGCTTGAGGTCGAGCCGTGAGTCGACGGTGTCGGTCGCGGTATAGGTCGTGCCGTTGAAGGTGATGTCCTTGGAGATGGTGTCGCGGCCCGTGCGCGAGGAGTCGGCGTAGTCGATGGTCAGACGGCTCTTGCCGAGGCGGAACCAGACCCGCCCCATCGGCGAAGTGTCTCGGTTTGCCAGGCCGAGGTCGCTCTTGAAGTCGAAGTTGGTGCCGGTCGTCGAGCCGTCGTCGATGCGCGCGCTGCCGCTGAACCCCTGGAACCATGGGGCCGCTTCGCCCCCCACGATGTCGCCGAGGGCGTGCGCCGGAGACGGGAAGGCGAGGGCCACCGTCAGGCCGAGGGCGGCAAGGACGAGATTGCGGGCCAAAGGACCGGGGGTGGGGCGGATCGACGTCATCGGCATCTCCTTTTCAACGCGATAGAACCTAATGCGCCGACCGGCGTCGCGCAAGCCCGGGAGCGCGGCCGTTGCCATTTCCCGGACAGGCTCCTAGAATCGGTCCATGGACCGCGTGACCGACCGGCCCGCCGATCTCATTCACGACTGGAACCTGGCCGACGCTCCGCCCCGTCCGGAGCATCCGGTCCTCCTCGACGACGAGACCCTGCGCGACGGGCTGCAGGGGCCGAGCGTCGTCGATCCCCCCATCGAGACCAAGAAGAAGATCGTGCACGCCATGGAGGCGCTGGGAATCGACACGGCCGACGTCGGCCTGCCGGGGGCGGGACCGCGGGCGGTCGCCGACGTCACCGCCCTCTGCCTGGAGATCGCGCGCGCCCGGCTGCGCCTGCGGCCCAACTGCGCGGCGCGGACCATGGTGCGGGACATCGAGCCGATCGCCCGCATCGCCGCCCAGACCGGATGCGCGATCGAAACCTGCCTGTTCATCGGCTCCTCGGCCATCAGGCAGTACGCCGAGGACTGGACCCTCGACACGCTCCTGCGCCACACCGAGGAGGCGGTCGGCTTCGCCGTGAAGGAGGGGCTCCCGGTCATGTACGTCACCGAGGACACCTGCCGCGCCCACCCCGATACGCTGCGCCGCCTCTACGCCACCGCCATACGCTGCGGGGCGAAGCGGGTGTGCGTGACCGACACGGTCGGCCACGCGACGCCGCACGGGGCGGCGGCGGTCATCCGTTTCGTCGCCTCGATCGTCGAGGAGACGGGAGAGAAGGTCGGGATTGACTGGCACGGCCACCGCGATCGCGGGCTCGGCGTCCCGAACACACTGGCGGCGATCGCCGCCGGGGCGAGCCGGGCGCACGGTTGCGGCCTGGGCATCGGGGAGCGGGCGGGGAACACGGCCATGGATCTGCTGCTCGTGAACCTGAAGCTCCTGGGCTGGATCGATCGCGACCTGACCCGCCTCGGGGAGTACTGCCGGCTCGTCTCCCTCGGGTGCGGCGTGCCGATCCCGCACAACTACCCCGTGGTCGGCCAGGACGCCTTCGAGACCGGCACGGGAGTGCACGCCGCGGCGGTGATCAAGGCGCTGCGCAAGCGCGACCGCTGGCTCGCCGACCGGGTCTACTCGGGGGTGCCCGCCTCCGATTTCGGCTTCGCGCAGCGCATCCGCATCGGGCCGCTGTCGGGGCGCTCGAACGTCGTCTACTGGCTGGAGCAGAGGGGGATCCAGGCCGGAGAGGAGATCGTCGCCCGCATCGTCGAGGCGGCCAAGCAGAGCGACCGCGTCCTGGAGGATCGGGAGATCCTGGCCCTCGTCCAGGAGCCCGCTCCGGGCACCCGGACAGGCTCCTAAGGATCGACGCAGACCCGGTTGCGCCCGCCCGCCTTGGCGGCGTAGAGGGCCTTGTCGGCGCGCGCCACCAGAGGGTTGATCTCCCGCCCGTGGTCCGGGAACCAGGAGATCCCGATGCTGATCGTCACCCGGATCGTGGTGCCGTCGAGCGTGAAGGGGTGGCGCTCGATCGCCTCGCGGATGCGCTCCGCAGCCTGTTGCGCGCCCTGCGCCGGGGTCTCCGCGAGGTAGCAGACGAACTCCTCGCCGCCGTAGCGCCCCGACACGTCCACCTCGCGGATCGTGTCCCGGATGAGCCTGCCGACCTCCGCCAGCACGTGGCTTCCCATGAGATGGCCGTGGGTGTCGTTCACCATCTTGAAGCGGTCGAGGTCCATCATGAGCACCGACAACGGCAGGTCGTAGCGGGCGCAGCGCTTCAGCTCGTTCTCGAGGGCGAGGTAGAGCGATTCCTTGGTGAGCAGGCCGGTCAGCCGGTCGTAGGTGATGCGGTTGCGGACCTCCTCGTGGAACTTGGCCTCGATGTCGTCGAGGATCATGAACTTCAGGACCGTGTCGCCGATCTGGATCTTGTCCCCGTCGCGCAGCGTGGCCTGGTCGACGCGGTGCGAGTTGACGAAGGTGTGATTGGTGCTCTGCAGATCAAACAAGACGTAGCCGGGGCGATCCGCCTCCTGGTCCCACCTGAACTGGATGCGGGCGTGCTCGCGCGACGCCAGGTCGTCGGGAAGCCGGATGTCGGCCTCCAGCCCCCGCCCCAGGACCATCTGGCCGTGCTTGAGGCGGAAGTCGCGGCCGATCTCGGCTCCCTGCAGCACGATCAGCGAGGCGCGGCTCTTCTTGAGCGCCCCGCTGTCGAGCTTGGCGCGATCGATGGCGACGGTCCTGTCGCTCGGTTTTACGGACATGCCTTCCCGTTCCGCCGGATGGCCGCGAGGCGGCCGGCGTCGCGGTTACGGAAGTGCAAGGGCGGCGCCGCGGCACACTCCCAAACTTAGGCCGTGGCAGGGCGATGTCCAGAGTCTCAGATCTTGAGCAGGCACCACTCCTTGGTGTACGGCACGCTCGCGAGCCGGAGGCCGCGCCGTGCCGTGACCAGGACCACGTCGGAATGGTTGAATCCGAAGCCCAGGTCGGGAGCGTAGAGACCCGGCTCGTTGCTGAAGGTCATCCCCTCCTCGATCATGGTGTGGTCCCCCAGGGCGATGTAGGGCGGCTGGTGCCCTTCGGAACCTTCGCCGTGCGCCGGGCGGTGATACACGTAGCGGGCCATGCCGCTGCCGACCTGGTAATCGTGCACCAGCTTGGCGACGTAGGAGCAGGTGACGCCCGGGACCGACGCCTCCGCCTGGATGCGGGTGCACTCGGTGTGCACGTCCCAGACCTTCTCGCGCGCCGCGTCCCAGGGGGCGACCTGGCAGGCGCGGTACAGCTCCCCGCCGCAGCCGCCGATCTTGATCCCGCCGGCGACTTGGATGGCGTCTCCCTTCTTGATCGGGTTGTGGTGGAACTGGTTCGGGTGCGGATAGGCGGTGCCGACGCCCGAGCGCACCTCGGTCCAGACGTCGATGCCGACCGCCGTGTGCGGCCGTCCGTCCCGCTTGATGTCCTTCATGACGAGATCGATGGCGTAGCGCCGCATGGCGCTCGCGACCTCGAAATCGGTCGCTTCGGTGCCGTGCTCCAGGATGTAGTCGCGGGCGAAGGCGTGCGCCCGGCTGAAGTAGTTCATGGCGCGCTGCGCCAGGGCGATCTCCTGGGAGGTCTTGATCATGCGCAGCCGCTCGCAGATCTCTCCGCACGGCTTCAGGGTCGTCTTCGGCAGGACGTCGGCGGCGCTCTCCGTCACTCCTGAGGTCACCGGGAAGTCCACCCCGACCACCTTGCCGGCGTAGCCGCGCTTCTTGAGCCCCTTGAAGACCCAGCGCTGCAGATCGACCGTGGCCCCCATCTGGACCTTGCCGAGGTTCGGGAAGGCTCCCTCCCCGTGCTTGAAGTCGAAGTAGGTCTCGCGGTCCTTGATCCACCAGGTGTCCACGAGGTCCCGATCGAGGCTGGATGGAACCAGGTCGGGTCGGCCCCCGAGGCGGGGATCAGGACGAGGAAGGGTCTCTCCGTCGACTCGTGCCACAGGCCGGTGAAGTAGATGAGGTTCCAGCGATCGCCCAGGAGGGCGGCGTCGATGCCCTCCTCCTGGAGGCGGGCCTGCAGCCGGCGGATGGCCCCATGGTGCCAGGCCTCGTCGAGCCGGTCGAAGATCGCCGCTTGCGGGTGGTCCGGGTCCCGGCGCAGGAGCGCGGCCGAGCCGCCCGGCCGAAGGCCCGGCTCGGCGGCCGGGGAGGCCTGGGCCGGCCCGCGCGCCGCCGCGCCGAGCGTCGCCAGGCCGCCGGCCGCGGCCATCGAGCCGACGAGGAATTCGCGCCGTGTCTTCTTCATGGATCGCCTCCCTCTCCCGGGACCGCCGGGCGTGCGTCGTGCTTGTCGAGGAGCCTGTCCGGGAAATGGCAACGGCCGCGTTCGGGACGCCGTGGGGCCGGATGCGAGGCGCTGCGACGCGACGATGGGGATCCATCGTCAAGGAGCAGCAACGAAGCAGACGGCCCCACGCCGCCCGAACCCGGAGGGCACAGGGGGGTTGCGGCCTGATGCGGCGTTGCTCGTCGTCAGCGATGGCTCCCCATCGCTTCCTCCTCGCGCCTTGCCTGAGGCCGCAAGCCCCCTGTGCGCGGCCATTGCGATTTCCCGGACAGGCTCCTAGGATTGAGCGGCGGGGATGTTAGCCGAAGGGGGCGGTGCCCTACAACAGCGTGACGGCGCGGGGCCGCGCCGGCAGAAAGGGGTGCGCGGCGATGCGCGGCGCGCTGCGCGCCGCCGGCGGATCCATGCGCGGCGAGCCTGCGGAGACGTTGCGGGACAGGATGCGGTACGCCTCCTCCACCTCGGCCAGGGCCAAGCGCCGCTCGTAGCCGCAGTCGAGTGAAAGGAGCGCGGGGGAGTCGGAGCGCAGGGCGGAGCGCAGCCGCATGTAGGCTTCGGTGATCGCGGCGGGGGCGGCTCCGGCGGGCAGATCGAGGATGCGGTAGGGGTCGCGCGGGAAGGGGATGGGACGCGCCGCGCCGCGGGGATCGAGCAGGCCCGTGGCGCCCGCCAGCGCCGTCCCGAGCGCGGCGGAGTCGATCGTCTCGGCCGCGGCCCGGAACGACTCGGAGGTGCGCGATCGCGGGTACTCCAGCATGTAGGGCCGTCGCGACTTGACGCTGCGCACCAGCACCGGGTCGTAGGGGATGGCGCCCGCGAAGCGCAGCGGGATGCCCAGGAAGCGCTCGGAGGCGATCTGCATCGCGTCCCCCAGCCGGACGTCCTGGTGGTCGCGCGCCTGGTTCACGATCAGGTGCGGCAGGAACCCCTCCATCTGCCCCTCCAGCGTCTCCGCCACGCACGAGTCGACGCGGCGGATCTCCTCCATGATCTCCCACGGGCGGCCCAGGCCGGCGCGCGCGCGGTGGCGCATCACCAGGTCGATGATCGGCTGGTGCCCCAGCGTGCGGCCGAGGTGCTGCAGGCGGCGCAGGAAGGCCGCCTTGAGGAAGCGGTAGCAGTTCTCGATCGAGGTGGGCTCGGGAAGGATGACCAGCAGGCCCCGGTCGGCGATGGAGAAGAAGTCCATGA
>QHXZ01000067.1:11931-20492 GCA_003223165.1 Acidobacteriota bacterium
GACGCTGTGCAGGTTGGGAGTGCCCAGGTCGCCGTCGACGAGCACCACGCGGCGTCCCATCTGGGCGAGGTGGATCGCCAGGCTGGCGGCCACGAGAGACTTGCCGGTCCCCCCCTTGCCGCCTCCGACGGCCCACACCTGGGGCCTGCCTGCGCTGTAGCCGAAATGAGTTGTCATATGTCCGCCTTGAAGGAAGAGGTACGGCGGGCGGGGCGCCCGCGCAACTGGCAGAATGCCGACGATCGTCTTCAGGGCGTTACGGTTTCGTTGCCGCGCGGGTCGTCGTAGAGGGGGTTCGGCCGGCCGTTCAGGTGGATGTCGAACCAGTTGCGGATGTGGCGCAGCCGCTCGACGCGATGCACCGGCTGGCCGGCGGCGAACAGCAGGTGGCTCTCACCCGGGAAGCGCACCATCACGGCCTTCTTCCTCTGGGCCAGGAGGGCCCGGAAGATCGCCTCGCCCTGGCCGATCGGGGTTCGCAGGTCATCCTCCGAATGCAGGATCATGAGAGGAGTACGGATGCTGGCGGCGAAGCTGACGGGGGAGCGGTCGAGGTACCCCTGGGGGTCCAGGAAGGGGGGGTTGCGGAACCAGAAGGGAGTGAACATCGCGAAGTCGGCGGTGTAGTAGAAGGAAATCCAGTCGGCGATCGAGTTCTGGGCCACCGCCGCCGCGAAACGGTCGGTGTGGCCGATGGCCCAGTTGGTGAGCAGGCCCCCGCCGCTGATGCCGGTGATTCCGAGGCGGGCCGGATCGGCCCATCCCAGCGCCAGCGCCGCATCCACCCCCGCCATGAGGTCCTTGAAGTCGTCCCCGGGAAAGCGGTACTGGATCAGGTTGCCGAAGCGCTGGCCGTAGGTGGCGCTGCCGCGCGGATTGACGTAGAGGACGCCGTAACCCTGGGCGGCGAGCCACTGGAATTCGTGGCTGAAGGCATGGCCGTAGGCGAGGTGGGGGCCGCCGTGGATCTCGAGCACCAGCGGGCTCCTCGTCCCTTCCCCGGGGAGGTCGGGCCTCAAGAGCCACCCCTCGATCCGCTCTCCGTCGAAGCTCTTGTAGGCCAGCGGGCGGGGCGCGGCGATCCGGAGGCCCCGGAAGAGATCCCGGTTGACCTCGGTGAGCCGCCCGAGCCCCTTCCGGCCCGCTTCGTAGAGGTAGAGGTCGCCGATCTCGGTCGCGCTGCCCGCGAGCAGGACGGCTCGCCGGCCGTCCGGGGTGGCGGAGAACGCGCTCACGGTCCGATCGCTCCACTCGACGAGCGACTGCTTGCCGGTGGCCCGCTCCAGGCGGATCAGCCCGGAGCGCCCGCCGAGGCCGCCGATCGTCAGGAGCCCGCGGCTGTCCCCGGTCCAGGCGACCGGGATCGGCGCCTGCGCGCGCGGCGCGAACTGGTCGGACTGGATGGCGTTCCCCAGATCGCCGTCGAACTCGAGGGTCAGGTTGCGCAGCTCGCCCCCTCCTTCCCACACCAGCAGGTCGGGCTGGTCGTAGGAGCGCACGCGCTCGGTCGGGGGGTTGATCCAGCCGACGAAGGCGACCGCGCGGCCGTCGGGCGACAGCGCCGGGGAGTGGATCGGGCCGTCGATGTCCACCTCCTTGCGCCAGCCGCCGCCGTCGCGCTGGATCGAGAAGAGATCCTCGTCCTCCGGCTCGTACCACGGCGCCGGCCGGCGGTCCGAGGTGAAGTAGATGCGCGCGCCGTCGCGCGAGAAGAACGGCTCCGCCTCCTCGAACGGCCCCCGCGTCAGCGGCCTGCAGGCGCCGTCCTCGAGCGACACGCTCCAGACGTGCGCCGGCTCCCCCGGGTCGAGGTACCCCTGGCCGTCGGCGCGGAACTCCGGCCGCGTGACGACGCGCACGTCGCTGTCGCCGGGAGCCGGGCCGCCGCCGTCCGGCCTCGTCGTGGAGGTGAAGGCGAGGGCGCCTCCATCGGGGGACCAGGCGGGCGAGGCCGCCCCCCGGGGGAGCGAGGTGAGGGCCCTGGCCTCGCCACCCTCCGCCCGGACGAGATGAATCTGCGGCACGCCCGCCACCGGCCGGAGGAAGGCGATGCTGCCGCCGTCCGGGGACCAGCGGGGCGCCGAATCACCGTGCCCCGAGGTGAGCCGGCGCGGCTCCCCTCCGGCGGCCGGGACGACGTAGAGGTCGGTGTCGTACGCCTTGCGATCGGCCGAGACGCTCTCCAGGACGAAGACCACGCGCGAGCCGTCGGGCGCGATGCGGGGATCGGCGATCCAGCGGAAGCGGTAGAGGTCCTCCGCGGCGATCGCCCGGCTGCCGGCGGCCGCAGGAGCCGCCGGCGCCCCCGCCGCGCGCGGGGCGCCCGATGCTCCGTTCCGGGCCAGGCCGGCCAGCAGAAGGATCAGGGGAAGAGCCTTCATGGACATCGCGATCTCCCGGGGCCGTGGCGCACCAAGATACCTCAGCGGGGCACCGGGGGGGCTTGCAAAGCGGGGCCCCGATGAGGTAGAAGCGGGGCCTCACCCACGTAGGAGACCCCATGCCTCTTCGATCACGGGTCCAGCCTGCCGTCGCGGGATGCCGCGCCGCGGCCCTCCGCGTGGCGGCGCTCGTGCTGCTGGCCGCCGCCGCGGCCGCCGCGAGCCCGGAGGCCCTGGCGCAGCAGCCCGCTCCCCGGCCGAAGCCGGCGACGGCCGGCGACCGCAGCACGCGGCGGCTCTTCCAGCGCTTCGTGGAGGACGCGGCGATCAGCTCGGGGGGGTGGGTGGAGGGGCAGTACCAGTACGACAACCTGGCCTCCGGCAGCCGGCACACCATCGGGCCGCTCATCGCCTTCAAGGTGGTTCCGGACCTCGGGGCGGGGCTGCGCTTCGGTTTCCTGGACGTCCGGCCCGAGAGCGGCCCGAGCGAGTCGGGCCTCTCCGACGTCGACCTGTTCGCCAAGTACCGGCTCCCGGGGCCCGGCCACGGCCGCTTCGCTCTGGGCACTCTCCTCAAGCTTCCCACGGCGAACGAGAACAAAGGGCTGGGCACGGGCCGGAGCGATCTCGAGCTGTTCGGCGCCTACCGCGCCGACCTCGACGCGGTCACGCTGACGGCCGACGCCGGCATCCGCCTCAACGGCCGCACGGATCCCCCGTTCCCCGACACGAAAGACTCGCTGCTCGCCGGCGCGGGCATCATCCTGCCCGCCACCGCCCGCGTCACGTTCGTGATCGAGGGGACCTATGAGAGCGAGCGGTTCAAGGGCGCCACGTCGGATTCGCGCCTCACAGTCGGCCTGCAGACCTTCGGGTCGGAACGCCGCGGCGGCCTGCGCGGCGCCATAGCGTTCCCTCTCAGCGATGGCGCGCCGGACTACCAGGTCCTGCTCGGCGCCTTCCTCGTTTACTAGCGTCACCCACCGGCCTCTCCCGGGGGCTCCCGGCCCGTCGCACGGACCCCGTGCCGATGGGCGCGCGGCCCCTTCGGTGCTAGAATCTCCGTCCCGTAAGGCCCTTCCGCGAGGTGCTCCGGTGACCAACCCCCTGCGCGGCCTGCGCATCGGCACGCGGCTCCTGCTCATCGTCCTGTCGATGATGCTGCTCAGCCTGACGACCTCGTTCCTGGTGTACTCCCACTTCGAGTCGGCCCTCCTCGACCAGGTGCAGGACCAGATCGGGTCGCTCTCGCAGGCGCTGCAGATCAGCGTGCAGCAGCTCACCTCGCAGGGCACCTCGGACGACACGCTGCTGAAGGAGTACGTGCAGGGGCTGTCGAGCCGCGGCGTGAAGGAGATCTCGATCCTGAGCAACGAGAAGGAGGTGGTCGCTTCCTCGAACCAGGCCAAGGTCGGCAAGAAGCTCGGCCCCCCGCGCCTGACGCGCCACGGCCAGAACGTGGTGATCACCGGCACGCTCGGGGACGAGGACGTGGTCGAGAACCCGGGTCACGTGCACTACAGCTTCGACATTCCGATCATCGTCGACAACGAGAAACGCGGCTACGTGCGCCTGCACATGCTGCTCGACGACTTCGACGCGCTGATCCAGGACGCCATGCGGCGGCGGCTGGTGGCGACGGCGGCGGTCTTCCTGCTGGGGATGGCTGGTGTCGTGGCGCTCTCCTTCCGGGTGACGCGCGACCTGGACAGGCTGGCCAAGGCTGCCGGCCGCGTGGCCGACGGCGACCTGTCGCGGCGCGTCGAGACGCGCCGGCAGGACGAGGTCGGGAAGCTGATCGGCACGTTCAACCAGATGGTGGAGCGGCTGAGCGAGCAGCGCGCGCTCGAGGCGCGGTTGCGCCGGGCGGAGCGGGCCTCCGCCATCGGCAAGCTGGCGGCGGCCGTGGCGCACGAGATCCGCAACCCCCTGAACCTGATCAGCCTCAGCATCGACCACCTGGGGACCGAGTTCCGGCCGGGAGACCCCGCGCGGGCGCAGGAGTACCTCAGGACCATCACCTCGGTGCGCGACGAGCTGACGCGCCTGAACCGCATGGTGAGCGACTTCCTCAGCTACGGCCGCCCGCCGCGCCTGGCCCTGCGCGCCTGCCGCGCCGAGGAGATCCTCGAGGACGTGCTGTCGCTGACCGCGGCCAAGGCGCGCGAGCAGCGGATCGAGATCGCCCGCCGGACGGAGGGCGACCTGCCCATGGTGCAGGCCGACCCCGAGGGGCTGCGCACCTGCTTCCTCAACGTCGCGATGAACGCCATCCAGGCCATGCCGACCGGCGGCCGGCTCGAGGTCGAGGCCACGGGCGGCCGCCTGCGGCGCAACGGATCGGCCGCGCCGTCCCTGGCCATCATCTTCCGCGACACCGGCGTGGGCATCGATCCCGGCGACCTGGAGCGGATCTTCGAGCCGTATTTCTCGACGCGCGAGGCGGGCGTGGGGCTCGGGCTGGCCATCACGCAGCGCATCGTGCAGGACCACGGCGGGGAGATCCAGGTCGAGAGCGCCCCGGGGGCCGGGACGACCTTCCGCATCGAGCTTCCGACCGCCGGCCCGGGCGAGAGCGCGGCCTCCCAGGACGCCGCCTGATGGAGCCGAACCGGGTGCTCCTGGTCGACGACGAGCCGCGCCAGCTCGAAATCTTGAAGACCATCCTGGCGCGCGAGGGATACGACATCGACACGGCGGCCACCGCCGAGAGCGCCACGACCGCCCTGCGCGATGCGCCGGCGGCGGTCATCCTCACCGACCTGAAGCTCCCCGGGCGCGACGGCATCAGCCTCCTCGAGGAGGCCGCCCGCGTGACCCCGGACTCCTGCGTCATCATCATGACCGCGCACGGGACCATCGACACGGCCGTCGAGGCCATGAAGAAGGGGGCGTTCGACTACCTGACGAAGCCGCTGGTGCGCGACACGGTCGTGCTGGCCGTGCGCCGGGCCATGGAGAAGACACGCCTGCTGCGCGAGAACCAGGCCCTGCAGGAGCAGCTCGTCGACCGCTTCTCCCTCACGAACGTCATCGGGGACCACGGCAAGATGCAGGAAGTCTCGCGCCTGGTGATGAAGGTGGCCCCGAGCGCCTCGACGGTGGTGATCTACGGCGAGTCGGGCACCGGCAAGGAGCTGATCGCCCGCGCCATCCATTACAACTCGCCGCGCGCCTCCCGTCCGTTCCACGCCATCAACTGCGCCGCCATTCCCGAGCCGCTCCTCGAGAGCGAGCTGTTCGGCCACGAGCGCGGCGCCTTCACCGGCGCCGTGGCGCGCAAGGTCGGCCTCTTCGAGGAAGCCTCGGGGAGCACCCTCTTCCTGGACGAGGTGGGGGACCTCCCCATGGCCATGCAGGCCAAGCTCCTGCGGGCGCTGCAGGAGAAGGAGATCCGCCGGGTCGGGGGGAACGCCTCGATCCCGGTGGACGCGAGGGCCGCTTCCGCGAGGACCTCTACTACCGGCTGAACGTCCTGACGATCATGCTGCCGCCGCTGCGCGAACGGACCACCGACATCCCACGCCTGGTGGACCACTTCATCACCCGCCACGCCGGCGCCGCCGGGAAGACGGTGCGCGGCATCGACGGCCGGGCCCTCTCGGTGCTGATGAACTTTCCCTGGCCGGGGAACGTGAGGCAGCTCGAATCGGCCATCGAGCGGGCGGTCCTGCTCGCCGAGCAGCCGATGATCACGGTCGAGGGCCTCCCTCAAGAGTTGCGCCAGCGGGGGACGGCCGGGCCGCTGCCGATCGAGATCCCCGACTCCGGCATGTCGTTCGAGACTCTCGAGCGCGATCTGCTGAAGGAAGCGCTGCGCAAAGGCGGGAACGTGTCGCGCGCCGCGCGGCTCCTCGGCATGACCCGCCGCACCTTCCAGTACCGCCTCGAGAAGTTCGGCTTGTCGCGCGGCGCCCGGGGGGAGGCGCTCGGGGCCGAGGAGGAAGGGGAGGTCGGGGATGGGGCGGCCGGCTCCGCGGGGGCCGTCCCGGTCGCACCGGAGGCCGAGATCAAGTAGCCTCGTGCGTTCCGGTTGGTGCACCCCTGCACCATTTGGTGAAGGCGGGAGCCTCGTTACGGCAGCACGGAGATGCTCCGTCCGGCCGCCTGACGCCCCTTAAGCCTCTGTCCTGCCATGTCTTCCAGCCTTCTGCCGCGCCTCCCTCGCCCCCTGGCACCGCGCTTGCTTTCTTCTTTCGAGGTAGTTCATGCACTGACAACACTGGAGGGAGGTGAAACAGCATGAAGAAGCTCGCAGTGGTAGCTCTGGCCGCGCTGTTCGTGGTGGGGATGGTGTCATCCGCCGTCGCGGCCCAGAAGAAGGCGTCCGAGCAGCACCACCGGGTGGTTGGTGAGGTGGTGAGCATCGACGCGAGCGCCAGGAGCATCACCGTGAAGGAGACGGCGAAGGGTGGCGAAGCGAAGGAGATGAGCTTCACCATCGCCGAGAAGGCCAAGGTGATGATCCATGGCAAGCCGGGCACGCTGGAAGAGCTGAAGCCGGGCGACTCGGTCACGGTGAAGTACGAGAAGAAGGACAACGTGGACATCGCCGAAGAGCTCAACGTGGCGAAGCCGGCTCAGAAGAAGTCGTAATCCGGCTCACGCGTCAGCGAGATCCGGAACTCAGGGAGGGCGCGGTCCCGACAGGCCGCGCCCTTTCCTTTTACACCCCGGGTCGTATGATCTCCTCCGCGTTCCCGGAAGGAGATCCGTGATCGTCCCTCTCCTGCTCTGCGCCACCCTGGCCGCCGCGGGCACGCCTGGCGTGGCCCCGGACGCCGGCGGTCCCGTCGTGAGCCCAGGCGCGCCCCGTCCCGGAGCCGCCGCCTCCGATCTCACGGCCTCCCTCGGGAAGCTGGGGCTGCCGCTCGTCCTGAGCCTGACCGACCGGCCGAGAGGCATCCTCGTGCTGGTTTCGGGGGACGGACCGCCCGCGGCGTCTCCACCATCGGCCTCAACGCCATGAAGTACTTCTGGGACGAGAGGAAGCCGGAGGAGGCCGCCGCCGACCTGCGGCGCCTGATCGATGCGGCGCGCGGCGAGGGGGCGCCGGTCTTCGCCGGGGGGTACTCGTTCGGCGCCGAGGTGGTGCCGGTGGTGCTGGACCGTCCGGAGCCTGGCCCGGGCGGTCTCGCCGGGCTGATCCTGATCGCGCCGGGGCCGTACGCCTCCTTCGAGGTGCACCTGACCGACTGGCTGCGCGGCAAGGAGAAGCCGACGCCGCACCGCGTCCTCGACCACGTGCGCCACTTGGCCGACCTGCCGGTGCTCTGTCTCGCGCCGGAGAGGGACGAGGAGTCGGTCTGCCCCTCGCTCGACGGGGAGGCGCGGCGCCGGGTGATCCTGCTCCCCGGATCGCACCATTTCGGCGGCGACTACGAGCGTCTCGGGGAGGAAACGCTGCGCTTCATGGAGACGGTGCTGCCCGGCCGGCCCTGACCGAAGGCTCCGGGCGCGCGCGCCCGGGTCTCATTCCGACGCGCGTCGCTGGAACTCGGCGCGGGCCCCTCCCAGGCTCGACAGGACCCGATCCTTCTCCTCTTCCGTGTTCCAGCCGCCGTGGGCACGCGCCGCGTCGAGCAGGCGGTCGATCCAGGCCAGGAAGAACTCCGCGTCGGCGCGGGAGCGCGCCGGCCGGCCGCCCACGCTGACGTAGACGGGGCTGGTGGTGGCGTAGGGATAGACGTCGAGCACCGGGTGCCGGGGGCGGTCGCCGTAGGCGCGCAGGGAGTACCAGCCGCTGGAGTCGATCGGGATGCGGCCGGTCCAGGTGGCGGAAGTGCGGTCGCCGGCCAGCGGCAGGTCGGCGACCACCTTTCCGCCGCCGACGATCTCCAGGTGGTCGACCGGCACGATGGAGCGCAGCGTCGCCCGCGCCTCGATGGAGTGCCGTCCTTCCGGCAGCGCCAGCTCGTCCCCCAGCCGCCGGCCGCCGAGGGTGAAGGAGAGCAGGGGCCCGTTGGTCGCGAAGCTCCGGCCGGCCTTCAGGGCCGCGAGGAACCTGGCGTGGTCGAGGCGCGGTCCGGCCTCGACGAAGACCCGGTTCATCCCCACGGGACCCCGCAGGGAAGCGAAGTTGGCCATGGCGTCCGTGCCGGCGCCCGCCGGAAGGCGGAAGCCGCAGTTGAGCAGACGGTACCAGACCGCGGCGGTCGTCAGGTGGTCGCTGAATCCGAC
>QHXZ01000067.1:20499-31600 GCA_003223165.1 Acidobacteriota bacterium
GCCGGCAGGGAGTGGGTGAGCGGCTCGTCACGCCGGGAGGGATCGGGCGGCGTGTCGTACGGGTGGACGTAGCCGGCGCACGCTCCCTGGGCGTGCGCCAGGTCGAGGACGGTGGCGTTGTCCGGGTAGAGGCTGGCCGCGGCCGTGTTGGCGTAGCCGGCGTAGTCCGGCAGCAGCAGGTGATCGAGGAGGCCGAGCAGCCCCAGGTGCCCCCAGACGCTGGTGTGGAATTCCTGGCCGTGCACGATCAGCAGCCCGGGCGAGGAGACCTTATCGGGCCGGCCGGTGAAGTAGGCGACGTCCGGGATGCGCTGCTCCTTGTTGACGATCAGGCTCTCCACGACGTGCAGATCCTCGGACCGGGCCTGGGAGGCCAGGCGCGCCGGATCGTTGCGGTAGGCGCCGCCGTAGTTCATGTGCACGTGCAGATCGCCGCTCCACCAGCCGCGCGCCGGCAGGTCGTCGAGGCGCCGCAGGACGATCCTCTCCATGCGGGTGGAGCCGGGCGCGACCGTGATCTGCCGCCGCTCCACGCGGTACTCGAGTCCGTGCGTGGCCTCGATGCTGAGCCGACCCGCCGGGACGGTGATCTGGGCCACCCCCGCGCTGTGGAAGTAGGCGTACTCGAAGGGGCGCTCGGCACGGTCGAACGCCTCGTCGGCGTGCCGCAGGGCGTCGTCCGGGGCGAAGGAACGGCCGTCCGGCCCGGTGACGGAGAGGCGCGCCGCCACGGCCCGCCCGGTCCCGGCGTCCAGGGTGCGGATCAGCAGCCGGCCCACCGGCCCGAGGGGATGCCGTGAGCGGATCTCCACGGCGCGCCTCCGGCCGCCCGGCAGGTCGATCACCCGGAGCGAGGTATTGCCGCCCTCATTGGAGATGCAGGCGATGCGCCGGCCGTCCCGCGACCAGCGAGGGTCGACCATGTCGAAATCGCCGTAGGTGAGGGGAAGGACATCGCCCCCCTCGCTGGTCATCAGCCAGAGCTGGTGCCAGGGCCGTCCCTCGTACGAGGCATAGACGACCCGCCGGCCGTCGGGTGACCAGTCGGGACGGGCCTTCCAGTTGGTCTCCTCGTAATGGATTTCGCGCGCCTCCGCTCCCGGCCGGGCCTCCATGCGCCAGAAGCCTCCCGTCCCCATGAGGTGGCCGCGGTTCGACACGAAGAGGATCTCGCGCCCATCCGGCGACCAGACGGGGGAGAGGAAGTGGTCGAAGCGGCTGTAGTAGTAGCGCGGCAATCCGCTGTCGTGGTCCTCGGTCAGGCGCTCCACGGCGCCCGGCTCCCCGTCCTCTCCGAGCGCCAGCGTGTGGATGTGGAAGCGTCCCTCGTGGAGCGTGGAGACGAAGGCCAGGCGGCGGCCGTCGGGGGACCAGCGCGGCTCGACGTTGACGGCCCGGTTCCGGGTAAGCGGCCGCGCGCGGCCGGTCGCCGTCTCGAGGAGCCACAGCTCGACGGCGTCCTCACGATACGAGGCGTAGGCGATGAAACGTCCGTCGGCGGACCAGTCGGGCTGGTAGTCATAGCCGGGCCCCGAGGTGAGCTGGGTGGCGACGGCGGCCAGGCGCCCCGAGCCGTCCTCTGCCAGGTCGAGCCGCCAGAGCGAACCCTGCATCGAGACGGCGATCGAGCGCCCGTCCGGCGACCAGGCCGCGCTTCCGGGGCCGCTGGTCGCCTGCGGCAGGTACATCTCGCGGTAGTAATAATGGTGCGGGAGGTGGATCTGCTTGAGGACCGGCTCGCGGGCGGGGGAGTAGGCGGCGGCATCGACCGGCCCGGTGGCCAGCGCGGAGAGGCCAAGCAGCGCCGGCAGGAGAACGAGGGGCGCCCTCACGGGCCGAGGGCGTGGAGCTTCGGGATCAGCTCGGCGACGCGCATGGCGTAGGCCCACTCGTTGTCGTACCAGGCGACTACCTTGACCATGCGCCCCCCCAGAACCTGCGTGAGCGGCGCGTCGTAGACCGCCGAGTGGGGATCGCCGACGATGTCGGCCGAGACGATCGGGTCGGTCGACACGCGCAGGATGCCTTTCATCGTCCCTTCGGCGGCCCGCCGCATCAGGTCGTGAATCTCCTGCACGTCGGCCTTCTTCTCCGTCGAGACCGTGAGGTCGACGACCGATCCCGAGGGCACCGGCACGCGGAAGGCGAGCCCCTCCACCTTCCCCTCGAGGGAAGGGATGACGAGCCCCAGCGCCCGGGCGGCGCCGGTGGAGGTGGGGACGATGTTGAGCGCCGCCATGCGGCCGCGCCGCATGTCCTTGTGCGGGTAATCGAACAGCCTCTGGTCGTTGGTGTAGGCGTGCACCGTGCTGAGGAACCCCTGACGGATGGTGTAGGCCTCCTCCAGGATCCTGGCGACCGGGGCGGCGCAGTTCGTGGTGCAGGAGGAATTGCTGACGATGCGGTGGTCGGCCCTCAGGATCCCGTCGTTCACTCCGAGGACGATGGTCGCGTCCAGCCGGTCCTGGCCCGGCACCGTGAGCAGCACCCTGCGCGCGCCGGCGTCGAGGTGGCGCCGCAGCTCCGCGTCGCGCCGGAAGATCCCCGAGGATTCGACCACCACGTCGACTCCCAGATCTTTCCAGGGAAAGGCGAATGGGTCCGCGGCCCGCTTGTCCCCCACTTTGAAGACGCGGATGGCGTCGCCGTCCACCACCAGCGTTTCTTCGCGCCAGTCGACGGTGCCCGGATAGGGGCCGTGGATGGAGTCGTACTTGAGGACCATCGCCAGCGGCTCGAGGTCGGCCACGTCGTTGATGGCCACGAAATCGACGTCCAGGCGCCGCTGCTTGGCGGCGCGCAGCACCATCCGGCCGATTCTGCCGAACCCGTTGATCGCCACGCGGACCGGCATGGAGATTCCTCGCCGCCGCTCGCGGGCGCGCGGAGCGCCATGCCACGGAGCCGGCGGGCGGCGCGCCATTATAGGGCGCGCGGGGACTATTCGCTCAGCCGGGTGATGGCTTCGGGGTCGATTCCCGGGCCGGGATCGAGCGGCACGCCGAGGTTCGTCAGCAGCCGGGCGAGCAGGCTGGAGATGCGGGGCAGGGAGCAGTCGCCGGTGTCGGGCAGGGCCAGCGCCACCAGGGTCCCGGCGCCGACGCGGTAGCGCGCCAGGCCGGGGATGATGAGCGTCGGCTCGACGCCGTCGGCCCCCGGGAGGGCGCGCAGGCGGAATTCGGCACGGCCGGGGCGCGCCAGGAGGGCCAGGTCCTCGGGGCCGATCCCCTGCAGCAGGCCCGGCTCGCCTGCCTGGTCGCGCGCCGGGAAGAGATCCGGCGCCGCCTCGAAGTAGACGCCCGCTCCGCTGAGGCCGCGCAGGAAATCCAGCACCAGCGTCTGGGGATTGAGCAGGAGCACCGTCCCCCCCTCGTGCAGGAAGCTCGCGACGCGGGCCAGCGGCGGAAGGCCGCGCGCGCCTCGCAGCCGCGGCGCGCGCCAGTCGCCCGGCATGAGCAGGACCTCCACGCCCTCGAGATCGGCCGGCGCCGGAAGGGCGCGCGGACCGAGGGCGGACAGGCAAGCCGGCAGGTCGTCGAGGGACTGCCCGTACAGGACGGTCTTCTTCATGGGACGCGGTCCGCCGAGGAGGTAGGCGAGGGTGTTCGCCAACAGGATGCGGGCGCGTGCGTCGCTCCGGAAATCATCGCACAGGGCCGCCTGCGCGGCCACGATCGTTCCGGAGCCCAGGGCGAACTCGAGCAGGGAGACCCCCTCCTCGAGAGCCGGACCGCTGCGCACCCGCAGCTCGGCCACAATGCGGAAGTTGCCGCGCGTCGGCGGCAGGAGCGGCCGCACGCCGCTCCTGGCCGAGGCGAAGTAGGCCGCCCCGCCGGCACCCGCCAGGCCGTCCAGGATCGGGTGCCCGGCGGAGAACAGCACCGAGGTCTCCGGTGAGACGCTGAACGAAGGCCACAGCCTCAAGTCCTCGCTCAGGGTCCCCGGAAGCGAGGGCTGGTCGAGGATCAGGACCGGCATCCCCGAGCGGGCCCTCGCCGCCAGCACCGGACCGAGCGCCTCGCGGCCCCGGGCGAACCCGCCGGGCCCGACGACGATCAAGTCGCCGCGGTACAGGGCCAGGTTCTCGGGGGCCCGGACCACCTCGGGGGACAGGCCGAGGGACGCCAGAGCGGGGGCCGCCTTCCCTTCGGGGTCGTAGAGCGCCACCCTGGCGTGGGCCAGGAGGTCGGCCAGCGGCCGGGCCCCGGCCGGGTAGAGAGTGAACGGGAAGATCGCCTCGCCCGCCAGCCGGCCGGCGTCGCGGGCCCGCACCTCCAGCTCCAGACCGGCCGGGCGCTCGACGGCCGGCAGGGGGATCGACAGGACGAGGCGCGACACCCCTCCCGAGCGCGCCACCACCGTGCCGGTGCCGCGCGCGGCCAGATCGCCCGCCACGCGGGCCTCCCAGTCGAGCTCCAGATCGCCGGAACGGGGCTGCAGCCCCCGCAGGACGAGCGTGCGGTGCGCCGTCGAGGCCGCCAGCAGCAGCCCGCCGCTCTCCTCGATCTGCATGGCGACCGGCGCGGTCCCCGGGCCGGTCCCGGCGGCGGCGACCCGGGGATGGGCCGGGCCCGAGGCGGACCGGAATCCCGAGTCGGCCCCGGACGGCGTCGAGCCGCGGGCCGACGAGGCGAGGCGCAGGAAGACGACGAGGGTGAGGATGACCAGGAAGGCGATGAGAGTGCGTCGGGCTCGGGCGTCGGTCACGTTGTGCCCCCGGCGTTACGGATCCGAAATGCGCCTGCCACGCGGCTACGTCGCCAATATAGGCGCCGGTATGGCGGCCGCAATGAGCGGCCTTCGCGGGTGGGGACCTCGGCAAGGGCGACGCCGCGGGCTTTACACGAGGCATGTCTTGTGTGCTACCATTCCCTCCCCGTAGGCGGGACGAGGAAAACTTCAGAGGAGGGTCTTCGACGTGTCCTACGTCATCACGGAGAAGTGCCTGGGCGAGCGGTACGCAACCTGCGTGGCCGTGTGCCCGGTCGACTGCATACACCCGGGCGACTACAAGGGCGAAGCCTTCATGATCATCAACCCCGAGGAGTGCATCGACTGCGGCGCCTGCCTGCCGGAGTGTCCGATCGAGGCGATCGTGGAGACCGAGGAGGAGTCACCCGAGTGGGCGGTCATCAACAAGGACCTCACCCCGTCCTTCAAGCCGAACCCCCCGGTCACGCCGCGGCCGGCGAACGATCCTCCGAGGAAGCCGACCAACAAGCTGCGCTGAGGCGCCGCCGCATCCGTCCGACATCGAGGCCCCCGGTTCAGGGGGCCTTTTCATTTCGCGGGCCGGGCCCGCGCCCAGGGGGTCCCCGTTGGCGAAGAGGCCGAGGAAGGGAAGGAGCCGCGGCGTCCGCTCCGCCCGGGGGGCCGCCTGCGTGCTGGTGAGCGGCGGGCTCGATTCGGCGGTCCTGGTGCGCGACGCCCTGCGATCGTTCCGAAGCGTGCAACCGCTTTACGTGCGCGCGGGGTTGCGCTGGGAGCCGACCGAGGTGCGCGCGCTGCGGAGCTACCTGAGGTCGCTGCGATCGGCGCGCCTGCGGCCCCTGGCGTTCGTCGACGTGCCGATGACCGACCTCTACGGCGACCACTGGAGCACCTCGGGCCGCCACCCTCCCGGCTACCACGCGGGAGACGCCTCGGTCTACCTCCCGGGGCGCAACATCGCGCTCTTCTCGAAGGCGGCGACCTTCTGCGCCTTGCGGCGGATACCGGTCCTGATCTCAGGGATCCTCAGCGCCAACCCGTTCCCCGACGGAAGCGTGGCCTTCCTGCGCGCCATGGAGCGGGCGCTGCGCGCCGGCCTCGGAGCGCCCCTGACGATAAGCACGCCCTACCGCAGCCTCAAAAAGCACCAGGTGATCCGCCGTGGCCGCGGGCTCCGGCTCGAGCGTACCTTCTCATGCATCAACCCCGGGCGCGGGGGGCGGCACTGCGGCGACTGCTGCAAGTGCGCCGAGCGGGTCGAGGCGTTCCGCCGGGCGGGGATCCGCGACCCGACCTTCTACGCGGGAGGCCCGGGCGCGCTCGAGGCGCCGCGCTCGGTCAGGCCCGGGTCGGCGCTCAAGCCCGGCTCGAGGCGCCGCAGGACGACGCGCGCCGCCCCGTAGAGCGCCACCAGCTCGAGGTAGGAGCAGACCAGGAGGCCGAGCGCCATCGGGATGTCGGGGGGCGCGTCCTGGGCCTCGGGACCCCTCAGGTACAGCAGCCCCGCGTGGATGGCGGCCACGGTCGCAAGGAGGCCCACGAGCGGGAGAGACTCGGACCCCGAGGCCCACAGGATCTGCCAGCCCTGCCTCACGTGCGGGCCCCGCTCGCCGCGCTCCCGCGAGCGGATGCAGAGCGGCGTGCTGTACAGCAGCAGGAGCGAGAACGCCAGATCGAAGAGCGTCCCACCCCAGAGCTCGAGCGCCGCGCGGTGTTCATCGGGGGTGGCGGGCGATCCGGTGGCCAGGAGGTATCCGAACAGTCCCAGGCCGGCGAGCAGGCTGGCGATCGGCAAGGCGATCATCAACGCCTTGAGCTGCAGCCAGAGCAACGGCCGGGCGAGCGCCGAGGCGTAGCGCGCGAAGGAGATGCCTCCGGTGCGCCCCGAGGCGGCCTGGAACACCAGCCCCAGGATCCCGTACAGCGTCAGGAAGCGGATGGTCACCATCATGCAGACCGGGACGATGTAGGCCGGGTCGTCTCCCGCGGCGTCCGCGGTGATCACCAGGAGGAGATCCGCCAGGGCGCAGAACCCGGCGAGGTGGAAGCGGGCGTTGATGGCGGCGAAGCTCTCGCGCAGGAGGCTCAACGGGCCCCGAGGCCCGCGGGGGGACCCGGCATCAGCGTCCGGCGGGGGTGTAGGAGGCCACCGACGTGTCGGTCTCCCACAGCCGCACCTCCGACACCTTGAGCCCCTGCGACACGGCATACTCGCAGATCAGCCGGGCGATCGCCTCCGCCGTGGGGTCGCTGTCCATGAGAAAGACCGGCTCGTCGTGGCGGCGCAGCACCTCCACCAGCGGATCGTCGCGGTGCAGGAGCATGCGGTGGTCGAGGTTCTGATCGATCCAGCTCTTGACGATCCGCCCGATGTCGGAGAAGTCGGCCACCATCGACTGCGCGTTGAGCGAGCCCGAGGCCAGCTCGATCTCGACCTTGCCGTTGTGGCCGTGCAGGTGGGCGCACTTCCCCTGGTAACGGAGGAGCCTGTGTCCGTAGCAGAACTCGACGATCTCGGTGACGCGATACATGGGCGAGCCGCAACGCTAACACAGAGCCGGAAGGCCGGTCAAACGCGGTGCCTGGGGGCCTGGCCGGGCGGGAGGCTCCCCAGCACCTTCGCGACCAGGGACGAGGCCGGCAGGCGACGCGCCCCGGCCGGGCTGACCCAGCGATAGTCCCGCCCGCGCGGCTCGGACAGGAGCCGGGCCCGCCTCACCTCGATGCGCAGCCTCCTGTAGGTGATGGTGTGCCGGAGCGTGGCGACGCGCTCCAGCGGCTCGAGCCGCAGATCCCCCGAGACCGCCGCCCCCGCCCCGCCCTGGTCCCCTTCGAGCGCCGGGAACTCCCAGAGGCCGTCCATGAGCCCGGTCCTGCGGCGGCGGCGCATCAGGAAGCGGCCGCGGCGCGCCACCAGGACCAGGGTCGCCGCCAGGTCGACCGGGGCCCGGGCGCGCCGTCGCCCCGGGATCGCCTCCTGCGCCCCGGCGGCGCGCGCCCTGCAGCGGCGCGCCACGGGGCACAGGGGACAGCGCGGCGCCAGGGGGGAGCAGAGCGTGGCGCCCAGCTCCATCAGCGCCTGGTTCAGGTCGCCGGGATCGGCCGGCGCCGCCCGCACCAGTCCGCGCGCCAGGTCCCAGAGCCTCTCCTGGCTGGCCCGGCCGCGCGCGTCGCCGCGCATCAGGAAGAGCCGCGACAGGACACGCGCCACGTTGCCATCGACCACCGGCTCCTGCCGCCCGAAGACGATGCTCAGGAGGGCGCCGGCGGTGTAGCGGCCGACGCCGGGGAGGGCACGGACCTGGTCCGGGCGGCTCGGGAAGCGCCCCGCGTGATCCTTCACGATGATCCGGGCGGCGGCGTGCAGGTGGCGGGCGCGGCGGTAGTAGCCCAGGCCCGACCAGGCGGCCAGGACCCGCGGCAGCGGGGCCCGCGCCAAGGCGCGCAGGGTGGGGAAGCGTCCCAGGAAGCGGCGGTAGTAGGGGACCACCGCGCGCACGGTGGTCTGCTGCAGCATCACCTCCGAGACCCAGACACGGTACGGGTCCCGGGTGCGTCTCCAGGGAAGGTCGCGGCCGTGGCGGCGGTACCAGGCGAGCAGGGATCGGGCGAGCGCGGCCTCGGGCGTCTTGGGCACGGCGCCGATTATAATGGCGCCATGCCCGATGAGAAGAGCGACGCCGTTCCCGGCGGGACCGTGTCGGTGGGCCGGCACGAGCGGATCTACCGGCAGAACCGCTACGTCTACCCGGTGCTGTCGCGCCGCGCCCGCGGCATCTCCATCGGCATCAACCTCAACCCCGACAAGATCTGCAACTGGGACTGCATCTACTGCCAGGTGGACCGGACCACGCCGCCCACGCTGCGCGAGGTGGACGAGGCGCTGCTGCGGGACGAGCTGCGCGCCATGCTCGAGGAGGCGAAGAGCGGGGCGCTCTTCGAGCGCCCCGAGTTCCGGGATCTGGCCGAGGAGCTGCGGCGGCTGCGCGACGTCACCTTCGCGGGCGACGGCGAGCCGACCAGCTACCCGAACTTCCTCGGGGTGGTGCGGGACACCCTGCGGATCAAGGCGGAGGCCGGGCTCGAGGATCTCAAGGTGGTCGTCCTGAGCAACGCGACCCTCCTCGACCGCCCGCGGGTGAGCGAGGCCGTCCGGCTCCTGGACGAGGGACACGGGGAGCTCTGGCTCAAGCTCGACGCCGGCACGGAGGAGTACTACCGGCTCGTCGACCGGACCACGATCCCCTTCGCCAGGGTGCTGGCGAACATCCTCGAGACGGCGCGCGGACGGCCGATCGTGCTGCAGAGCCTCTTCATGAAGGTCGGCGGCAAGGGCCCGCCGCAGGCCGAAGTCGCCGCCTACGTCGGGCGCGTGCGCGACATCCTGGAGGGGGGCGGCCGCGTGAAGCTGATCCAGGTCTACACCGTGGCGCGCCCTCCGGCCGAAGCATACGTCACGCCCCTCCTCGACGAGGAGGTCGACGCCCTCGCCGCCGAGGTGCGCCGCCGGGTTCCGGGCGTCCCCGTGGAGACCTTCTACAGCCGGCACCTTTCCTGAGAGGAGAGATGAACAGACCATCCCGAGCGCCGCGGCGCCGCCGCGGCAGGGCCCGCCTGTGGCGGGCCCTGCACGTGCACCTCGACCGCTTCCGCATCTGGTACAAGATCACCTACCGGCGGGGGCGCGTGCTGGCGACCGAGGGGGACGCCTGGACCGATCTCGACGCGCCGGCCTTCTTCGAGGATCCCGGTCTCTTCTACCACGCCGACGGGGCGGTGCCGGCGGTCGAGCAGAAGAAGGTCGGGCGGATCGCCGGCGCCGAAGTGATCCGCTTCAGCTTCCCGACGCTGCACCCGATGAAGTTCCCCGAGACGAACGTCGCGGTGGGGCGCCTGTACCGCAACCTGCGCGATCCCGGAGCCCCCGTCGTGCTGATCAGCCACGGCTGGGCGCATCGCACGCTCGGGACGATCGAGCACCTGTACGTCAGGCCGTTCGTGCGCGCCGGGTTCTCGGTCGTCTTCGTCATGCACCCGCTGCACTTCGAGAGGACGCCGCCCGGGGCCTACAGCGGCGAGCTGGTGGTCTCCGCCGACGTGGTGCTCACCGTCGAGGCGTTCCGGCAGGGGGTGATCGACATGCTCGCCGCCGCGAGCTGGCTGCGCTCGGCGGGCCACACGCGGATCGGCCTGTTCGGCTACTCGCTGGGGGCCTACCTGGCCGGGCTCATGGCGGCGGTGCGCGGCGACTGGGCGTTCGTGGTCCTCGGCGGCGCGGGTGACTCGCCGGTCTCGCCGATCCTCGACACGCAGCTGGGCCGCAACATCCGCGAGGACCTGGCGGCGTGCGGCATGCTCGATCGGGCCAAGGTGGCGCGGGCCTGGAAGATTATCTCGCCCGCAGCCTTCCGCCCGCGCGTCCCGAAGGAGCGCATCTTCCTGATCGCCGGCCGCTACGACCGCATCATGCTGCCGGCGTCGGCGCGCCGGCTGTGGCGGGCCTGGGGCCGCCCGCGCCTGCAATGGCTCGATCGCGGGCACTACACCCTTCTGGCCACCAACCGCGGGCTGATGGCCCACGCCGTCCCCTTCATGCGGACCCAGGCGGAGAGCGGACCGGGGCCGGCGCGGACGGGCGCCTAAGCCAGGGGCGCGACCTCGACCCCGGCGGCGCGCAGGCCCGCCGCCACCGCCGCCGCGAGGGCCGGGCCTCCCGGGGTGTCGCCGTGCAGGCAGAGAGTCGCCGCCGCGATGGCCACGGGGCGGCCGTCCGGGGCGATGGCCGAGCCGCGCGTCGCGATGCCGAGCGCCTGGGCGGCGGCCATGGCGGGGTCGGTCAGCAAGGCGTCCGCGTGCGTGCGGGCCCGCAGCGTGCCGTCGGGCTCGTAGCGCCTGTCGGCGAACGCCTCCGCCGCCACGGGGAAGCCCGCGGCGCGGAACGCCTCGATCATCCTCGAGCCGGCCAGCCCCACCAGCACCAGGTCCGTGCGCCAGCGCGCCACGCCGCGGGCGACGGCGCGCGCCACTCCCTCGTCGCGAGCGGCCAGGTTGTAGAGGGCCCCGTGGGGCTTGACGTGCCGCAGGGTGGCGCCGCAGCGGGCGGCGATGGCCGCCAGCGTCGTGACCTGGTGGTAGACGGTGTGCGCGATCACCTCGTGCCCCAGCGGCAGGGCGCGGCGACCGAACCCCTCGCGGTCCGGGTAGCCGGGGTGGGCACCGATCGCCAGGCCGCGCCGCAATGCGGCGCGCACCGTGGCCTCCATCGTCGCCTCGTCGCCGGCGTGCGCTCCGCAGGCGACGTTGACTGAAGAGACGTGGTCCATCAGGGCGTCCTGCGTCCCGTCCGCGATCAGATCGGGGCGCTCGCCGACGTCGCAGTTAAGGTCGATGC